>DUOV01000119.1 GCA_012838615.1 Clostridia bacterium | reverse complement strand
GGTAGATGCCCTCTTAGGTAAAGTAATGCTTGGCAATAACGTCCTGGTTGTGGGTGGCGGCATGGTAGGCCTAGAAACAGCTGAACATCTAATCAGCCAAAATCGCAAAGCAACTATTGTTGAAATGCTGGATGATGTGGGCAGCGATATTAGCTTTAGCACAAAGTATTTTATACTTCAAACTTTGAAAAATAGTGGCGTAGAGATCCATACTCAAACCAAAGTAGAAAAATTTACTGATGACGGAGCAATTTGCACAGACCCAGACGGCACATTTGAACTTTCCGGTTTCGATATGGTCATCTTAGCTGTAGGCGCTAAGTCCTATAACCCGCTGGAAAGAGAATTAGCCGGCAAAGTTAAAGAGCTCTATGTAATTGGTGACGCTGCTGAGCCTCGCAAAGCTGTTGAAGCAATTGACGAAGGAGCCAAGATAGCATTAAAGTTATAAAGAACTTAAACGAAATCTGGAAGTTCCAGGAACGGGTAGCTTGGTTAAACACGAATCAGATGCCTGTCCCTGGAACTTTTGCCATTAGTAAAAGGATACGATCATTCCGCCTCTGCCGGCATAAGTTCCCATAGTAGCTCCCATGTAATTGATGATAACATCTTTCGGCTTATACCTATTA
Source organism: Clostridia bacterium (assembly GCA_012838615.1). Taxonomy (GTDB): domain Bacteria; phylum Bacillota; class DUOV01; order DUOV01; family Zhaonellaceae; genus DUOV01. The sequence goes on along the minus strand of DUOV01000119.1, from coordinate 25,360 downwards.
ATTAATTCTTCCTTTAAAAATAAGGCGTCCTTTCGATTATCCAAATGGGTGATACCAAACACAGTTTCGGAAAAATCCTTTTTCTTTTCTCCGATCATCTCAAGGGCTCTATTTAAAAACTTATTTGTCCCCCGTACCTTTTCAACTAGCTCTACCTTACCTTCAATACCTTCCAGGATAACTTTAATGTTTAAGATCTTAGCGAGGGAACCCTGAAACTTACTTAGCCGCCCACCCTTCACAATGTTTTCTAAGGTGTGAAGTAAAATTATGATATTGGAATGCTTCCGAAACTCTTTAAGAAATTCTACTATTTTATCTACTGTTGCCCCTTTGGCAGCTAGCTTCGCTGCCTCTAAGAGCTGCAAACCATGAGCCAGGGAACCGGCCAAGGTATCGATTACAGTTACGTTTTCCCCAGATAGATCTCTGCCAATGCAAGCCGACTGGTATGTACCGCTTAAACCTGAGGATATGGTCAAACATAGGATAGGACCTTTACCGGCCAGCTCTTTAAATTTTTTGGCAAAAGTTGCCGGCGAAGGCTGAGAGGTTCTGGGTAATTCCTTGGAGCTTAACATCCTAGCGCAAAATTCCTCTGGAGATAAGTCTACTCCTTCTAAATACTGCTTTCCATCAATTGTAATATTAAGAGGCACTACCGAAATGTTATACTCATCAAGCAATTCTTGAGGTAAATCAGCTGAACTATCAGTAACTAATTGAATCATCTTAACTCCTCCTTCTTCATAGGTAAACCTAGTCCACTACTTATAATTCTTTTCCCGTATTTATTGTTAAGCCTATCGACTACATCAGCCAATCGTGCTTTTTTCTCATTTTCGTCATTAAACAAGCTCAGTTGTATATCCTTACCAAAATTGGAAACTTGTATGCCTAGGAGCCTAATAGGTTTGTTTTTTTTCAAAACATTAAACAAGTTTCGTGCAGTCTCATAAATATCCCAATCGGTATAAAGTAAGTTTTCAACAGTTTTAGATCTGGTTGTTGTTTTAAAGTCAGAATACCTTACTTTGATAGTTAAAGTTCTGGCATGATAACCGGCTTTCCTGAGCCTATAACCAACTTCCGCGCTTATTTGATTTAGCACATTAAGCAGTTGATTTTTATCTGCTATATCTTCGGAAAAGGTAATCTCTTCCCCTATAGACTTTCGTTCTCTATCAAGAACCAGAGGACGCTCATCAACCCAGTTAACAAACTTATAAATTTCTTCGCCTCTGGAACCAAAATGTCTAATAAACCATTTCCTGGTTTGAGCCCTTAACTCGGCAATTGTTTTTATCCCGTATTGCCTAAACCTTTCAGCTGTTTTAGGGCCAATTCCGGGAATAATCCTGATCGAACAGTTTCCCAACTCCCTAGTTGCTTCATCAGGCCACAAAGCTTTCAATCCATCCGGTTTAGCCATATTGCTGGCTATTTTTGCAAGTAATTTGTTACTGCTTACCCCTATTGATACCGTAAGGCCCAACTCTTCCCTGACAGTTTTTCTGATTTTAGCCGCAATTTCAGTTCCCTGTCCTTTCCTTACTTCCAAATAAGCCTCGTCAATAGAGACAACTTCAATTTGAGGTGTAAAACTTTGATAGATATCAAAAACCTTATTAGAAACTTCTTGGTATCTAGGCATATTCACTTTTAAAAATATGCCCTGAGGACATAATCTTTGAGCAGTCATGAGAGGCATAGCAGATCTTACGCCAAATTTTCTTGCCTCATAGGAGCAAGTTGATACAACTCCCCTTTTTCCAGGATCCCCGCCTACAATTACAGGCTTACCCTTGATCTCTGGATTATCCAGTTGTTCAACTGACGCGTAAAAAGCGTCAAGATCACATAGCAGTATATCACCACGTTCCACTTAGCTCACCACTTATGCTTTTCTTTTTATTTCGCCAAAACTACCTCCTACCCCTTCAACAGCCTGAGTTATTTGTTAGCCTCCTTTGGCTAAAATTAAACAAATACGTCCTGTTTCGGGAACTTTTTTGGCAAAATGACAGTCAAATAGTATGAGGTGATGTAATTGTCGAAAGTAACGAAGTATTTTATGAAGCCTTTACTCCTGTCTATCCTCTTCGCTTTATTTTTTATGCAGACTACTGCGTGGGCAAATCAAGAACCTAGAATCCTTATTGAAAATGATGGTTATAAATTGGCAAAGTACGAACCTAGACAGGGTTTGTACATAGGAGCTTATGTTTTACAAGATAGCCTGATCAACTACGATATGGCTAAATTTAACGAGCTAACAGGGAAGAAACATGCCTCCTTTTTTAGATACGTCGGTTATGGACAACCTTTTCCCGAAGATTGGTTTAGGGACTTGCAAGAAGTAGGTGCTGTTCCCCATATTGCTTGGGAACCTAACGATGGTTTGGATGTAGTGCAAGATGATACCTACCTTCGTACCTTTGCCCGCAAACTAAATGAATCTGGAGTGCCGGTATTTTTAAGATTTGCTTCGGAAATGAACGGTGACTGGACAGCCTACAGCGGTGATCCTGAAAAGTATATCGAAAAGTGGCGTTTAGTCCATGATGTGATGGCCGAAGAAGCACCAAACGTGATGATGGTCTGGACTGTTTTTACTTTTCCTCAATCTACCATTTTAACATATTATCCTGGCGATGAATATGTAGATTGGGTGGGGGTAAATATTTATAACGTAGTATATCACAATGATAGTATTAGACACCGGGCCGACCATGAAGATCCTTTGGAGCTTCTCGATTATGTCTATAATACTTTTAGTGAACGTAAACCTATTCAAATTTCGGAGTACGGAGCTACTCACTTTACGATTACCGATAATATGGAATATGTAGATTTTGCTATAGCCAAAATCACGCGGATGTATGAAGGATTAAAAACTAGATACCCTAGAGTAAAATCTATCTTTTACTTTGACGTTAACAATATAGTTGATGGTGTTGCAAACCGCCAGATTAATAATTATGCTCTAACTGATAATGAGGAGATCTTGACTACATATGCCGGGCTCATCAGTAACACTCATTATTTATCAGATATCCGGGAAAATGAGGAAGGACATTATGACCAAGAACTTTTTTTAGTCCAAGAGGGTATATGTTCTAACCAAGGTACCACTTATATTTCCTCCCATGCTGTACGAAAGCATTTTGGAGCTCAAGTAACTTTCCAGTCCAGCCCTAAACAACTAGTCATAACTAAAGGAGCTAAGACTTTTGTGCTGCCGGTTGGCGAAAAACCAGAAGCCAACGCTGCTTTTATTAGCAACGGCACTTCGTATGTTCCACTTCGAATTGTTACAAGTGAATTAGGATATAAGATCTCCTGGAATGGTGCCGAAAACTTGATTTTAGTTACCAGGTAAATAAGCTTTCATTGTATAGGACTGTTTTTAATAATGGAATGAAGAAAGAGCAAGGTAGCTAAAAAAGGTACCTTGCTCTTTCCATTATTTCTGATAAACTACCTCCGTAAAGCTTCGACCGGTGGTACTGACGAAGCGGTAATGGCTGGATATACGCCGAACAAGAGTCCCGAACCAAGAGCAACCCCACAAGCAATCTCAACAGCCTGTAAACTAATAACCGACTCAAAACCATAATTGGAAAAGACATTCATGCCCCAGATAGCGACTGCTACTCCAACAATAGCTCCCATACCGCTCAGGTATAATGCTTCTAGCAGGAACTGAACCAGTAGATCGGCCTGCTTAGCTCCTAAGGCCCGGCGAAGGCCGATTTCGCCAGTTCGTTCAGTAACAGCAACTAGCATAATATTCATAATACCCAGTCCCCCTACTAACAAGGAGACTGCAGCAATTCCCCCCAGAAGCAAAGTCATTATGCGATTGGCTTTGTCAGCTTCATCAACCAGTTGATTAAGGCTGGTAATAGTAAGCAGGTCTTGACCGGTAGGTAAACCTGAAGCTTGCTGCTCCGGTACAGAATAACCTTCGGTAGCAGCTGCCATTTCCTCTTTGACTACTGCCATTTTTTCTGCCTCTGCTGACGCCTCACCTGCCACATCTATTTGGTTTTCGTTTAATACAGGAGTAGGAGCAGACTGATCCAGTCCCAATTTGCGACGAAAAATCCGCCCTAACTGGACTACTGCCAAATCAGCTTCCTGGGCAGAATCTGCCTTGGCCCAGATTTCTTCGACTGTCTTCTTTTCCGCAATACGCTGGGCAGAAGTATAGGGGATTAATATCTTATCATCAATGTTCTCGCCCTGGCCTGTACCTTTAGGCTCCAATACCCCTAATATCCGGTAAGTAGTGTTATCTAAGGTAAAAGTTTTGCCTACCGGATCCCGTCCGTCTAATAGACCCGCACCAATATTGTAGCCCAGTACTGCTACCGGCGATCGTAATTCCACATGGAATTTGGAAAAAAATTGGCCAGTTAAAAGTTTGTGATCCCGAACATCGGGAAACTGCTCATTAACACCGAGCAAATCTACTGTTCCCCTGGCTCTCCTCCACTTCATGTTAGCCTTGCTCTGAACAACAGGTGTAGCCAAATTTATACCTTCTACCCGCTCTACCAATTCCTCAGCTTCTTCGGACAAAAACTCAACATTAGGTTGCAGAGCCTTAATCACTATTACATTGGAACCAAGACTTTCAAACTGTCGCACTACTGACTGTCGCGCTCCTTCGCCGATTCCCATCAAACTTACTACAGAAGCAACTCCGATTGTTACACCTAAAATTGTTAAAGCTGAGCGCAAGGGTTTAGCTAATATCCCATGCCAGGCCATCTGAGCACTAAACCAAAATCTAATCAGATAAGAATAAAATCTTTTAAGTATTTTCACGATTCTCACCTTAATTCAGACTTTCTGCATTGGCGTTGCTATTTTGACTCCCATCGCTTTCCTCATTAACCGGCAACAGAATATCATTAGACTTAATACGTTGACTGGGAAGCAGATCAGCAGTACTGCCTGTAATCACCAGTTGGCCTTCCTCTAAACCACTTTTCACCTCAGCCACCCGATGGTTCATCAACCCAAGTTGAACCGACACTACTTTTGGTATACCACTAGATTCAAGGATTTCAACTTTAGTTTGCCCATCTTCTTCAAAAATGGATTCCAGGGGTACGAGTAAAACATTTTCCGCACTACCTGCTTCAACATGGGCCTTGGCTTGCATTCCTGGTCGTAGTTCCACACTACCTACTACTTTAATGTTTACACCAAAACGAGTAATTCCGTTATGATCCGTTCCCATAGTGTCTACCATTTCCACAGTTCCCTCAAAAACTTTGCCTGGAAGGGCATCCACCGTAACTTGTACCGGGGCTCCTTGTTGGACCAGCAGCACGTCTACATCATCTACCTGACCCCACAGACGCATATCAGATGTATTGTAGATATAGCCAAACCATTCCCCCGGATGTAAAGATTGTCCCGGCTGTTTTTCTATGCTGGCCACAATACCGTCCATAGGTGCTCGGACTTCAAGTAATTCAATTTGAGACTGGAGGTCAAACAAATCTGCTTCTAACCGTCGGAGCTCTTCCAACCTGTTTTCTATATCCTGCTGTACTTCTTTGCCGGCCATGGATACAATAGGATCCCCGGCCTTCACCATTTCCATTTCCCGCACATAAACAACGGTGGCAATCCCTTCTGCCCTGTTAAAAATCCTTTCTTCCTTCACAAAACCATCAACCTTAGCTCTATAACGGAGCCACCTGGCGTCAAGATTATTTATATCAACTTTTTCAGAACTTTCGGCCAAAATCCCTGCAAAGCCTACTTGGGCTATCATACCAGGCTGAATCAAGCCAGGATTTTTTCCTTCAATTGTAGCCTTGTAAATATGTTCATAGCTTTCCAACCCACTATTTACACTACCGTCAGCAGTCAAATTTAATTCTGAACTTTTCATAGGCATGGAATTAGGATTAATATCTACTACTTTAGCTTCCACCATGGTGTCAAATTGAGGGAAACGTAAAATGACCAATTCGCCCTTTTTGGCTTGCTTAAACTCACCCGAAGTCATGTTAACAGTCATCTTAAAACGAGAATCATCTACTATGCGGGCTACTGTTTGGCCCTGCCCCACTTCTGTTCCTTCCTCTACGACTAACCCTATAACCCGACCGTCGATAGGAGCACGCATGGTTATTCCCCTAGCAGGGTTTACCCCGGTTAATTCATCTACTCCAACGTCCAGCAAATCAGCTAAATACTTTCGTTTAGAGCTGATTTCGTCTTCCAGATTTTTTATTTTACTATACAAGTCAGGGGAATCTAAAACTGCTACAACCTGACCTTGCCGCACCGGATCCCCTTCTTCTACTAAGAGGGATTCAATTATATAGCTGCTAACGCCGATTGAGCTGGGCCTGTATTCCACTTGTAATCCCCCTCCCCGGGACGGGTTCAAAGGACCTGTAATATCAACACCAACCCTTATGTCACCACGAGTCACCGGCTGAGTGGAATAGACCGGTCCTGCCATTTCTTGTTCCGGCGGGGGAATTAGCTGTTGAAAGGCATAGTAGCCGCCACCGAGGACAATTCCCAAAATTACAATTATCATTATCACACGCTGCAACAAATTACTGTCACCTCCCTAAACTAACTTACAGCCGCTGTAGATTCTTCCAGCAAAGCCTGCAGCGGATGGTCCAAAGCTTCCTCTTTTTCCAGTTGCCCGTCTAAAAGGTGAATTACCTTATGTCCGTGGCGAGCTATATTTTCCTCATGGGTAACCTGAACGATAGTCAGGCCCTGCTCCCGGTTTAGTCTTTGAAAGATAGCCATAATATTACGACCTGACTGGGAATCTAGGGCGCCGGTAGGCTCGTCGGCCAGGATAACTGCCGGCTCACCGGCTAAGGCTCGGGCAATAGCCACCCGCTGTTGTTCACCTCCTGAAAGCTGGGACGGCCGATGGTTCCTGCGCTTAGCTAAGCCTACTGCCTCTAAGGCAGCTAGTGACTTACGATGCCGTTCCCGACCACCCATTCCCCGGTAAATCAAGGGTAATTCCACATTAGCCTGGGCATCAAGATCCGGTAACAAGTGGAAACTTTGAAAGACAAACCCAATAAAACGGTTTCGAATATCGGCCAATTTACTGTCGCTCAATTTCTCCACTCGCTCACCAGCCAGTTCATAAATACCTGATGTAGGACGATCCAAACATCCGATAATATTTAACAGGGTAGACTTACCTGAGCCGGAAGGTCCCATGATGGAAATAAAGTCCCCTTCCTCGACTAGGAGGTCAATATTTTTGAGGGCATCAACTTGAACTTGACCTAGCCTGTACTGACGAGTAATGCCCTGAAGTTTAATTAATGGCAAAAGTTCACCCCCCTGGTAACATTTTACTTTTAATTTGTTTTGACGTATCTTAATTAAGGTAAGTTCCATAATTGTAAAAACTTTGTTAATCTTGCGACTGTTTTCTGTAAAGCAACTGCTTTTAACCATCCTTCATTGCTGGATAAGTACTTCCACCTACCTGCTATTCTTTGGCGTTAATTAGCATCATCAACCTTAAGAAGACCATATCGTCAAAGTTCCGATAATCTAAGCCCGTTAATTTTTGTACTTTCCCCAGCCGATATAGCAGAGTATTACGATGAACAAATAAACTCCTGGCGGCTTCACTTACATTTAAATTAAAGTCTATATACTTCTGCAGAGTAAGCAGCAGTTCCCTATCCCCAGCTAATAACTGCCATTCATGACCGAAAGATGTACTGATCTTTTTTAGAGTTGATTCAGGAATAGATTTCAATAACTTTAAAAGGCTTATTTTACTATAATTTATAACATGGTGTAGAAGTCCAAAGTACTTTGTTAATTTCAAGGCCTCCATAGCTTCCTTAAACTTTTCTGACAGCATCTGGGGAGCATCAGCAGGTGTAGAAAAACCTATCCGACATTCCAGATATAATTCGTCTAAAATTAACTGATGGAGCATAAGGGCAAAATCATCTGCCGTCTCTTCAATCAGTTGATTTTCAACAACAAAAGCTAAGGTATTTTCAGTTATTTTGGCACTATAAGCATTTTGTTTCCGCCACACCTTTTTGAGCATATTATCTACTTGCCCAGCCTCAGTCCCCTTAGTTTCTATAACAAATACATATTGACTTCGGCCGAGCTTTAGTCCAGCCTGGGCTAAAAGGTTAGGGATAGCTTGAAGCTCACATTGAGTTGTTAAAAGGAGCCGCAACCCATCTTCTTCTAACTGAACTTTGCTGTTTTTCTTTTTCCGATAATTTTGCTGAAATACCGCTACTAATAAGTTGAGATAAATCCTCGCCTCCTCAGTTTGGCCATAAAGCCAAATAGAACCAATTTTTTGGTAGTTATGATAAAGATCGCGTTTTTGCCAAAAACCTTGGTTCTCCCCATCTTCTAATGTAAGTTGATCTTTACAGTTAGCAGAGGCAACAATTTCCTCATTTATATCTCGGATTTGTACTGGCATTTTTATAGGAGGTCCTAATTCTTCTAATAGTTTTAAAGCTATAGTTTTAAACATGTTTAACACCACTTTTACAGTTTATTATTTAAAAATTTATATAATTTCATAATACTATAAAAGTTTATAGTTATTAACACTCCTTGTCCAAATAATAAAGATGCTTAAGTGATATAAGCATCTTTAAGTCAAAATAATATACGATTAGGATGAGAATAAACGTTAAATTTGCCTTGCCTTAAGCCTCCTACTAAAGTGATCCCACATTTATCCGCATACTCTACTGCCAGGGAAGTGGGCAAAGAGATAGATAACATTATAGGTATGCCTACTCTAGCCGCTTTAGTAATCATTTCGTAACTGGCCCTGCCGCTAATTAATGCTATTTTATCGTCTAAAGGTATGTCCCTCATCAGAGCATAACCTATAGCTTTATCCATGGCGTTATGTCTTCCTACATCTTCGTAACTGCAAATAATCTGCTCTTTTTGATCAAAAAGGACGGCTGAGTGAACACCGCCGCTGACATGTTTTAGTTTTTGTTCACCGGCTAAAAGCACCAACATTCTTCCTAGGGATTTAGCCTCTACAGTTGTTTGACTCCGACAAACGGGTAAGTCCAGCTGGGCTATGTCCAGATTAGTTCTACCGCAGCCTGAGCGGACTAATAACATGGCTAAGTCTTCTGAACTGGAAACAGTTTCCCTAGTGGTTTTTATTTTAACAACATTACGCTGCTCCACCCCATCTTCGGAAGCTGGTGAATTTAAACCTAAACTCCCACAGTGATGGACCAGAACAATATCCTTAAAATCCTTGACCAACCCTTCAGAAATACAAAATCCCACTGCCAGTTCTTTCTCATTACCAGGTAAGCGCATGAGAATGGCAGCAGTTTTGCCGTTGAGCTCAAGAGCTAACGGTTCTTCTATGCTTAAGTGAGCTTCGACTTTCTTTCCCCCATCTTCTTTAGTCCATTTCCAAATTTCCACTTTTTTAAGTAAAGCAAGGTTTACATCTTTCAAGATACTAGTCACTTAATTAAGCCTCCTAATCGACACATGAGCTGTAAATTAGCATACCTATTACTATTATGCACAAAAATAATACCGGTACAATGGATTTAAAAAGACATGCCCGAAAGACTGTTTAGTCAGGCATGCCTATTAATTTACATCTCTTCAGAAATATATTTTTTTACCTCATCGATTTTAGGTACTTTGCCAAAAACTTTAACCTTTTCGTTGATAACTAAAGCCGGGGTGCGCATTACGCCATAACTTACAATATCTCTCATGTCTTGAACCTTTACGAGTTCAGCTTGGACCCCTAATTCTTGTGCCGCTTGCTCTGCAATGGTATATAACTTTCTGCAATTAGCGCAGCCACCACCTAAAATTTTAATAATCATCAAACCAACCTCACTTTGCTTTAAAAATTTCCGCTACCACTTGTTTAACATAACACAAAATCTTTGACAAGTGTTTAAAATTTATATTGCTAAATTAGCCAATTTTACAGCAAAAGATAGGTAAAGCTGTTAAACAAATAACCAATGGCTATAATACCTACCGTAACTATACCGATAAAGGTGGCTAACAGTTTAGGCTTTACCGCTTTGCTTAACATAATTATGGAAGGAAGAGACAAAGCGGTTACGCCCATCATAAATGCTAAGGCGGTGCCAAGCCCCACCCCTTTGGCCACCAAAGCCTCAGCAATGGGAAGCGTCCCGAAGATATCAGCATACATAGGTATGCCAACAAACGTAGCCAATAGTACCGAATGCCATTTATCTTTTCCCAGTATAGTAGAGATGATGGACTCCGGTACCCAGTTGTGAATTGCAGCGCCAATACCTACACCAATTATGACATATAGCCAGACCCTTTTGGTAATATCAAGCACTTGCTCTTTAGCAAAATCTACCCTGTCCTTAACAGTTAATTCTTCCTGCTCTCCATCCATAACCTTATTACCATAAACATAAGGTTCTACATACTCTTCCAGTTTTAATTTGCTAATCGCAGAGCCTCCAATTACTGCCAGAACAACACCTACAACTACATAAGCGATAGCAATTTTCCAGTTAAAAATACTGGCAAGTAAGATTATAGATGCTAAATCAACCAAGGGGGAAGAAATTAAAAAGGAAAAGGTAACTCCTATTGGCAGCCCTGCACTAGTAAAGCCGATAAACAACGGAATTGATGAGCAGGAACAAAAGGGAGTAACCGTCCCCAATAAGGCAGCCAATATATTGGCCCAAACCCCCCGGAATCTTCCTAATATTTTTCTGGTTCTTTCGGGTAGAAAAAAACTTTGAATATAAGATATGCCAAAGATTAAGACCGAAAGCAAAATAAAGATCTTTATGGTGTCATAAATAAAAAAGTGAATACTTCCCCCCACTCTACTGTTTATATCCAATCCAAAAGCATTTACCAAAAGCTCTACTAAATGATGAAGCCACTCCATCTTAAGTAATTGAGCATTAAACCATTTTAAAATAAGCACCTAATTTTATCTCCTCTCCATTTGCCATTTATGGATACTCATCTATGTTTAGTTTAGAACCGTGCCAATGTGATATCCTTTACCCTCTTCCTTCCCATAAAGCCACAGCAAATTCGTTAGGAAGTTTACTTTTTTCTATAGCTTGAGCTACAGATTCTACATCGTAGGGAATTTTTATAAACTGTACTTCCAATTTTCCGCTTTTGAGATCTAATACCCCGTAAACAGCCTGGGAGTCACCATGTTTCGGTTTACCTACACTTCCCACATTAACGAGATGTTTATCTCCTAAAACTTTATGGTAGGGCTTATGAGTATGACCACAGACTAGAATATCCGCCCCAGTTTCCTCTACAATCCGCCGTAAGGTTTGTTCCGGTTTATCTTCAAAAAGATATTCATTGATTTTGCGCGGACTACCGTGAACTACCTTAACATTAAAATCTCCCCGCTTAAAATCAATGTGGGTAGGAAGGCTCCGAAGAAATTCCTTATTTTCAGCGCTGACTTCCTTTTTAGTCCACTCAATAGATTGTTTTCCTAACTCCTTTGATTTAGAGTCTATATAAGCACAACCACATTCAGGCTTATCAAACCCTACCCCATCATCATAATTACCCATGATGGTAAGAATATTTTTTCTTAGAATTAAATCTATAACTTCATTAGGAAATGGGGCATAGCCTACCAAGTCTCCTGCACAATATATTTCTTCTAACCCTTGTTTTTTTATATCACTTAAAACTGCTTCCAAGGCCTTAATATTGCCATGAATATCTGAAATAATCGCAACTGGCATTCTCCTACCCCTTTTCCTAAACACTTAGTAATATTATTTTACTTCAAAAGCTGGGGTTGGAAACCAATGTCTTGTTTTATTAACAAAACCAACAAGGGCCAGCATAACAGGTACTTCTGTCAATACTCCTACCGTGGTAACTAAAACAACAGGTGAATTAGGACCAAACAAAGAAATAGCTACCGCTACTGCTAATTCGAAAAAGTCAGAAGCGCCGATTAGGGCAGCAGGTGCTGCTATATTATGAGGCTGTTTTGCCCATTTGCAAGCTCCATAAGCAAAAAAAGCCGTAATAACATTTTGCAGAATGAGCGGAACCGCTATCATCAGAACATGAACCGGATTCTCCAGTATAACATCACCTTGGAAGGTAAAGATAATAACCAAGGTCAAGAGTAAGCCCACAGTTGTTATGCCATCAAACTTCGGAACAAACTTGTCATTGAAGTATTCCTCACCATGATTTTTGATCATTGTACTGCGTGTAAAGTAACCGGCCACTAGTGGGACGGCTACAAAGAGTAATATAGAAAATACTAGTGTATCCCAAGGAATCGGAACATTGTTTATGCCAAGTAAGAAGGAAACTATTGGTACAAATAAGGCTATAATAAGCAAGTCGTTAACTGAAACTTGGACAAGGGTATGGGCAGGGTCACCTTTGGTAAGATTGCTCCAAACAAATACCATAGCCGTACAGGGAGCTGCACCTAACAGTACTGCTCCGGTTACATAGTCCTGTGCCAGTTCAGCAGGGATAAAAGCTTTAAACACTATCTTAAAGAAAAATGATGCTAAGCCAAACATCAAGAAAGGTTTAATTAACCAGCTGGTGCCACTAGATATAAAAATACCTAAGGGACGCTTCCCTACATTCTTAATGGATTGAAAATCAACCTTCATCATCATGGGATAAATCATAATCCAGATAAGGATGGCAATAGGAATATTTTGCTGTGCATACTGGTTCTTCTCAAGAAAAGCAGGAATCTCAGGTAGATACTTACCAATTAAAATACCTGCAGCCATACATAAAAGCACCCAGATAGTCAAATATTTTTCAAAAAAACTAATGCCTTCAGTTTTTTTCGAACTCAAATTGATCCCCTCTCTACTATTCACATGTACTCTTAGGCTTATCTTTACAAATACAATCTTCTGTATCTGTAATAAGATTCATCAGGAATAAAATAAGCTTATTACAGTTGGTAGTATTTAAATTGTAATAATTCCATACCCCTTCCTTTCTAGATTCAACTAAACCGCAGTCGGCCAAAACTTTCATATGATGAGAAAGGGTGGGCTGGGTAAAGTCGAAATGCTTTAAAATTTCACAAGCACACCTTTCTCCACAAGATAAAATGTCAATTATCTTTAGTCTGCTTGGATCTGCCAGGGCTTTAATAATCTTGGCATTATTTTCGTAATCAGATTTCAATCTAATCACCCCTATATAGATGACCATCTATATAGAGTATATGTTTACTTCGCTAAGATGTCAATAACAACTTAGGCTTATTTCAGTTCTGTATTCCTTGACACTTTGTATAAATTCTAGCAATATCAAAAAACGGGCGAATAAGTAAAATAAAAACCTATCCCTTTCAGAATAGGCAAAAAGTTTATGTTTTATTTTTAAATATTAACAAGGAGGGAGCTTGTATTTCAGGGCAACTATGATTTCCCAGTACATTCTTAAACGGGCTGCAATTCCAGAGAATAAACCTAGCTTCTCTTCTTTCATCAACTGAGTTAGATTGTTTAGTTCGATTGTTACGACTTTTAAATTAGTATTTTTGGCGTAGCGGCTTAAAATTATATCAATTCCATACCTAGTCAACTCAAAATGGGACAAAGCTTCCAAAACTTGTCTTTTCACGGCTCTCTGGCCATTTAGAAAAGGAGCCACCCGTTGGGATATATCTGTGTAAATCCTCCCTGACTTGAAAACGCCTACGGTCATGTCCGCTTCTCCTCTACGAACCGGCTCTAGTAAGAGCCTGATGTGAGAAGGATTAAGGCCTACTAAATCAGCATCTAGCAATACAATAATCTCAGCTTGGGTTGCCTTAAGTCCAGCCATAATGGCTGCACCTTTACCCCTGTTTTCCGGCAAATCAATAACTTTAGCGCCCCATTTCCTAGCAATGTTAGCCGTTTGATCCGTTGACCCGTCACTAACGACTACAACTTCATTAACATCTTGGCAGATCAAAGCTACTCGTAATACCTGACCTATAGTATGTTCTTCATTATAGGCCGGAATAAGAACTGCCGTTTTCATTACCTCATCTCCCATGTTCTTTACTCATCATACTCGGCATTTGTTAAAAGTAAGCATTAAATCCTTATTAAGATTTTTTCCCAAAAACACTAATTAATTCTAACATAAATGAAAAAAGAGCAAAAGCTAATCCTTTTTTTCAATTTTTATGGAAATCTCCTGAGGTAGTGCCAAACCACTCGCTACTTGTAAGGTTTTAAATATACCGCTGGGAACAACACATCCTGCACAGCATCCTTTTAATAGTTTTTTGGCCTTTAGCAATATCTCGCCTTCAAATCCATATTTGATTTCATTCATTGCTTCCAATTCCTTTAGTTGTTCACCTAAAGCCCTTATATTCTTACAAGTACTTGTTATTTCAACTCTACAGGTTTTAAATTTGCTTTCTGATAGCACATTAACCCTTGTTTCAAAACCACAGGCGCCAGCCTTAATCAAAGCTTGTGCTTCCATGTCTCCACCCCAATAATTTTACCCCTTTTTTCCCTCAACCTCTGTTTTCACTTTAAGCATGGCATTATAAACTTCTCGCTTGGGAAAGCCAAAGTTTTTAGCTACTTCCTTAATAGCTATTTTTCTGTCCGTACCTGCTTCAACCAAATGCCATACTTCTTCTATAGCCTGTTCTAAAGTTGGTTCCTCGCTAATATCAGTTTTAGACTCGTCCGGAGCTAGAACTATAGTAAACTCACCCTTAGGTTCGGCATTTTTATAATGTTCGAGCATAGAAGTAATAGTTCCTTGGATAAACTCTTCGTATTTTTTGGTGATTTCCCGGGCTAAAACCAGTTTTCTATCGCCTAAGATCTGGTGCAAATCCTCCAAGGTGTTAACCAAGCGATGAGGGGCCTCGTAAATAATTACCGTTCTTTTTTCATTTTTAAGTTCTTCTAAAATAGCTTTTCGTTCCTTACCTTTGCGGGGCAAAAACCCCTCAAACACAAAGCGGGACGTAGGAAGTCCCGAAACTACCAAAGCTGAAAGAGCCGCTGTCGCTCCCGGAATAGGTACTACAGACAATCCCATTTCCCTAGCCTTAACCACCAACTCGTAGCCCGGATCAGATATCCCCGGCATGCCCGCATCTGAAACGAGGGCCACTTTTAAGCCTTGGCCTATTTTGGCAAGCAACTCTTCTCCCTTGCTTAGTTCGTTATATTTGTGATAACTGGTTAAAGGAGTATGAATATCATAATGGCTTAATAGTTTTCTAGTATGTCTTGTATCTTCGGCAGCAATCAGATCAACTTCCTGGAGAACCTTAATGGCTCTAAAAGTAATATCTTCTAAATTACCAATTGGTGTAGCTACTAAGTATAAACACCCTGAACCTTCAGTCAACTTTTCCACCTTCTTATATGTTAAAGCCAGCATAAATCTTTTCCATTTCAAGAGTGTACTGACCTGAATCGTCAAATATAATCAAAGGGGGTAAAATCTTAAGTGTCTGCATGGAACCTTTTACCGCTTCCAATAAAAACAATTCGGCATTTTTTGTTTTCTTAGGATGGACCATTTTCAACCGCCAGGGATTTAATTTGACCTGAGACAAAAAGCTCATTACTTCCGGTAAACGCTCAGCCCGGTGAACCAGAGCAAAATGCCCCTTAGGCTTAAGAAGTCTTTGCCCCGTATTAATAACATCCTCCAAACTACATTTAAGCTCGTGACGGGCAATGGCTTTCTCACCCTCGCTGATTTTCCCGGAGTTGACCTTAAAATAAGGAGGGTTGGAGACAACTAAATCCCATTTTCCGTTCATATCTTTAGGTAAAGCCTTTAAATCCCCTTCCCAAATAACAATTTTATCTTCCTTGTTATTTAGCGTTACACTTCTTTTAGCAAGTTCTGCCAAGCGAGGTTGGAGCTCTACTCCCTGGATAAACAAGTTTTCTTCTCTGGTCGATAAAAGAAGTGGTATAACACCACTTCCTGTTCCCAAATCTACAATTTTATAACCTTTTTTGAGAGCAGGAAACCGAGCTAACAGTACCGCATCTAAAGAAAAACGATACCCTGTCTTAGGCTGTAGAATAACTAAACCTTCTTGATTTAGCTGTTCCAGGACAAACTCATCT
The DNA here is from genome assembly GCA_012838615.1 of Clostridia bacterium. Classification (GTDB taxonomy): domain Bacteria; phylum Bacillota; class DUOV01; order DUOV01; family Zhaonellaceae; genus DUOV01. The sequence continues at coordinate 9,200 of DUOV01000119.1, read as the reverse complement.
TGCAACATGGCTTATCTCTACTCCCGCTTCAAAAAGCCTAGACAAAATAAACAGTCCTCACCTTGGTTTCTTGTTGTGGCAAAATGCATAGGACAGATATGAAAGCCTTCATCATACAATCGAGCCAGATTTTCGTAGCCTTCTCCTTGAGAACGCTTAGTGTATAGTTTAGCCCTTAATTGCTGATTTTGTTTCTCCAGAGAATAGACTTTCATTTTTAATTCTTTAACTTCTTCCAGCATTTCAGTCAGTTTATTTTCCATCTCGATTAATGCCTCAGTAACTTCCAACCCTATCCCCCCTTGAGAGACTACTGCTTATCCTCTTCTTTGCTTAATATTCTAGCAACCTCAGAAACGTTAAATTCTTCAATTCTGTCATTTTCTAACTCTACTGTTACCTTTTCTCTTAGTAAACTGGCATAAATAACTTTGCCCGGCCCTAAGGGTGTATTTACAAATTCCCCCACCTCAATGGCATTTTTTCTTAGCTCTTCATAATTATCGTTTTCATATTTTAAACAACACATCAGGCGTCCGCAAATACCTGAGATTTTTGATGGGTTTAAAGATAAATTCTGCTCTTTAGCCATCCGGATGGAAACAGGTTCAAAATCACCTAAAAAAGAAGCACAGCAGAGAACCCTGCCACATGAACCCAAACCACCAAGCATTTTAGCTTCGTCCCTTACACCTATTTGCCGTAATTCAATCCGGGTTTTAAATATGGCAGCTAAATCCTTAACTAACTCACGAAAATCAACTCGTCCTTCGGCAGTAAAATAAAATATTATTTTACTCACATCAAAAGTATACTCTACGTCTACCAACTTCATAGGCAACTGATGTTCTGCAATTTTATTCAAGCAGATCTGGAAAGCTTCTTGTTCCTTTTTTTGATTTTCTTCTACCTGAACGGAGTCTTCTTCCGTAGCTAAGCGCACCACATTTTTTAAAGGGGACACAACATCTTCTTCATCTACCCATTTTGGTGCTACTACCACTTCCCCATACTCCAGACCTCTGGCTGTTTCAACAATTACTTTATCATGTAGTTTAATTTCAAGTTCTGCAGGATCAAAATAATATATTTTACCCGCTTTTTTAAATCGTACACCTACTACTTTAACTTTATTTTCTCCCATTATACGACTCCTTTTGGGTTATTTTGGATTAAATAAAAAACATAATTTTAAAAACAGAACATCTAAAGTCAATCTAGTATTAGCATTTTGTTTAAGGCTTCTTAGGGCTTGATTTAAAAGAATGATTGCTTGCTCTCCCTTATTCTCTTGACCTTCTTCCAAGGGTTTGAACTTTTCCGTATCGACACTCGTTGCATTTAGTAGTTTTACACTTCTCGTTTTTATCCATACTACCCCATCCCTAAACCAAGCGATTAAACTTGTAAGCACAACAGTTAAATTAGGATCCTTTTCTATCTCTCCGCTTAAACGCAATAGGTCGCAAATATCTCCGCTAAAAACCAGGTTTAAAATTCTGTTTGGAAGGCGCCAATTAGAGTTTTCGCCCCAACTTTCTTTAATTTGAAGGCCTTGACTAACACTACCCCCACTTAGTAAACTAATTTGTTCCGCATCTTCTTTCCCTATCCCGTAATTATACTCTAAAATGCGGCTGATATACTCTGACCTTAAAGCTACAAAACGAATCAATTGACAGCGAGAAATAATGGTAGGAAGCATTAGGCGAGAGTTATCGGCAATCAGTATAAAAACAGTCCCCTGGGGCGGTTCTTCTAAGATCTTTAGCAGGCTATTAGCAGCGCCAACCGTCATTTTCTGAGCGTCTTCCAAAATAACAATCTGGTACTTGCCTTCTAGCTTTTTATAGGAGATTTTGCCTTGCATTTCCCGGATTTGCTCTATCTTAATAGATTGGCCTTGAGGCTCTAAGATGTGGAGATCCGGGTAATTATCATGCTCTATTTTTTTACAAGCAGGACACTTGCCACATGGTTTATAACCATTAAGAGGATTTTGACAGTTGAGGGCTGCTGCAAAACTAAAAGCAGTTAATCTTTTACCAACCCCTTCAGGCCCTAAAAATAAATAGGCATGGCTTATGACCTTGTTTTGTAAAGCATTTTTTAATTGTCTTACAGCTTGCTCCTGTCCCAATACACAATCTAAATCCTTCATAGTTTCATCCTTATTATATTGTAAAGTATTTGTCGATTAGGGCGACAATACGCTGTTGAATGTTCTCAATTGAATCATCAGCTTCAATAACTTTATAACGCTCGGGACTGGTCTTGGCTAAATCTAAATAACCCTGCCGAACTTTATGATAAAATTCTAAAGATTCTTGTTCCAGTCTATCCAGTTCCTGGCTTTTTTCCTTATTTCTTTTAGCCAACCTAGCCATCCCCTGCTCTGGTGTTAAATCTAAGAGAATCGTTAAATCAGGTGTTATTCCCTGGGTAGCAAAATGATTTATATCAATAATTGCTTGGGGCTCAATACCTCGTCCTAACCCCTGGTAGACGATACTTGAATCTACGAAACGGTCACACAAGACTATTTTGCCTTGTTGTAAGGACGGAAGTATCACTTCAGCCACATGCTGAGCCCGTGAAGCAGCGTAAAGCAAAGCTTCAGCAACAGGACAAATTTCCCCTGAAGCCGGATCTAACAAAAGGTTTCTAATCTTTTCAGCCAAGGGTGTCCCCCCTGGTTCTCTGGTCAAGATAACTTCGTAACCCTTACCTAGCAGATAATCTCTCAACATCTTTAATTGGGTTGTCTTTCCGGCCCCATCAGGTCCCTCTATAGTAATAAAATAACCTTTCATAGTATCTCCTCGTCAGTCCCCAGTCGCCAGTTCTTTAACTAACGACTAACGACTAGTCTATTATCTTTACTTTCTGCAAGGTACAATCGGCTGGTCCTTGCCATCTTACTCCTTTAGTATACAGTTCTTTGATGTATTCCACAATTTCAGCCGTAAATACCTCCCCTGGGCAAATTAATGGTACCCCTGGAGGATAGGGCGCAATCAGTTCGGCAGCTATTTTACCTTCAGCATCCCGCAAATCAACCTCCCTCGTTGAGGAAAAATAAGCTTCCCTAGGCGAAAGAAGGGCTTTAGGCAAAGGCGGGTAAGGAATAAGGCCGTTTTGCTTTTGATTATGCTTTAAATCATTACTTTTAGCAATACTCTTTAAAACGCCAACGAGATATTTTAATGTTTCCTCTCCATCGCCCACACCGACTAAGGCCAAAACATACCCCAGGGCAGCCATCTCCATATCTATATAGTAAGCACTTAATACAGATTCTAATTGGAACCCGGTCAAGCCAGTAGCGCTTCCTATTACTAATTTAGTCGGATCGTAAGCTAGTCCGGCCAAATGCTCTTGGGATAAGCACCAAAAAGCAGATAGAGCGTTGATTTCCCTTCGGGCATTTGTACAGAGCTCTACCAGGTTATTGAATAGTTCCAAACCTTCCAGGGCTAAGTGAGCCCTGGCCCCGTCCAGGGAAGCCATCAACAAGTAGGAAGGGCTGGTGCTTTGTACCATACTTAAAGCCTTTTGAAAGCCGTCTCTATCCCGACTATCAGCAAGATGAAGCATGCCAGTCTGGGTGAGGGAACCTATTGTTTTGTGGCTGCCGTGAATCACTACATCCGCCCCACTAGTTAAAGCAGGCTTGGGGAACTTAGGGGAGAAATAAAAATGAGCCCCATGAGCTTCGTCCACAATGAGTTTAACACCTGCTTCTTTAACAACTGGTATTAATTCCTCATAATTAATACATAAGCCTTCGTAGGTAGGACTAACTACAAAAGCAGCCTTCGTTTCAGGGTGGTCCTTAATTTTTTCCCTGAGTTGATCTGAGCTCAAAGGCAGCGGTAACCCTTGAGCACTATAATTTACTTCTATATATACAGGTCTGGCTCCACTTAAAATCAAGCCGCTCAAAAAAGAACGGTGAACATTACGGGGAGCAATAACAATATCACCAGGCTTACAAGTTGCAAGAAGAGCTGCTTCTATGCCGCTGGTTGCCCCATTTACAAGAAAAAAAGTTTCTTCTGCGCCAAAACATTGGGCAGCTAATTCTTGGGCCACACCTATAACTCCTTGGGGGTTATGTAAATCATCAAGCCCTTCTATTTCGGTAAAATCAGCTTTAAAAGCCTTCTCTCCCAAAAGTTCAGCTATTTGAGGAGCAAGGTTGTTCCCCCCTTTATGTCCCGGCATATGAAATCTGTACCGGTTTTTTGCTAAATGCTCTTTAAGCCCTTCTACAAGAGGCATGTTGTATTTCAATAAGAAAACCTCTTTCTCCAAACTTTCTTTATATTAATTGTATCATATCGGTAAGTTAAGAAAAATCTTTGCCTTACGCTCGCTCCCCATCGACTTTGCAAAGATGTAAAAGAGAAGTACCGCTATAGATTTGATTGCTTAACCCTCCTTTCGATAGCATTTTTGTAGGCAATACATATAAACTTGTAGCTTGTCTTCATAAATGTTTTTGGAATATGTGTAACTTTTTTTGCATTTTTTACACTATATAGATAAAGGTGGTGAATCAGTTGGAGAGCATACAGAAAGTTTATGAGACATATGAAAAGTTTATTTTTAGATACCTTTATGGACTAACACTCAATTTTCACATAGCTGAAGAACTAACCCAAGAAACATTTTTTCAGGTAGTTAAGTCCTTTCATAAGTTTCGAGGTGACTCTCATGTATCCACCTGGGTGTATAAAATTGCAAGAAATGTGTATAACCAGTATTGTCGCGAAACGGTTAAAACAATTTCTATAGATGAAAATGTTTTTAACATGCCAGACAGAAATGGACCCGAAGAAGAATTTGAGAGAAAGGAAAAAAACAAATTACTTAAAGATGCTTTAAAACTAGTTTCTGAGAAACAGCGTGAAGTTCTTTGGCTTAGAGACTGGCAGGAACTCTCCTATGAAGAAATAGCAATTATAACTGGTCGTTCAATTTCTTGGGTAAAGGTAAATATACACCGTGGAAGATTGGCCTTTAAAAAATATATAGAAAAGGAGGGGCTTAAGTGAATAACTATCCTTGTGAATTAATAGAAGACTTAATTCCATTGTACATTGAAGAAGATATAAGTAGTATTACCAAGGAAATAGTAGAAGACCATCTTAAAGAATGCGAAAGCTGCAACGCTCTTGTTCAGGAATATTCTAATAATGAGTTAAATATTGAAGATCTAAAAGAAGATTTGCCACAGGCTAACACTTTTAAAAAGTGGATGAAAAGGTTAAAAGTTTGGGGGGCAGTAACTAGTATTCTATTTCTCCTCGCTTTGATAGCCACAGGAGCATTCGGTTATAAAATAGGTGAAAAGTCTAAAAATAATCTGCTTACCCTTAAAACAGTAGTTAAAAGCTTTAATGCCAAAGGCTTAGCCCTAAAAGAAAACAAGTCAAAATTAGCTGATGATTATATCTTAGATGGAGTCAAGCCAGCTGTTTACAACATAGGAGAAACCGACGATACCCTTTTAATTTATATTTTCAAGTCTTTCGGAGAGAAAAAAGATATTTTAAATAAAACCGACAACTTTAAGGACCCGTTTACATTGGAGGAAAGACCATTCCATGCAAAAAATTCACTTATTGTATTTATGCCTTCTAAAATGCCTGAAAGTCGGGATGAGTTAAAAAGTATTGGCCAAGCACTCAATATAATTTCTAATGTTGTTTTTGAGGATTTAAATGAAGGGCAAGAGAGAGTTCATAAAGGCGAAAGCGAAAGCTGGGAAGGTACACTTACTTTAAGGTATTACCAACATTGGTTTGAAGAAGATGGTAAACTTTTATACGATAGTTACTATGAAAAGATACCTGCACTACAGTATAAAAAGTATGATATTGGGAATGTAGGTCCTATTACTTTTAAATACGAGGCAGGCAGCAGTAGTGGTAGCTCAGAAGGCTTTACTATTAATGACGAAGGCTATGTAGAGCTTGGTAGAAGTGGCGGTACCGGTGCTATTCTTAGTGAGGATGCTGAGGTTCGTTTCACGGTCAAATGGGGGGATAAGGAAGAGCATATGGTGTTAAAAGCGCAGGAAGTTAATTAAAGGGATTATCACCTGGGCATTGTTGTAAGTATTGAATAATGGTTAAAGGGAGCATTTCAATTTGCTCCCTTTTAGTATTTTTATGACTTGTTGATATATCTTTCCCAATCAGGCTACCTGGTTGTCCAATCCAAGTAGGGCTGCCCTGACCCTAATTGCCGTTTCCTCCAATTCATTACAGATAGGAACGTTATATCTCGTTAGAACTGTAAACAAGAAGAAACCAACAAAATCCCGGTACTTTAGACCTGCACTTTTTGCCATAAAGGCTATAGAGCCGCGCAAGGACATGGAAGGTGTACCGTTAACGTCAATAACAAAAATGTTTTCATGTTCGTCTTGTTTGAAGTCTATCCGAATCAAGTCCCGAACAGGTAAAGAGCGAAAAACTTTCAAACTCTTTTCCCGTATTTTTAAGCCAATTGTTCGGTCCACGTTCAGCACCTCAAAGCGCCCTCGCTCTTGGTGCTCTTCATTTTTGACAGCATGACTCCGAACGGTAACATCTTCAGGAAAGGCAATAATAGGCATGACAATTGGCAGTTCATTTCCGATTACACCTACTGTATATTCCCGACCACTTAAATAAGTTTCGGCAATTACCGGTTGATCATCAATAATCTGAACCAATTGTTTTAATTTATCTACTAATTCATCCCTACAACGTACTATTGATTTCTCGTCAATGCCAATACTGCTGCCACCACCGCATGGTTTGACAAACATAGGGTAACCAACTTCTCTTTCCGCCATTTCTATGGAATCAACAGTTATAGGTTGGAATAAAACACAATTTTTAGGAATAGGGACTCCTGCTTGTTCCAAATGGCTATATGTCATTTTTTTATTTCTACAGCACATCATGCCGTTAACTCCCGAATGAGTGTACGGAATGCCGGCTTGTTCCAGTATTTGCCGTAACTTCATAGTCCCTGTTCCATCGTACATTGAAGCCGGTTCATCAAGAAAACCTTCAGCTGTAATAAAAGCCAGATCCAAGGGGCTATAATACTTTAACGCGTCTATCATCTGGCTGGGATTCAAAAGATTCAGTCTAATTACGCTGGCCCCAAAAGACGTGAGAACTTGTTCGATGTAGGCAACTGTTTCGGAAGTAGAGCATTCGCTAAATTTACCCCTTCTTTGGTGATCCGGGACCCAATTATAAGCATATAAAATCTTTAAGCTCACGCCAATTCCCCTTCCCCAATATTTAATTAATATTAATACCCGGATCCCAACAGCACACTTCCTTACTGCCTTTAGTTTTCCTCCTAAATATCAGCGCCTCTTTCACCTTTCTAGTGGCTACTGTTATTGAAACTAGCCAACGGCTAGTCCATTTATCCGGCAAATATATTATATACTGTTTCCTTTAAGCCAACAATAACAGCAGACCCAAAAGATAACTATTTTGTAAATAATAGGATTTAAACAAAAAATATAAAACGGCTATTTCTAAAAAAATAACCGTTTTAAAGCCAAATTTTTTTGAGTTTCTCTTGAAACAATCTATATTTAACGTCGTCAGTAGTAATAGACAACAGCTCATCTTCACACTTGGCGCAAATAAAATTTCCGTTAACTACAACGCCACCCACTATACCATCCTGGGGAACCTGTTCACAGATTATACAGATTGGCAGAAGCTTTCCCGAGCCAGCCATTCTTTCACCTGCCTTTTTATGTATGCAAGGTAAAACAAAGCAGGTTTTTAGAACCTGCTTTGTTTTGGGGTGTAGAGCTTCTTTGCTGCAACTCAAACTAGATCTATTGCTTCAGTATTGTCGAGGAATAATTAATAAACCCCATTAGCTAGTATCTCCCCAAAACTGCAAAATATACCTTATCCCTTAAAAAAATATTAGCAAGTTAAAATGATTCTTGTACCTACGGCTTAAATGATTTGTCTGCGGATTAAGTTTAAACCTCGGGATAATTAAATTAATTGCCGGACTAACTATTGATGACTAGGCTCTGGGCTATTTCCTTGTTGCTGAACTCCATTTACATCTACGTAATAGTCCTCTTTATAAATCAGTTCAGAGATAGGCACTATCTTAAATCCTTTGCTTTGTAGATTTTCTAAAATCGGCCCCAAGGCTTTAGGTGTGTGTTGGGCATTATTATGAAAAAGAACAATACTACCGTTTTTAACCTTACTAGTTACCCTGCTATAAATCTGTTCTGCCGACAAATCCTTCCAGTCCAGACTATCCACATCCCATTGAATTACATGGAGCCCCATCTTATTAGCTACTGTTATAAGGGTATTATTGTAACTGCCGAAGGGCGGACGAAATAGGATAGGCTTAAAACCGGTTACTTCTAGGATTTTATTATAGTTGTTTTGTAATTCATCTATCATCTGTTCTTCCGACAGCTTTTTAAAATCAGGGTGGGTCGTTGAATGGAGACCAATTTCATGGCCACGTGCCACAATTTCCTTTGCTTCCTCAGGGAATTTATCTAACCAAATATTTACTAAGAAAAAAGTAGTTTTAACATTGTATTTATCAAGTGTGTCCAAGAGATCTTTGGTGAAGGCCGCTCCCCAAGTGGCATCAAAACTAATAGCTATTTTAGGTTCTTCCGTGTTAACACAGTAAATTGGATGAAGTTTTTTTACTCCTGTCACAAGACTTACCAACATTTCCGTAGGCCCGGAAAGAGGCCCTCTTACTAAGATAATTCCAAAAATCATCAAGATGATTCCGAGTAACCTTCCTAACCAAAGTTTACGAGAAACCACAAACATCCGCATTTATACTCCCTCCTTACAAAACCCTTACTGAATTGTATTGAGGGAATACTTATCCTATACCAGTTGGGAAATATTACTTTTTAATTGTATAACCAGGTTAAAAAGCGGCTCTGCAAAACTGCAAAAATATAAAATGCCTAGCGGTAAAAAAGCTAAAAGCTCCGCTTTTTAAGCGGAGCTTTTAGTCCTCATATTTGCTTAGATCTAAAGGAAGCTTTTTATTCTTTCAAAAAGACCCCTGCATCTTCAGGCCAAGTGAGAATTACACTATCCCCTACATTAATATTACTTTGGGAAACACCATAAAGAGGTACTAAAAGTTCTTCATTACCTTGAATT
>DUOV01000011.1 GCA_012838615.1 Clostridia bacterium | reverse complement strand
TGAAAGTCCTGAGCTGGAAGGTTTCAGGAAGTTCTTTGAAGAGACAAATAAAAAGATTTGCGCCCGGGTGCCAGTGGAACTTAACACGGTAGAAAAAATTGATAGCTACATCAAAAGCTTTAGCACAGAAGCAGATAAGGTTAAAGGTATTATTTTGACTCATTCTGAAGAAAATGCCAAGTTATTAGTATCCTATGTTCAGAATTCCACAGTTGAATCTAGTGGAGATGTGATTATTACAGGCAAAGGATGTTATAATTCCAATATTTACGCTGGAGGTAATGTAGAAATCTACAGCCAACCAGGAGTTTTCCGAAGTGGAGAAATTTCTGCTTGTGGCAATGTAAAGGTAAGAGAATTAGGCAGCGAAGCTGAAACTATCACAAGTGTAACATTGCCCAAGGGTAAACGGCTAATAGCAGATAAAGTCTATCCCGGGGTTATCATTAAGGCAGGAATACGTATTGAACATATTACAGCCATCACTCATGGGTTAAGTATCATAGGCCAATAAATATATTTTGAAGAGTTGGAAATATGAAATTAATGGTAAGTATAAAAAGGCGTTTTGCCAAAAAGCTTGTGATATAATTAAACATTATTACTGCCAGTTCGATATCCATAATGCATTTTAGCGAGAGGAGTAAACCGATGAAGTATTGGAAGCACTTGATAGCCATTATAACCTTGCTAAGTTTAGTTTTAGGGACAGGATTAACACCTGTGTTAGCTGAGCAAGAACCTAATATTGCTGCAGAAGCTGCTGTAGTCATGGAACTTAATAGTGGACAAGTAGTTTGGTCTAAAAACGAAAATGCTACCAGAGCACCTGCCAGTACCACAAAAATTTTAACTGCTCTGCTTGCCTTGGAAAAAGGTAATTTGCAAGATCAAGTTACTATTAGCGAAGACGCAGTTCGCGTGGAAGGAACTAGAGTTTACTTGGTAGCCGGTGAAACTCAGACCCTTGAAAACCTTCTTTATGCCATGCTCCTTAATTCGGCCAATGATGCAGCTTATGCTATTGCTGAGCATATCGGAGGAAGTATTGAAGGATTCGCTCGGATGATGAATGAAAAGGCCCGAGAGCTTGGGGCTGTAAATACAAATTTCGTTAACCCTAACGGTTTATCAGAAGAAAATCACTATACTACAGCTTTAGATTTAGCCTTAATTGCCAGAGCAGCCATGGAAAATCCTACTTTTCGGGAAATAGTAGCTACTCAAAACAGGCCTTGGACCGGAGCAGAATGGAGTAGCACTTTGATTAACGGAAATAAACTCTTGGCTAGTTATGAAGGGACTATTGGTGTGAAGACCGGTTATACCAGAGAAGCTGGGTGGTGCTTGGTGTCTGCAGCTGAAAGAAATGGGGAAACATTTTTGGCAGTAGTACTAGGCAGTAATAATAACCAGGTCTGGTCAGACAGTACGGCACTACTAAATTATGGGTTCAACAACTATTATACTCAAACCCTGGCTCAGGTAGGCCAGGTTGTTGGTCAACTAGAAATTGATAAGCAACAATTAGACATAGCGGTTAACGGGGATTTGACTTTCTTGCAATCAAAATCCAATCCAACTTACCCCGCACAAAAAATACATATCGATCCTCTAAAAGCACCTTTGGAAAAAGGTTCTAAAATAGGGGAAATTAAGTACACCGTAGACGGGAAAGAAATTGGCAAACTTGATTTAGTAGCCCATAACAGTATAGAAAGACATATTACCTTATGGGAAGGTTGGTCTGTTTTGGCAACAGGCATCATTCTCTTATTGTTTTTGATTGTTGTATTACGTTTCATAGTTAGAAAACGCTCTAGAAGATACTCTTATGGCAGTTACGGACGTTTAAGGCGATATCAAAGTTTTAATTAAGCTGACATTTTGTCAGCTTTCTTTTTTCCCCTTTTTTCCTTAAAAAAAGTTAAATTTAAACATTTTTGCTAAAAAGTAAAGGATTTTTGGGAATTATATTGAAATTTAAAACATATAAAAACTTAAGTTCTTGGTATATTTTGAAATTTGACTGTGAAAGGATGATAATATATGGAAGATAAGAAGCAAAATACAGAAGAGCAGCTAGTGGTTTTTAGTCTGGCTGGAGAGACGTATGGGGTTGATATTTCTGTAGTTCATGAGATTATCAGGATGCAAGCTATTACTAAAGTGCCAAGAACACCCCATTTTGTAGAAGGTGTGATTAATCTACGTGGACGGATCGTACCGGTAATAGATTTGCACAAACGTTTTAATTTAGGCGATTCGGAAGAAACCCAGCATTCTCGCATAATCGTTGTGGAAGTAGCCGGAGTTACTGTAGGTATGATTGTAGATTCTGTCTCAGAAGTGTTGCGCTTACCCACTTCCAATATTGAACCGCCACCACCGGTAATTACAAACAGTATCGACTCAGCTTATTTACGTGCTGTTGGTAAGTGGCAGGAGCAGTTGATTATCCTTCTGGATTTAGAAAAAGTACTTTATGAAAATGAAAAAAAAGAACTACAACAAAGTCATTTTGAGCTTAATAGCAACTTGGCATAGTATTACAGATAATGTTTTGAACTAGGTAATTTAGCCAGGAGGTTTTTTAAGATATGACATCTGATTTCGATGTTTCCCAATATATGGGACTATTTTTAGATGAAGCGGAAGAACAACTTCAAATACTGGATGAATCTATCATCGTTTTAGAACACGATAAAGAAAATATGGATTTACTCAATAAAATTTTTCGTGCTGCCCATACTTTAAAAGGTTCCTCTGCCTCCATGGGTTTTGATAATATTGCTCGTCTGACCCATGCCATGGAAAGTGTTTTAGATCGCTTGAGGCATAGAGATTTGGCTGTTACTACTGAGATAGCTAACTTGCTGCTGGAATCTCTGGATAACCTGCGGTTGTTAATCAATAATGTTGCCGGTGGAGGAGAGGGAGACCTAGATGTTTCCCAACTAATCGGCAAATTAAAACAAGTTGCCCAGGGCAAAGCCATAGAAGTGTCTGAACCTACTTCTCCAAAAACGGAACCTGTTCAGCCTGAAAAGACCCAACAAGGTACGGCCCAAGTAACTGCTCCCCCCTTTGTTTTAGATGATGTAGAAACAAACGTGATTCAGTCAGCTCTTATCAAAGGCTTCAATGTTTGGCACATTGTAGTTAAACTGGTATCAGATTGTTTGATGAAGGCAGCCAGGGCTTACATAGTGTTTAATAATTTAAGAGATGTGGGAGAAGTAGTTAAAACTATTCCAAGCACGCAAGAAATCGAAGAAGAAAAATTTGACGACACTTTCGAAATTTTTTTGGTCAGCAAAGAAGATGCTTACGTTATTAATGACATCATTAAGTCAATTTCTGAAATTGACCAAGTTACTATTAATCCTGTTAACATCGATAAAGATGTTGCTCCACAAGTTTCAGAACAGGATGCCCAACAAGTTGAGATTAAAAGTTTACAGCCGGATGCAACTCAAAAAGTAGCTGATCCATTTAAAAAGAAAACCTCGGAAAAACCTGCAACTCCTGTAAAAACTCAGACTGTTAGGGTGGATGTACAGCGTCTGGAAAATCTCATGAATTTAGTCGGAGAATTAGTCATCGATCGTACGAGATTGTTAGATGTAGGTGGGGGCCTTAAAAATCAGTTAGGTTCAGGGGACTTAATTGATACTTTGGAAGAAGTATCTGTTCATATCGGGCGGATTACTACTGATTTACAGGAAGAGATAATGAAAGCCCGGATGTTCCCCATCGAACAAGTCTTTAACCGCTTTCCTAGGATGGTGCGGGATTTGGCTCAAAAAGCCAATAGGGAAGTTGAATTTATTGTTGAGGGCAAAGAAACGGAACTGGATCGTACTGTAATAGAGGAAATTGGGGATCCCCTTATTCACTTACTGCGTAACGCTATTGATCATGGAATAGAATCACCGGAAGAAAGAGTAGCCTTAGGTAAACCGACTCAGGGGAAAGTCCATTTAAAAGCTTTTCAGCAGGAAAATCAAATCGTTATTACAGTAGAAGATGACGGTCGCGGAATGAGTCCCGAAAAGATGCGCTCTACAGCCGTCGAAAAGGGTATTATTTCAGCTGAGGCAGCAGCCCGACTAAGTGACAGGGAAGCAATCAACCTTATTTTTAGCGCGGGATTTTCCACGGCCACAGTTATCAGCGACATTTCCGGTCGTGGTGTGGGTATGGATATTGTCCGTGCTCATATTGAAAAGATTAACGGCATTATCGATATCGATTCAGTTTATGGCAAAGGAACTCGTTTTACAATTAAACTGCCTTTAACTTTAGCCATTAATCGCTCTTTACTGGTCTATCTTAGGGAAAAAGTATTTGCTTTTCCTCTTTCTAGCGTTGTCGAAATTATCAATGTGGAACGCAAAAACATTCAACGGGTGCAGCGTCGTGAAGTAGTAATGGTTCGTGGAGAGGTACTGCCTATTCTTAAACTTAGCACGCTTCTTGACATATCCGATGATAATGAACAAGAACCAGAAAGATTTCCAGTAGTTGTTTGCGGAATTTCCGAAAAACGAGTAGGCTTTGTTGTAGATAGCCTCATAGGTGAGCAGGAAATTGTAATTAAGTCCTTGGGTGATTATATCGGTCAAGTTCCAGGGTTGGCAGGAGCCACTATAATGGGTGATGGTAGAGTAGCACTAATTCTTGATGTAAGAGGACTAGTTGGACAGACAGGAGCTGAGGCAAGTGGATTCGCAAGTTAAAGTTCTAGTTGTTGATGATTCAGCATTTATGCGACAAGTTATTATAAAAATGCTAGAAGCCGACCCGACTATTAAAGTGGTAGGCTATGCTAGAGATGGACAAGAAGCGTTGGAGAAAATCCAGCGCTTTAAACCTGATGTAGTGACTATGGATGTGGAAATGCCCGGTTTAGACGGGCTGGAAACATTGGAAAAAATAATGTGTGTCCAGCCCACCCCGGTTTTAATGCTAAGTGCCGTAACTACAGAAGGGGCCAAAACTACTATTCGGGCCCTGGAGTTGGGTGCTGTTGATTTTGTAGCCAAACCTGCCAAACGGATCGAAATGGTTCAGCTGGCTAGTGAACTGCCCGAGAAGGTAAAAATGGCTGCAAGCGTTGCCGTCTCTAAATTTTGTCGGGCTAAAAGGTATGAAACCTTTCCCACTCCCCCCCTGGTTTTTCCACCTCCTAAAAAGATTAGGCAAAGAAAAATTGAAGTTGTGGCCATAGGCACCAGTACAGGCGGTCCTGCAGCCTTAAATACTTTGTTTCGGGCTTTACCTAAAACTCTTCCGGCTGGAGTGCTTATCGTCCAGCATATGCCCCCAGGATTTACAGCTTCTTTAGCTCAAAGGCTCAATGATTTGGGTAACATGCCTGTCAAGGAAGCAGAGGACGGAGATTTAATTTTACCCGGTCAAGCGC
>DUOV01000118.1 GCA_012838615.1 Clostridia bacterium | reverse complement strand
GGGTATTTTGACCTTTCTAGTTTCTACTGGGCATTTTTTAACATAATGTCTAAAATAGTCTCGTCTGCTTTCCCCATACCGTCTTTACTGATCAGGCTAAAATTACGGATAGTATCTTCTATTGTTTCACCAATAATACCCTGAACTTTATGAATGTAAATATCCTCCATGGCCAAATAAGCCGAGATAATTGCTTCTCCGGCTGAGGTAGCTAATTTAAAAGAGCAAGTACTCTTAGCGCCATCACATAAAATACCCGTCAAATTAGCAGCCACCCCTTGCATGGCTCCGGTAATCCTTTCTATATTACCGCCTAGCAACCAGGTTATAGAAGCAGTTGTTCCCAGCCCAGCCGAAACAGAAGCACCGCAAATAGGTGCTAAAACACCTAAATGTTCTTTAACGTAGGCGTTGACTAGGTGGCTGATAGCCAAAGCTTTAGCTGTTTCTTCCTCGGTTTTACCCAGTTTCTCTGCTACTTTAGCTATGGACAAAGTGATAATAATCCCTTGGTTTCCACTACCACAGCTAGTCATTACCGGGAGGGAGCTACCGCCCATACGGGCATCACTAGCTGCTGTAACCAGCATTTTTACCTCATCCACAATATCCCTGCCTAAAACCCCCTGTTCTTGTAATAGACCATACCCATATCCTATACTCAAACCATATTTGCCTTTCAAACCTTCTCGAGCGATATTTTTGTTCATCTCTACACCCTTCAGCAAAAAGGATAGAGATGAAAAATCCATATTGCTAACAGTAGTAATAATGTCAGCCACCTTAATATTTTTCATGCTGAAAGATTCTGTCGGCTCATTAGACATAAATTCTTCCGTATACAACACTTGTCCGTTTTTTTCCACATAACTAAAGTGATCATGCATGCCGCTTATGCAAGCTATCCCTTGACCTTCAGTCTTTTTGACTGTGGCTTTTACATAAACCCCTTCAAAATCTCCAGTATATCTTGTTTCAACCTTATTGGCTGCTACTAACTTGTGAGCTTCTTTAACATCTTCGTCTGCAACAGCTTCCAAGACTTGAAGCCCTAGCTCCGGATTTGCCACCAGAGCACCTAAAGCAGCTGCAATAAAAATTCCTGTTTCACCGGTATTTGGAATTCCTACCCCGTGAGCATTCTTAAATACACCTTTGCTAGTTTCTACCTGAATATATTTAATCTTTCCCTGAAGTAAAGAAGAAGCTTTGGCGCAAGCTAACGCTATGGCAACCGGTTCAGTACAACCTAGAGCAGGCTGAACTTGCTTATTTAGTACCTGTATAAAATCTTCCTGTAAGCTCAACATACTCTCCTCCAATAATTACTCTACATTTTTATTATAAACCTACTAATAATGTTTGTATATAACTTGTAATTGTATATATCATAAACCTGCATTTAAATATTCTATTTAACCAATAAAATAATTTTATTAAAAACCTACTATACAACTGATAAAAATAACGATATACTTGTATTAGTATAACGTAACATTTGGAAGTGAGCTAATGAAAAACATCTTTCTTACCGGGCCAAGGCAGGTAGGGAAAAGCACTGCTATCAGAAAAGCACTTGCCAATTTCAACAACCTGGATTTACGTGGCTTTGAAACCTTGCCAGTTTTCGAAAAAGAAGTTTTAACCGGCTTTATCTTGGAAAGTTTAAACCCGGCTGACACTTATCCCCAGCCCTACGTTGGGAGGCAAAAGGCCAACGGTTTTTGGCAGGCTGTCCCGCAGACATTTGAAGAGTTTGGTGTGAAAATTTTAAAAGAAGCCTTAGCAGCCAAGCCAGACTTAATACTAATGGATGAGTTAGGCTTCTTTGAATCAGAAGCCTTAAACTTTCAGAAACAAGTCTTAAAGTGTTTAGCATCGCCTATTCCCGTTTTAGGTGTTATTAAGCCTTTATCTACACCTTTTTTAAAAGCTGTTAGGTCCTCCCCCGGTGTTTTAATCCTGGAAATTAACAAAGAAAACAGAGAAGATAAATACCAAGAACTGGTCAAGCACTTAGAGGAGGTGCTGAGTTGAGTTTTACTTGGGTTAAGCAAAATATAGACTGGCTGGAAAAAGCAGCTCCACATACCACTTACTATGCTGACATAGTCAAGCTTTTAAAACCTTGGCTCAGACAATCAGATTCCCTCCTGGATATCGGCTGTGGGACAGGGAATTTTGCTTTTGCTTTTGCTCCCCATGTTAAAAAAGTGACGGCTGTAGATATTAATCCTCTGGTTATCGATTTATTGAAGCAAAAATGTACTGATTTAGGGGTAAAAAATGTTTATCCTATAGAAGCTGATTGGAGGGATATCCCTCTGGGGCTAACTTATGACGTAGTATTTATGTCTTACATCAACGGACTTGCTTCAGAACATTTTCTAAAACTGGCCACTCTTTCTACAAGGCTCATCATAGCAGTACTGCCCAAATTTGGCCGGGAAAAAAGCTTTGGATTAGAAAACTATCTAGATAGGACAGAACAAAAAGGCTCAGGCCGGGAAACTTTTTATAAGGCAATAGACTTTTTAAAAACTAGATACATCCCTTTTAAAGCCATGGAACATAGCTGTGATTTCGGCCAACCTTTTGACAGCATGGAAGAATACTATTATTTCTTAAATTTCTATTTTGGACTTGAAAAACAAAATATTCCACCTGAGTACACTAGTAAGCATCTCCAAAAAACCCCACAAGGTTATTACCTGCCCAACCTTAAAGAAAGCGGCATAATAATAATCAGAAAGGAAGATGTAAATGAAAGTCAAAAGTTTTAGTCTGCGCGATCTTATCTTGATCGCCTTGCTTGCCTCCCTTTCTATCGCTACCAAACCTTTTGTTTCCTGGCTTTCTAATTCGATTACAGCTTCTGTGCATCTCCCGGGAGGATTAGTAGGCGGTGTTTTTTACATGATGT
>DUOV01000117.1 GCA_012838615.1 Clostridia bacterium | reverse complement strand
ATTTTACCATATTTTTACATTTATTTTACTATTATGTTAGATGGTCCCAGGCTATACTAGATTGTGAAAGAGGAAACAAGCACCTATTTGTTCTAAAATAAATGATAAGGGGGAAGTCTAAAATGTTTAGTAATGTCTTACAAAAAGGCAACATTGGAAGCCTAGAATTAAAAAACAGGTTTGTCATGCCTCCCATGGGTTCCAGTCATGGTGAGCTTGACGGATCGGTGGGCCAAGAATTAATCGACTATTACGCTGCCCGGGCTCGTGGTGGATTTGGTTTAATCATTACCGAATACACCTGCATCGATCCAGTCGGTAAAGCTGCTCCTGATCAGCTCATGATTTATTCTGATGATTTCATCCCCGGACTTACTAAATTAACCGAGGCTATCCATAAGGAAGGGGGTAAAATTGCTGTTCAGCTTCACCATGCCGGAAGGGAGACTAGTAGCGCTGTTTCCGGTTTCCAACCTGTTGCTCCTTCAAGTATTCCCTGCCCTCTCACTCGTGAAATACCTAGAGAACTATCCACAGAAGAAGTATATGAGTTAATTGAAAAGTATGGAGATGCAGCTGTAAGGGCTAAGAAATCCGGCTTTGACGCTGTCGAAATTCATGGTGCCCATGGCTACATGGTAGCTCAATTTTTATCAGGCTACAGCAACAAACGTGTAGACGAGTTTGGCGGGAGCTTAAACGGTAGAATGAAGTTTGCTATAGACATTATTAAAAATATCAAGAAAAAATGCGGTCAGGATTTCCCAATTATCTTTAGGATAAGCGGTGATGAAAAGGTAGATGGTGGAAGACAAATTGAGGAGACAGCAGTTATTGCCAAAGCTTTGGCAAAAGCAGGCGCTGATGCCATCCACGTATCTGTAGGTGTGTATGGAAGTATGCAGTGGATTATTGCTCCTTCCAGTATACCTCAGGGCTATCTTTTAAGTTCAGCCGCTGCCGTTAAAAAAGCTGTAGATGTGCCGGTAATCGCTGTAGGACGTATTACTGAACCGGAAATGGCTGAAAATGTAGTAGCTTCAGGTATCGCCGATTTTGTCGCTTTGGGTCGCGGTTCCCTTGCCGATCCTGAATTTCCTAACAAAGTTGCTGAAAACAGGGTTAATGAAATCATACCTTGCGTTGGTTGCTTAACCCGCTGCCAAGACACTACTGCCCTTAACCCTGAAGCCAAAGGAATTTCTTGTATGCTTAATCCCTTTACCGGTCATGAAGGAACTATGAAAATCACCCCAACTGCTGCGCCTAAAAAAGTTGTAGTTGTCGGTGGCGGGCCAGGAGGTCTTGAGGCAGCCTGGGTAGCAGCGGCCAGAGGTCATAAAGTAACGCTACTGGAAAAAGGCAACACCACAGGTGGTCAGTTCCTGTCAGCAGCCATACCGCCGGGCAAACATGAACTGGCAAGGGGCATTCGTGTTTACAACGAAATGTGTAAGAAATATAAGGTGGATGTTCGCCTGGGACAAGAAGCAGATACAGATATGGTCTTATCTTTAGAACCTGATGCAGTCATCCTTGCTACAGGCGCTATCCCTGCAGAACCCCAGATTCCAAAAGAAGGTAATATACCGGTTGTGCAGGCTGTAGATGCCCT
>DUOV01000116.1 GCA_012838615.1 Clostridia bacterium | reverse complement strand
TTTTGATTCTCAAATACAAAGGTCGTATCTACGGCGTCTCTCGTAGTTCCAGGTATATCACTTACAATCACACGTTGTTCACCTAAGAGATGATTAACTAATGACGATTTACCAACGTTAGGTCTTCCAACAACAGCTACTTTAACTATATCCTCTAAATCATCAAATAAGTTTTTTTGTGGCAGCAAGTCAATTACTTGATCAAGCAGATCACCAATATTTAGACCGTGGCTTGCTGAAATAGGGATAGGCTCCCCTAGACCTAAGCTGTAAAATTCGTATACTGTTTGCTCATTAAAATTTTCAACTTTATTTACTGCTAGAACAACAGGTTTCCCAGACTTCCTTAAAAGATCAGCCACTTCCTCGTCATCTGAAACTATTCCTGTTCTTGCATCAGTTAGAAAAATTATTACTTGTGCCTCATCTATAGCAAGTTCAGCCTGTTTCTTTACTTGAGTTGTAATACTGTCTTTATCCCACTTAATTCCACCAGTATCTATCAAAGTGAATTTAACATTAAGCCATTCAGCTTCTTGATATAATCTATCTCTGGTTACACCGGGTTTATCTTCAACTATGGCTATACGTTGACCTGTAATTCTATTAAAAAGTGTTGACTTTCCAACATTTGGCCGTCCAACAATTGCAACAATAGGTTTGGGCATCTTATCACCCCCTAAAATTAATCAAGAACTAAACCGGTAATTGCTTCAATTAGTCCCTTTCCTGAAGTAGTGACTGAAATAATCTCTAATCCAGTAGACTGTTGAACACTATCCAAAGTCTCATCATCTAGAAATAAATAATTTTCTTTTAACATAACATCTGGGATTATAACAAGAGTATCCTTAGGCATATTTAGACCGTTGATAGTTTTTATAATATCTTGGCCTGTTAACAAACCTGTTACGGTTACTGAAGGACCAAAAAAGTTATTAGAAACAGAAAGTAATTTTATATTTAAATTCTTATATTTATTTTTTATCCTTTCAACCAAGGGATAAATTATTTTATATCCAGAGGTTGCAGTTAACAGTAGTCTTGTCCGATTACAACTAACTTTTTCAGGTAGCTTCAGAAACAGCTCATCAAATTCATCCAGGAATAGTCGAACAATTCCAATTCCGTTTTCTAGTTGAGGAAAACCTTCATAATATTCTACATCTGGAATTTTATATTCGGCTAAGATGTAAAATTCATCGGCTGGAAATACAAACCTAGTTCCAAATTGTTTAAGAAACTTGTTTTGATAGGAAGTAATTAAACCAATAACTTCTGCCGCTTGATTTTTAGTGAACGATTTTAATGGTGGTAAATTGGAACGGAATTTTGTAAGTCCTACTGGGACTACAGCCAGAGACATAAGTTGAGGCATTAGCATTGACAGCTCTTCAATAGTTCTTGCCAATTCTTTCCCTTCATTTAGCCCTGGTACTAGAACAACTTGCCCATGAATATAAATCCCATTATTAACTAAATATTTTAGCTGCTCTAGTATTTTACCTGCGTGTCTATTATTTAGTAGTTGTCTGCGTAAATCTGGGTTTGTAGTATGAATTGATACATATAAAGGGCTTATTTTTTGTCGTACTATTTTTTCTAATTCCTTAGAAGTTAGATTAGTCAAGGTAATAAAGTTCCCAAAAAGAAAGGAATGACGATAATCATCATCCTTAACATACAAAGTGTCTCGCATTTTATTCGGCATTTGATCAACAAAACAAAACAAACATTTGTTTCGACAAGTTTTAACTCCATCAAAAGTGGCTTCCTCAAACTCTACGCCTAATTCTTCATCTATATCTTTTTCAACTTCTAAGATCCACTGCTCGCCATTATTCTTTTCAACTTCAATTATTAACTTTTCTTCAGCCTGCAAAAACCTAAAGTCTAATTGATCTTCGACAATTGTTCCATTAATCTTAATAATTTTATCGCCTGATTCCAAACCAAGCTCTTCAGCAATACTTTCTGCAATTACTCTAGAAATAACCGGATTAATATAACTTGACAGAAAGAACAACTCCTCTACTAAAAGATAAAAGCCACTTCATCTCCATCATTATCCAGTATACTTTTATGATAGTCAAGTTTGAGTTGATATTACGGTGTTATAAACCTTTTTTCGATTTAACCAAACTGCAAAAGGAAGTAACTTTTTAAATATAAGCTTTAGTGGCCATAGATTACTTAATTTTAAGGTGCAAATCAGGAATAGATTAGGCTGTACTAAACTATCAGTAATTATTGTGTTATACTTATCAGTATTTGGGAAGGTTAACATAAAACTATCGATAATTTTTGCTACTAAATTTTGTTCCATATCGGTTGCAATAATATAAACACCGGTACCTGATTCATCCTTACCCAGTAAATATGGTTCATAAAGCTGTATACTTATATTTTGAATGTACTTTACAAATTCTTTGTAGGTAGAGTTATTTTCAAGTTTTTTCAGATGATAAGCTCCAGCGAGCAAGGCTGCATATTTTGCTGTTTGGCAAAGATAAAAAATTTTCAAGGATTAACACTCCTAAAATGCTTTCCATATGTATGGTGAGATAAATTGGTTTTTACCTCCGAGACTAAAGCTACGTATTTAAAAAAAGACTCTTGCACGCCTTTTAATACTATCTTACGGCCAAGCTTTGGAGTTTCAAGGCCTCTTGAAAGGTAACCACCCAAGACCATTTTCCAATTTACTAATGGCATAGTGTTAATAAGTAAAAAGTCATCTTCCCAATCATAGACACTAGCTAAACCATAGACCAGTTTTTCAAATTTATCTTTTAAATTTCGTCTTCCTATAATGTACACTTTATTCAGCTGTTCGTCCTCTCCCAAATAGCGAAACACACCATGATCTTCACCAATTTGCACATCAAAGTAAGGTATTTTCATTAGCTCCTCAAAGGTAGGTATTTTAGTAGCAGGTAACCAACCTAAATGAATGGCAGCTGCTGTAACGGAAGAATGGGCTCCACCAAAACAGTGATAAACTATATTCATAATGACTCCTTTGTTTAATGTTTGACTAAGACAAGCAATCCATTTTCTAAATCGTGGACTCCAGCTTTTAAAATTCTACTCAAGGTTGTAGCTAATTTTTGTTGTTCATCTTCGTCTGCAGTAAGAAAAACCGGAGTTCCCCCCGGCAAGATTTTTGTTTTACTTTTTTCTGTAGCAATCACAAGTTGCAATCCTGTTTCGTCCATAACTTTACCTCCAGTTAGTCAGCTGCTCGTCTTCCAATAGAAGTGGAAAGTGGTTTCCTTTTTGCGCTTTCCAAGACAGGTGCTTTTTTCACAGCTTCAATTAAACATTCAATGTCCGGTTCATTTGGTATAATAAAGATACAAATATCTCCTGTATCAATATTCTTTCTTGCTAATGGAGTCCATTCTATCTCGCCTATTTCTTTTTTTGTACCAAGTAGGACTGCCGCTGTATGAATGATGGCTTGGCGTTGACCTACATCATGTAGAGTTAACCTTGCATTATCATTTTTAGGAATTATACGTACAGCAAGTCCTTCTTTAAGTATTTTTTCCCTTGATTTACTTAAGCCAATATTCATTATGATAATTTCGTCAGCTTTGAGAAAAGCACCGTCAAAGGACAGCTGTGCTTCTTGTACTATAGCTATATCTTGAATTGTTTCACCTTTCATTAGGCGATTAGCCAGAAAAAAGGCAATTAAAGAACTAATAATCCCCCCCACATAGCCGGTTAAATAGGTAATTGTACTTACGAGTAAAGAAGCAAGCATCACTAGATAATTTCTCGATTCAAAAACGCTTGCGATGCCTTCAATATAGTCCTGTCCTCTTCCAACTAATTCATTTGCTTCTAATTTATTGAGGGTTTCTCTTTCTATATTGCGTATATCTCTAAATTGTTGTGCTGCCATGGATAAAAATGTTACTGCAGCAAAATCTTTATTCACTAAAGCGGGAACGGCTACTGCACCAATAGATGCAGCTATGAAACCAAGTGACAAATGAGTTACGTAGCCGTGGGGGTAACCAGGATAGAAGCGATAGTCAGTTTTAAGGATTATTATTCTGGTAACAAATCCGGCAATTATGCCAAGCAAAATAATCTCGATATAGCTTTCCACTTTAGGTTCCCCCCTCTTCTGGAGTTAACCCTTTGAAGAACCATCGTCACTTTCCTCAAAAGTTTCATTTATCTCAGTCTTTTTCACCTTATCCTTGGAAATCTTACCTAAAAAGTTTGCCCATTCGCTTGATGAAAACTGCTTTAATTTATCTTTAGCACCTTGAAAGCTACCAGTACTAATTAACAAAAACAATGCACCACCAATTAAGAACACACCTAATACCCACCATAAAGCTGACCAGTCACCTCTAGTTGATTGAGCATTATTAGAATCATCTGTAGTAGCGTTAGTTGCAATTCCTAAAACACTAGGTAAAGCATCTGCAAAAAGTCTGGCCCCTTTTTCTGCTTGGCTCCTATCATTTGTATGGGTTCCAACTTCTATGAGCATGGAGCGTGGTGCTAAATCTTGGTTGTAGTTTCCTTTGGCCATAAAAATACTCTTGACTAAACCAGGGTATATTTCATTCATGCCAGCTTTAACTGTCTTGGCAAAATCTAAATTTGCTTGCATATTTTGATTTTGCCGCCCAACTACTAAACGAATACTTGTCGCATTATTACCAGCAATTTCCTTACTGTAAAAATTCGGATCAGGTATGCCATCACGGTGAACATCTATAATTGTATTAGGTCCTGTTTTTAGTAATTCAAGGGCTGTCCTCCTTGAGCGCCTGTAAGCATTTGCATCCCTTGGTTCATGGGGTGTTTTGCTATGTTCGACTTTTACCCCTTTTTCTTGCAGCTTTTGAGCTAAACTGTCGCCAACTTTTAAAATACCGCCCTGGCCGGGTAAACTGTCAGTTCCGTCGGTAGGGACGTAGGATTCAGCAGAATGGGTATGATATAAAGCTACTCCATTATTTTTAGTTTGTACTGGAACTATTCCTTGACTAAAAGCAGCTTTAACCAATTTTTCATGGTCGGCTAATACATCTTGACTTACCATTTTAGCTACAGCAGTATCACCTATTATTTTTTCCACCCGGTACTGATTATTATCTTCAGCTATTAATTCGTCACCTATGTAGATAACCCTAGACATTTTATCTAGAACGTTACCTTGTTCGTCTACTATAGTATAATAACCGCCATCATCACGCTCGTTTTCCCACAAACCTAAGGTATCCAGTATTCTTGTAATGTCGTTTTGAGAGTTTATGGTAGGGATGGCCTTGAAATAAGCAATAGATACGAGACTTATCGCTAATAAGACTATTGTTGAAAATAGACGCCTATTCATTATCAGCACTCCCTTGTTGCAAATTATCATCCTTGTTTTCTAACCGTAAATCCCTTTTTAAAACCGGTTCAGGATTAGGTTTGGATTCCTGTTCAATGTGAACTCCATCTAAGGATCTAATAAGCTCTTTTGGCCTTCCTTCCGATTGAGGGCCACCTTGCATTCTTTCTCTTGTCTCTCCTATAATTTCTGCTAGTAAAACTGCTACAATTCCAGAGATGATAATTGAATCGAAGGCACCAGCACCGCCAATATTAACAGCTCCTCTTGTATTGGAGCTTAGGAGTCGAACATAATCAACTATATCCATCCCGAGAACTCCTAAAGTAGCTGCTATAAATGCTGATCTTCTTGAACGTCCGACCAAATATGCAACTAACCCTGCTATTAGAGGATAAACAAATAGAGGATCTATAAAGTCTGTTCCTCCTTGCCAAGGATCTTCAGCCATGAAATTTACTGTAAATAAGTATGAGACAATAGTTGTCGCAATTGTTGCTGCGATTGCCCTAACCCATTCCTTTGTTGTGCCAGCCCGTGTTAACAGATAGATAGCTAAGATAATAGGAATGATTGCGCCTCCGACATTAATAGATACAGGAACTCGTCCTCGGCTCAGCGGTATATCGATAAAACTTCCCACAATAATTCCTAAAAGAATTAATAAAGCTGCTTTGTCAGTTAGACGCATTCGGTCTAATATTCTATGTGCTAATCCGAAGTATATAAGAATTGTTACAACAACTAAAACAATCATACCTACAGGAAAGCCGTACATAATAAAGCTCCTTTCTATTTAGTAGAAATTCTTTCAATCCTTAGATTTCCCGTCTGATCTTTATTTATACAGTTGAAAAACAAAACTGCCAGCAAATTTTGCTAGCAGTTTTACTAATCAACTTTTAATTTTCTTTGTCTAATCCAATTTAAAAGCTCACCTGAAAATACTAAAGGTACTTTATTTAAGTCTGTTAGATTACGGGCTCCACACAGTAGCATGGTTATTTTTAATTCCCTAAGAAGATTACTAATTGTACTGGATAATTCCTCCTCACCCTTTAGCATTAAACGTGTTAAAAACAAACCTGCAATACCAACCATATTAGCACCTAATCTTAGTGCTTTGCAGATTTCTAAACCCGTTTGGATTCCTCCTGTCGCTATAATTTGTAAAGGCTTTTGTAGGCTTTTAACTTCCAGTAAACTAGCAGCTGTAGGTATTCCCCATGTTTTAAAAGTCTGTTCTTGAGGGGGGTGATTTCTTAAAGATTCAATAAGAGCAAAATTGGTTCCTCCGTAGCCTCCTATATCTAGATAGGCTACTCCTATCTTAATAAGTTTAAGTGCAGTTTCCTGGGAAATGCCAAAACCAACTTCCTTTACTATAACCGGTACGGGACATTTGACTAAAATTTGGGCTATGTTTTCTAAAGTACCTTTAAAATCACGATCTCCTTCCGGCATAAGCAGTTCTTGCAACACGTTTAGATGTAATTGTACACCATCAGCTTCAATCATCTCAACTGCTCTCAGAACTTGCTCATAAGGAGTTAAAGCACTTACATTAGCAAGGAGTATTCCGTCGGGGTTTTCTTGGCGGGCAATTTGGTAGGTTTTTATAGTTGATTTATTATTTAATGCAGCAGTTTGTGATCCTACCGCCATGGCTAACCCATGTTTTCTTGCCATTCTCGCTAAAGAAGCATTGATTTCTTCCGTAGGTTCAGAGCCACCAGTAATTGCATTTATCAAAATTGGAGCTGCCAATTTCTTTCCTAACCAAGTACAATTTAAATTAATCTCGTTAAAATTAAGTTCTGGAACAGCTTGGTGGACTAACTTTACATCTTCAAATCTGGTACTTGTATTTTTGTCTGCCAAATCTAAAGTCAGTTTAATGTGGTCTAGCTTACGAGTTAATCTTTTATCGTTGTTAAATTTATTCATCTTCCTTTTTAGTAAATAAATCCCCGAATACGTCGCCTAAAGTTAAATTGCTGTCTGAAGTTTGGTAATTGTTTATCGGAACATTTTTTGTTTCAGGAACTGCATCCTCGGCTTGTTTAATACTGAGACTAATTTTTTTAGCCTCTTCGTCTATTTTAATAATTTTCACTTTAACTTCATCACCGCTTTTAACAACATCTTCTGTTTTAGCAACGTGATGATTTGCCAGTTGAGAAATATGGACTAAGCCTTCTACGCCTGGTTCCAGCTCTACAAAAGCGCCAAAGGGAACCGTTCTTAGTACTTTACCGTTAACCACATCATTTAGATTGTATTTTGCAACCAGGTTATGCCAAGGATCTGGTAAAAGTTCTTTCAAACTAAGGGATATTTTGCGCTTTTCCTTATCTAAACCAATAATCTTAACCTCTATCTCCTGGTCTTCTTTTAATACATCGCTCGGATGATTAACTCTGCCCCAAGCTAACTCTGAGACGTGTAAGAGTCCTTCAACGCCACCAATATCTACGAAAGCACCAAAATTTGTTATGCGCTTGACAATACCAGTTTTAATGTCTCCAACCTGTAAGGTTTCCCATAATTCCTTTTCCCTTTGTTCATGTTCTTCGTCTAAAATCACTTTCTGAGACAAGACAACTCTTTGTCTTTCCTTATCAATTTCAATTACTCTTAAACGTAATTCTTTATCCAGATACTCATCCAAATTTTCAACATATCCCCGTTCCAATAAAGAAGCAGGAACAAAGCCTTTAATTCCTACATCTACTAAAACTCCACCTTTAACAACTTCAATAACAGTCGCTTTAAGCTCTTTTTTAGAGTTCATAGCGTCTTCTAAGTTATCCCAGGCAAGAATCCGATCAGCTCTTTTTTTAGAAAATACAGGCTGGCCTTCGTTATTCTCTTCTTGGATTACCACAACTTTAAGGGAATCTCCAATATTTATAAACTCAGAGGGATCTGTAGTGTTACGGACTGAAAGTTCAGATAAGGGAATTATACCCTCTGACTTGCCACCAAAATCAATTATAACTTCATTTTCATCAATTTTTACAACTTTACCCTCTACAATTTCACCTTTATGAACATCTTTGGCGTCGCTAGACATTTGTAATTCAGCTTCGTTAGTATTTGGCTCAACTTGTGCTGAATTTTCTTGTTTTTCCTGTTCTACTTTTTCATTTAACTCTGTCATTTTCTGTATTACCTCCTCAATTATCCAATCTGGAGTTGAAGCCCCAGCTGTCACACCAACTTTATTTACTTTATTAAACCAATTTGGCTTAATTTCTTCTGCCTCTTCAATATGGTAAGTGATAGTTCCACTATTTCGGCATATTTCAGCTAACTTTTTTGTATTTGAGCTGTTTCTGCCACCTACTACTATCATTAGATCTACATTCTTGGCTAACTCTAAGGCAGCGTTTTGCCTTTTATCAGTAGCAGGACAAATTGTATCACAAATAATTACTTCTTTTGATTTGGCCTGCAGAAGAGAAGCTACTTTGTTAAACAGGTCCCTTTTTTGAGTGGTTTGGGAAATAAGAGCAATCTCAGACTTTAGGTCTACATCCATCAATTCTCTTTCATTTTCAACTACGAAAGCCTTATTTCCTGACCATTCGTTTAACCCAACTACTTCAGGATGATCCTTATTACCCAAAATTACTATTTGATAACCTTTATCATGATAACTTTTTACTAGTTTTTGGGCTTTTGAAACAAAAGGGCATGTGGCATCAATAATTTTGAATTTAGTCTTTAATTCAGAAAAGGTCTTAGGGCCAACTCCATGAGAACGAATTATCAATACTCCATTGTCAGCATCTGCTGATTTTTCAATAGCCTTTATTCCTTCTGCTTCAAGTTTAGCAATAAGTTGAGGATTATGAATTAAAGGACCATATGTAAAAACAGACAAATTTTCTTTTTGTTTTGATGCTTTTTGCGCAAGTTGAATCGCTCTTTGCACTCCAAAACAAAATCCAGCATGATCAGCTAAAAAAATTTGCAAAAAATCACCAGTTTCTTTATAGTATTCCAAGGCGCTCGTAAGGAAAACAGAATTTGCACCTTATTATTATAATTATTGTCTGAAAAGTCAACTCTTATTAATCTTTCGTGGCAAGTAAAAATATTCCTGCCTATAATTGATTTTTAGTTTGTTTTAGATTCACTAATTCTATTAATAATACTGATAATCTTATTTACAACTTCAACTGGTTTTAGAAAACTTGTGTCTATTTCGA
Source organism: Clostridia bacterium (assembly GCA_012838615.1). Taxonomy (GTDB): domain Bacteria; phylum Bacillota; class DUOV01; order DUOV01; family Zhaonellaceae; genus DUOV01. The sequence continues at coordinate 9,635 of DUOV01000116.1, read as the reverse complement.
TAGCATCAGAAGTTTTAACTAATGGAGCAACACTTCGTTCCTGATCAATTTTATCTCTTTCTATAATTTCTGTAACTACATCGGCTTGACTTATTTTATAGCCTTTATTACTAAGCTCTAGAAATCTTCTTCTTGCTCTTTCTTCAACTGAGGCTGTAAGAAAAAATTTAAAGGGTGCATTTGGTAAAACATTGCTGCCAATATCTCTACCATCCATAACTACGTTATTTTTGGTAGCTAATAGTTGTTGTTGTTTTAGCAGAACTAAGCGAACTCCTGGAATTTTAGCAACATGAGAAACAAGTTTGGAAACTTCGGGGCTGCGGATTTCTTCGGTTACATCTTGTCCATCGCAGAAAATGAGTTGTTTTTTAGTTTGAATATCGACATAAAAGTCTATTACAGTATTTTGGGCTAATCTTGCCATACGAATTTCGTCTTCAACAGATATTTTATTTACTAAGGCCTTCCAAGTTATAGCTCTATACATAGCTCCGGTATCGATATATATATATCCAAGTTTTTCTGCTACTAATTTTGCAACAGTACTTTTCCCAGCACCTGCTGGACCATCAATAGCAATATTACCTTTCCCTGGCAAATAAAATTCCCCCTATTTAGTGATTGATATACTGGCTAAATCTTCGAAAAAATTTGGGTAGGAAATAGCAACACAATCAGAATTTTTGATACTGATTTTATCTTTTACATTAAGTCCGGCAATTGCTAAGGCCATAGCTATACGGTGGTCATGCCAACTTTCGCAAGAACCACCAGCAAGTTGTTGGGAACCATGTATTATCAAGCCATCAGGCAGCTCGGTTATTAAGCCTCCGATTTTATTAAGCTCAGAAACTAGGGCAGCTATCCGGTCGGTTTCCTTAACTCGCAGTTCTGTAGCATCCCGAATTATCGTTTCACCATCTGCATGTAAAGCCGCAATAACTAAGGCAGGGATTTCGTCTATTAAAGTTGGTACAATCTGTCCTTCTACTGTTGCACCTTTAAGCTTTGAATGGACAATGTGTATATCTGCGACAGGTTCACCACAGATCATGCGTTTATTAAACAATGAAATTTTAGCACCCATCTGTTGCAACACATGTAAAAGACCAGTCCTAGTGGGATTAACTCCTACATTTCTAATTATCAATTCTGAATCAGGAGTAATTAAAGCACCGACGACAAAAAAAGCTGCGGATGAAAAATCACCTGGCACGATGATATTTCGTGCTTTAATAACTTGTTCCGGTACAATCGTAATTGTATGATTATCTTTTTTGAGCTGTACTCCAAAATATCTTAACATCCTTTCAGTATGATCACGGGAGTTACTTGGCTCTGTCAGAGTAGTAGGTGAGTCTGCAAGTAAGCCGGCTAAAAGTAAAGCTGATTTTAACTGGGCACTAGCAACAGGCAAATCGTAAGTGATTCCTTGTAATTTATTACCACGTACTGCTAAAGGAAGCATGCTATCATTCTGACGCCCCCATATATTTGCCCCCATCTTTTGTAATGGTTTAACTACCCTACCCATTGGCCTTTTACTTAGTGAATCATCACCTGTTAGGATGCTAAAAAAATTTTGGCCAGCTAGAAGTCCTAACAATAATCTGGCCGTAGTACCTGAATTTCCTGCTTCTAATGGCGAATTAGGCTCTTGAAAGCCATGAAGACCAACGCCTACTACATCCACATCTGTTGGCGAGTAAATGTTTATTTTCACACCCATTTGGCGAAGACAGTTTAACGTATGTAAACAATCTTCACTTGGTAAAAAACCTGAAATATTGCATTTACCGCAGGCTAATGATGAAATAATTAAAGCACGATGAGATATGGATTTGTCTCCCGGTACCTTAAGTTCACCTTGCAATCTTTTTACTGGAAAAACCTTCATAATTATTACCTTCGTTTTACCTCAAAATTATTTTTTTCTAGCAGCTTAAAGGCTGCATCAAAATCATCTTCTTCTTTCAAGCCGATACGAATTGCTCCCTCTTCACCTTCACGAACTCGGAGAATTTCTATATCAATTATATTAATTTGTTCATCACTTAAGATTTTTGCTATTTTGGCAATTATACCTGGTTCGTCAGGAACCTTTAGTGTTAGCTCATAAAGTTTTGGTAACAAACCTTTAGGTTTTAGAGGAATTTCCTGTCTGGTTCGCCTGGCTTTAGAAATTATTTTTTTAATTTCATAATCATTTTTTTGGGAAATAAAAGATTCTAACTTGGCTAAATTAATATTAAAAGTCTGTAAGACTTGTAAGATCATTCCAACATTACTTATAAAAATATCTGACCATATATCTTCATTACCCATAGCTATTCGAGTTGTATCCCGGAAGCCTCCAGCTGCTAACATAAGTGTCAAATCATCTTTTTCAGCATATTCACCTACAGAATTAACCAGATTTACCGCTAAAAGATGTGGAAGGTGACTTACAGCTGCTACAATCAAATCATGCCGAGAGGGAACCATCTCGATTACATTAGCGCCTATTGATTTTAGAAGGTCACTTAGATCTTTAACAGCTTTTGGATTGGTTTTTTCAGTAGGTGTTAAAACATATACAGCGTTTTGAAACAAATATGGATCAGCATGGGCCATTCCTGCCTGTTCTGAACCTGCCATAGGGTGCCCACCCACAAAATTACACGTTGTGGGCAGTATTTTTTCTAGGTTATTAGTAACTTCGACTTTGCAGCTGCCAACATCAGTAACTATGGCTTGCTTTTTCAAAAAAGGTGAAATTAACTTGGCAATTTCATACATTGTGTTAATCGGTGTTGCCAAAAAAACAATATCCGATTCAATGACTCCTGTTTTCAGATCAGTAGTACCTTGATCAATAGCGTTCCTCTTAATAGCAAGGTTAAGGTTATCAGTTTTTACGTCTATCCCTATAACTTTTATTTGTGGGTTGTTTTTCTTAACAGCTAAGCCAATAGAGCCTCCGATTAAACCGAGTCCGATAATAGAAATTTGTTTTATCATTTTTCTCATTCCTCTTCAGCAATAGGATATGAGCCCAAAACTTTTAATAAAGCGGCCTTAGACGACAGAATATTTAATACATTATTAAGGCCCTGGTCTTGAATATGCCCAACACATTCTATAAAGAATAAATACTCTCCCAATTCTTTTTTGGTAGGTCGCGATTCAATTTTTGTCAAATTAATCTGCTCATCGGCAAATTCTTTTAGTACCCTATAAAGACCGCCAGGCTTATTTTTAGGCAGAGCGATTACAAGGGTTGTTTTGTTTTTTTTAGCTGGTTTGGGCCTATGTTTACTAACTGCTACAAATCTAGTTTTATTATCTTGATAATCTTGAATTTTTTCCGCCAAAATTATTAAGTTATTGTTTAGCGCAGCTTGTTTCGAGCAAATAGCTCCACTATTTTTTTTACTTTTAGCAACCAGTTCTGCAGCTTTACTGGTGCTCTCAACTGGTATTAATAGAGCATTAGGGAAAGAAGCTGTAATAAAATGGTAACATTGAGAAAGAGCCTGGGAGTGTGAATAAATTCTCTGCAATTTGTTTCTAGTAGTTTCAGGTCTTACTGCTAGACAATGATCTACTTTGATAATTATTTCTCCAACAATTCTTGCCTCTGTTCTGATTAATTCATCCATTGTAATATTGATATTACCTTCTATAGAGTTCTCTAATGGAACAATGCTATAGTCCATAATGTCTTTTTCAATAGATTGTATGAGAAAAGGAATTGTGGTAGATGAAATAAGATTAGCATCTTTAAGACCTAATATTTCTTGCCACATTTTAGCGGCTATTTCACAATAGCTGCCTTCAGGACCTAAATAACCAATTTTAATCACTAGAATTACCTACACTTCGACCAAGGACATTGGCAATTTTTTTAATGTCTTCCATCATTATACTAAAATTTTCTGGTGTTAGCGACTGGGGACCATCCGATAATGCTTCACTAGGGCAAGGATGAATTTCAACCATCAGACCGTCAGCGCCGGCAGCAACTGCAGCTCTGGCCATAGCTGGAACTAACTTCCAGTTTCCTGTTCCATGACTTGGATCAGCAAATACTGGCAGATGAGTTAAGTGCTTCAATAGGGGAATACAACTAAGATCAAAAGTATTTCTTGTAGCAACTTCAAAAGTCCTTATTCCTCTTTCGCATAAAATCACCTGGTTATTACCGCTAGACATAATATATTCAGCTGCTAGCAACCATTCTTCAATGGTGGCATTTCCACCTCTTTTTAGCATGATTGGTTTGTTAAGTTTTCCTGCTTCTTTTAACAAGTGAAAGTTCTGCATGTTTCTTGCTCCAATTTGGACAATATCGGCATACTCAGCTACTATTTTTAAGTTTGAAGTATCAGTAGCTTCGGTAATAATTGCTAAGCCTGTTTCCTCTTTAGCCTCAGCTAACAGTTTTAGTCCTTCTTCTTCTAAACCTTGAAATGAGTACGGTGAGGTACGAGGTTTATATGCTCCACCTCGCAGTATATTTGCGCCACTTTGTTTTGCTGCCCATGCTGCTTCTAATATTTGCTCTCTGCTTTCTACTGCACAAGGGCCCGCAGCTACTTGGACGTCATTTGCTCCGATAACAATGTTTCCAACCTGAAATACCGAGTCATCCGGTTTCATTTCTCTTCCTGCTAATTTAAAAGGTTGTAAGATTGGGACTACCTTCTCGACTCCGGGTAGGGCCTGTATAGCAAGTTTAGGCAGTATCTCTTTTGTATTCTGCCCAATTACACCAATTATTGTTCTAGATTCACCTTCTGAGATATGTACCTGAAAGCCTTCTTTATCCAAACGTTTGAGAACTGATTGCACTTGTTCTTTTGAGGCATTGTGGTTCATTACTACAATCATTGGTTTACCTCCTATAATTAAAAAGTCACTTTAAGAAGTGACCGTTTAAAGCTTGATATTTTTACTGTTTTACGACCTACTTCCCTAGTAACTTTCAACTAATTTAAAAAAATATTATCATCTGAATATCTAAAATGCAATCAATATAAAGTAAAAAGGTTATTCTTTAACAAGATCGGGGCGAAGTATCTTGGCATTTTTTAAATAAACGTGTTTTATTTCATTTTGTTTTTTAGGGCTGTTGACATGAAGTAAAATTCGAACAACTTTTTCCAGGCTTCCTGGTACAATCATTTCGTTCATACACATTAATGGCACTTCAACCCAACCCATTTCTCTTGCAGCAACTGCCGGATGAACTGCATCAAGATCACAAGTAACAGTAAATATACAACTTATAATATCTTCTACCTTAATATTATTTTGGGTGATTATTTCTTGTAGTAGCTGCTTTGTACTTTCTATTATAGATTCAGTAGAATTGTTCTCAATCGTTATAGCCCCTCTTATACCACGAACATGCATTTGCTTCACCTACCTTTTTATTCTAAAGGTACTGCTCTATGTCCTAAACCTATGCTTACTTCATCAAGGTGTAAAAGACCTATGCCAAAAAATACTGCAACGCTTATATGTCCATTTTGTCTGGCAATACCTATTTTCCCTCCTACATTTAAGCCGATGGCTTTGGGCATTATTTGTGACAAGGCTTCCCTTGTGGCACCAGCTACAGCACCTTCGTCAGCATGGGTTTCTTTGATAACACCTTCTCTTTTGGCAGCTACAACAGCTCGTTCGACTATTTTTTTGATCGATGTTATATATTCCCCTCCATAATCTACTGCAGCAGTCTTGATTCCTAACTCATGATATTTTATTTTTAGAGCGTTTTCTTCTTCCCTTGTTTTGCTTAAAGCCATCTGAATTGCTGTAGCTGCAGTTTCCTTACTGCCGTAATAGTTAGTCATATTATTCCCCCCACTTTAAACTTATTTATTATGAGCTACCTGTAAAGCTGCTGCTTGTCCGGCTACATAACCTGTTGAAAAAGCAGCTTGTAAATTATAGCCCCCTGTGTAGGCATCTATATCTATTACTTCACCTGCAAAATATAAACCTTTTATCAATTTCGACTCCATTGTAGACGGATTGATTTCTTTAACATTAACACCTCCACTAGTTACTATTGCTTCGTCAAATGATCTTGGTTTTACTATGGTTACGGGTAAATGTTTTAGTAATTCAACAATATTCAGGCGTTCCGCTTTTGTTATTTGATTGCATTGTTTATCTATGGGAATATTACTTAGTTTAATTATGGGAAGTATTAGGGCTTTTGGTAACAAATCGTGGAGCGAGTTTTTTAATTGTCTATTAGCGTATTTCTGGAAATCCCTTTTTACCCGTTCATCCAATTTTTCAAGATTTAAAGCAGGTTTAAGATCTATTTCTAATTTTATTTTTTTGTTTCCAGACAGTAAAGGGACAATCCATCTACTTAGAGACAATATAATAGGGCCCGAAACGCCAAAGTGAGTAAACAACATCTCTCCAAATTTTTCTGCTATTTTTTCATCCTTTTGATAAACAGTAACCTTAACGTTTTTAAGTGTTAACCCGGATAAATCTTTTACCCATTGTTCCTGTACTTCCAAAGGTACTAAGGAAGGGAAAAGACGGGTAACCACATGCCCTGCACTTTTAGCCCAGTTAAATCCATCTCCGGTTGAACCAGTACGAGGATATGATAGGCCGCCTGTGCAAACAATGACAGCATCAGCTTTGACCAATTTTGACTGGTCAATAAAAACACCTACTATTTTATTATTTTCAATTTTTAAACCTTTCACGACTGTATTTAGTTGAATATTAACTTTTAGCATTTTTAGGTAATTTACTAGAGCATTTACCACATCTTTTGCTTTATCCGACACAGGAAATACGCGCCCACCTCTTTCAATTTTAGTTTCAACTTTTAACCCTTTTAATAATTCTAGTAAATCTTCATTAGAGAATTGGTAAAATGCACTATATAGGAAAACGCCATTTGTCGGAAAGTTTGCTATTAATGATTCAATGTTTCCGATATTAGTTAAATTACAACGCCCTTTTCCTGTAATTAGCAATTTCACACCTAAGCGGCTATTCTTTTCTAATAAAGTGACCTTTGCGCCTTGGTGGGCGGCACTTAAGGCAGCAAAAATCCCAGCTGCACCCCCACCAACTATAAGTACTTGGTTCAATGTAAAACCTCCAAGAAGTAAAACGTTGATTTTACTATTTCCATTTTATCAGCAATTCATTAGTTTGTTGAGTTAGGGTTAAATAAAAGTAGTGAAAGGCTTAACCTTTCACTACTTTTTTAACCAAGGCATCATATTTCTTAATTTAGCCCCAACCTTTTCAATCAAGTGTTCATTATCCATAGCTGTTAAAGCATTAAATGAAGGCCTATTAGCTTTATTTTCAAGCATCCATTCTTTTGCAAATTCCCCTGATTGAATTTCATATAATATTTGTCTCATTTCTTCCTTAACTTCTTCATTAATTACCCTAGGGCCTCGGGTTAAATCGCCGTATTGAGCTGTGTCGCTTACAGAATAACGCATCCAACCCATTCCGCCTTCATATAAAAGGTCAACAATTAATTTTAGCTCATGAAAACATTCAAAATAGGCAATTTCTGGTTGGTAACCTGCTTCTACAAGAGTTTCGAAACCTGCTTTTATTAAAGAGGTAACACCACCACAGAGTACAGCTTGTTCCCCGAAGAGGTCTGTTTCTGTTTCTTCTTTAAAAGTTGTTTCAATTACTCCGGCTCTGGTGCAGCCAATTCCTTTGGCATAGGCTAAACCATAGTCTTTAGCTTTGCCACTATAATCTTGGTATACAGCTAAAAGTCCTGGCACACCTGCACCTTGTTCATACATCCTCCTTACGAGGTGTCCTGGGCTCTTTGGTGCAACCATAAAAACATCTACATTGGCAGGCGGAACAATTTGCCCAAAATGGATGTTGAAACCATGGGAAAATACTAAACAGTCTCCTTCTTTTAAATGAGGAAGAATTTCATTTTTGTAAACATCACCTTGGATTTCGTCAGGCAACAGAATTTGGATAAGATCAGCAGCTTGGCAAGCTTCTGACAATGTCATTACTTTTAGGCCGGCTTTTTCAGCTTTTTCCCAATTCTTACTTCCTTTTCTTAAACCGACTATAACATTTAGTCCGCTTTCATTTAGGTTCTGAGCCTGAGCATGTCCTTGACTGCCAAAACCTAAAACAGCAATTGTTTTGCTTTGTAATAAAGTTAAGTCAGCGTCATTATCATAATACATTTTCACCATATTTCTTTCCTCCAGTGCTTTTTAGGTATAACCCTATTCATTCTCTAATGTAAGATTTTTTCCTGCTGAATAATTATTTATTTATATATTTTTTTTCCAAGGAAGCACGAAAAACACGCATTTCTTCATTAATTTTAAAAATTAAACGCTCTAAATCTTGCTTGGCCATTATTATTTCTTGGGGCTCAATAATTTCGATCTTTCGAAACTCTTCCTTTACAATAAATCTAATTATATCTTCAATATCGTCAGCCATTAATTCAACAATTACAGGCGCATAAGCAATTTCTTCTCCTGAGATTTCATCAAATATGCTGTAGGTCTCAACGCTCATGTCTATATCGTTTATGGTAATTCCTTGAAAAGGAACATTACGCATTAGGGCCACTTTTTGTTCTCTTATTTCTTCGGCTACTTTTTCGCCAGTCTTACCACCAAAAAAGAATCGGTTTTGGGGTTCACCTTTATAATCTAACCTTATCTTTAAATGTAATGGTCTATTTATGATTTCATCATTGATTTTAACCTTCATTTCTTTTCCCCCTTATAATAAAAACATTAATATTCAATACCTTTTCTCGCTATTACGCCACTATGGTATGGGTGCTTTATTTCTATCATCTCAGTTACAAGATGAGCAATCTTTACAATTTCAGGGGGAGCATACCGTCCTGTGATAACAATTTCTACGTCTTTACGTTTATTATGTAAAAAATCTAATACTAAATTTAAGTCTAGCAGCTTATAATACAAAGCGACATTCAGTTCATCAAGAATAATGACTTTAACTGTTTTGTCACGTTCTTTTCTTTGGGCAACTTTAAAGGCTTCTCTTGCTAGTTCATAGTCTTCTGCTAAGGGTTTTGAATTGTAAATAAAATCTTCTCTTCCAAAGGAATCTACAGTAACCATAGGACTTAATTTGGAAAGAGCGTTTAATTCGCTATATTTACCTGACTTCAAAAATTGAATAATTGCTACTTTTAAACCGGCTCCAACAGCTCTTAGGGTTAGGCCTAGAGCAGCAGTAGTTTTTCCTTTACCCTTACCCGTATAAACTTGGATTAAGCCTTCAGGAAACACCTCCCCCATATTACTCCTCCTCGTATAGTATGTTTAGACCCATAATTTCAACGGGTTTAAAACATACTTTTTTATTTTTATTTTAAATTGAGATATCCCAATGTTAATCTATAGTTAAGAATGATTAGCGAAGGAAAATTCTTCTCCTCCTTGCAAAACCATTTTGGTTATTGCCTAAAAAGCATGCTTCCTGACTTTGTTGCCATAACCTGCCTACTTCAGATGCTGCATCTCTTTGACTAGACCAACAGCAAGGTAGTTTTCAAAGATGAATGCTGATAGTGCGAGGTTGCAGTTAGCAGCGAAGATTGGGATATCTCCTTTAATAAT
>DUOV01000115.1 GCA_012838615.1 Clostridia bacterium | reverse complement strand
TGCTAAGGTATTGGTAATAGCTGCTGTTAATGTTGTTTTACCATGGTCTACGTGGCCTATGGTTCCTACGTTAACGTGAGGTTTGGTCCTCTCAAACTTTTGTTTTGCCATTAGGATTCATCCTCCTCTTATTATCTCTTTTGTAATATTTTAGGGTCAGCTCGCTTACGAGCTAATATTTTTGGTCAGTCCCCAGTCCCAAGTCCCAAGTCACTAGTAAGTGTGAAACGGACGCGGGGTTCGTTCCTTACACTAACGACTAAGGACTAACGACTAACGACTGGGCTAGTTTGCCTTGGCAAACTACGCTCCCTGGCGTTTCTCGATAATTCCTTCAGCAATGTTCTTAGGCACTTCATCATAATGGGAGAACTGCATTACATATGTTCCCCTGCCTTGAGTGTGAGAACGTAAGTCAGTAGCATAGCCAAACATTTCGCTTAAAGGCACATATCCCCTAATAATTTGCACACCAGATCTTGGCTCCATCCCTTCTATTCGTCCACGTCTTGAGTTAATATCGCCAATGATGTCACCCATATATTCTTCCGGTACGTGTACCTCCACCTTCATAACAGGTTCTAAAAGTACTGGATTAGCCTTCTTGGCACCTGCTTTACAGCCCATGGAACCAGCAATCTTAAAGGCCATTTCTGAAGAGTCCACTTCGTGGTAAGAACCATCATATAAGGTAACTCGGACATCGACTGTGGGATAGCCAGCCAAAACACCGTTTTCCAGAGCTTCGCGAACACCTGCGTCAACTGCGGGTATATATTCTTTAGGAACAACACCACCCACAATTTTATTGACAAATTCGTAGCCTTGACCTCTTTCCAGAGGTTCAAGTTCAAGCCAAACGTGACCGTATTGTCCACGACCACCAGACTGACGGACAAACTTGCCTTCAGCTTTAGCAGATGATTTAATAGTTTCTTTGTAAGCAACCTGAGGCCTACCGACAACAGCATCTACTTTAAACTCTCTTAAGAGTCTGTCTGTAATAATATCTAAATGCAACTCACCCATACCAGAGATAATAGTCTGGCCGGTTTCATTATCAGTATGGATCCTAAAAGTAGGATCTTCTTCGGATAATTTTTGTAGGGCTAGACCCATTTTTTCCTGGTCTTGTTTAGTTTTAGGCTCAATAGCCACATCAATAACAGGCTCAGGAAACTCCATGGATTCCAGCACGATGACTTTGTTTTCGTCGCATAGGGTGTCGCCTGTACCCGTATCTTTCAACCCTACAGCTGCAGCAATATCCCCAGTATGAACCTCTGTAACCTCTTCCCTGTGGTTGGCGTGCATTTTTAAAATACGTCCAATACGCTCTTTTTTCCCTTTAGTAGAATTATAAATATAAGAGCCGGAACGAAGTACCCCGGAGTACACTCTGAAGAAAGTAAGCTTACCTACGTAAGGGTCAGCCATAACCTTAAAAGCCAGGGCAGAAAAAGGAGCATCATCACTAGCTTCTCTCAGTTCTTCAGCCTCAGTACCCGGATTGATGCCACGAATGGCAGGAATATCTAAGGGAGAAGGCATATAGTCAACTATTGCATCCAAAAGTGGCTGAACACCTTTGTTTTTAAAAGATGAACCACATAAAACCGGTACAATCTTAACTGCAATAGTAGCTTTACGAATTGCCTTGATGATTTCTTCCTCGGTGATTTCTTCACCTTCTAGGTACTTCATCATCAATTCCTCATCATAGTCAGCTATAGCTTCCAGCATTTTCTCCCTATATTCTTCAACAATTTCTATCATGTCTTCAGGAATATCGGTTGTTTCACTATGAGTTCCTAAATCGTCTGTATAGACCCGCGCTTTCTTGGTAATTAAATCTACGATTCCTTTAAAATTCTCTTCACTACCAATCGGCAATTGAACAGGAACCGGATTAGCACCTAATCTTTCAGAAATCATCTTAACGCCTCTGAAAAAATCGGCACCCATACGGTCCATTTTGTTAATATAAGCAATCCTTGGCACACCATATTTATCAGCCTGTCTCCAAACTGTTTCGGATTGAGGCTCAACGCCACCTACAGAACAGAATACAGCCACAGCCCCGTCTAAAACCCGCAAGGATCTTTCTACCTCGACAGTAAAGTCCACGTGGCCTGGTGTGTCAATAATGTTAATACGGTGGTCTCTCCATTGACAGGTTGTTGCAGCGGAAGTAATAGTAATACCTCTTTCCTGTTCTTGCACCATCCAGTCCATCGTCGCGGCTCCATCGTGGGTTTCACCAATTTTATGAACTCTGCCAGTATAAAACAAAATACGTTCGGTCGTAGTTGTCTTACCAGCATCGATATGGGCCATAATACCTATGTTTCTTGTTTTATCTAATGGTAATTGTCTCGCCACTATTATCCTCCTTTCTGCTCCATTGGCTTTTTTAAGCACAAACCAACCGCATTAAACTACCATCTGTAATGAGCAAAAGCCCTGTTAGCTTCAGCCATTTTATGAGTGTCTTCACGTTTTTTCACGGAAGCTCCCGTATTGTTAAATGCATCGATCAGCTCGTTAGCCAACTTTTCTTCCATACTTTTTCCGCTACGTGCACGAGAGTGGTTTACAATCCATCTTATTGCTAAGGTTTGTCGACGCTCCGGTCTTACTTCAACCGGAACCTGGTAGTTGGCACCACCAACTCTGCGGGCTTTAACTTCCAAGACCGGCATAACATTTTTCAAAGCTTGCTCAAAAACTTCCAAGGGTTCTTTACCTGTTTTATCCTTAATAATATCTAAAGCGCCATAACAGATTGCTTCAGCAATACCTTTTTTCCCATCCAGCATTAACTGATTAATCAACTTAGTCAATACTGTACTGCCATATATTGGATCTGGCAACACTTCACGCTTTGGTACATTTCCTCTTCTCGGCATTTAATCACCCCTTTACTTAAGCATTATTGCCATCTTTTCTGCATAACTATTAATAATATTATTTTTTAGCTCTTTTGGCACCGTATTTTGAACGACTTTGAGCTCTGTTTTGAACACCAGCAGTATCCAAAGATCCACGAATAATGTGGTATCTTACACCCGGGATATCTTTTACCCTGCCACCGCGAACCAATACAACAGAGTGTTCTTGTAGGTTATGACCAATACCAGGTATATAGGCAGTAACCTCAATGCCATTTGTAAGTCTGACCCGAGCAACTTTACGTAGTGCCGAGTTAGGTTTTTTTGGCGTTGTAGTATATACTCTTGTGCAAACCCCTCTCTTTTGAGGTGATTCTTTAAGAGCTGGGGCGTCTGACTTTTGTTCAATTGTTTGTCTACCTTTTCTTACTAATTGGTGAATGGTCGGCATGACTCCACCTCCTTCCCCATCAATAAAAGTGGTAAGGTTAGAGATAAGTGAAGAGCTTATCTCTAACCAATGTTTTGGGATTAAGCAGTTACTCAGCAAGAATCGCAGCTGATGCAGATCCTACTTCAATGCCGCAAGCTTTCCCTAATTCTAACATTGAATCTACTGTGATAACCTCTATACCTTTTTCCTTGCAAAGACTGATTAAAGGATCAGTAACATGGGGTTCAGCATCTTTTGCGACATATACCAGGGTTGCAGCATTCCTTTGTACTGCCTTCATAGTCTGTTTTGTACCAATGGTCTTCTTAATTGAATTCTTCAGCCTTTCGTAAGGCATCATTGGAACCCCCTTCAATATACACACTTGATAATAGTATCATTTTGAAGATTAAGTGTCAAGAATTTTAAACCGTTTCTTCCTGCTGCTCTTCTTGATCATCTAGAGCTATAACCTTGATATTTCGATACCTAGACATACCTGTTCCGGCCGGGATGAGTTTTCCAATAATTACATTTTCCTTTAATCCGAGAAGCGGATCTACTTTACCTTTTATAGCCGCTTCTGTAAGCACCCGTGTAGTTTCCTGGAAAGAAGCTGCCGATAAGAAGGAATCTGTAGCTAAAGATGCTTTGGTAATTCCTAGTAAGACCGGACGAGCAACAGCCGGTTGACCACCAAGTTCAATAACCCGGTTATTTTCTTCCTCAAATTCAAATAAATCAATAATTCCTCCCGGCAAAAGCATAGTATCTCCTGGATCCTCAACTTTGACTTTGCGAAGCATTTGACGAACGATTACTTCAATGTGTTTGTCGTTAATATCCACTCCCTGTAAACGATAAACACGTTGCACTTCCCGGAGCAGGTATAACTGTACTCCCCTTACACCTTTAACCTTTAACAGATCATGGGGATTAACCGAACCTTCGGTAAGCTCATCACCAGCCTCTACCCTATCATCATTTTGCACTTTAAGTCTAGAACCGTAAGGAACTTGGTATTCGTGACGCTCACCGTCGTCAGCAGTAACGATAACAATTCTTCTTCCTTTATTTTCTGTAATTTCCACCTGTCCATCCACTTCAGAGATAATCGCCTGACCTTTTGGTTTTCTAGCTTCGAATAGTTCTTCTACCCGAGGCAAACCTTGAGTGATGTCGTCACCTGCAACTCCACCGGTATGGAAAGTACGCATAGTAAGCTGAGTTCCAGGCTCACCAATTGACTGGGCAGCAATAATCCCTACGGCTTCACCTATTTCCGTTCGCCCGCCGGTAGCTAAATTACGGCCGTAGCATTTGGAGCAGACACCGTGTCTAGTCTTACAAGTAAGGACAGAACGAATGGCTACTTTCTTGATGCCAGCAGCTTTCACTTTTGCCGCATCATCTTCTGTAATCATCGAATTATGCTTAACAATGATTTCTCCTGTATTTGGATCAACAATATCCTCCGCAGCATATCTTCCTACAAGGCGCTCTTCCAGTTTTTCAATTACTTCATTGCCGTCAGTAATTTCTGTTATGTGGATGCCGCTGGTAACGCCACAATCCTCTTCCCTAACTATTACATCCTGGGCTACGTCTACCAAACGGCGGGTTAGATATCCTGAGTCGGCAGTCCTCAGAGCCGTATCTGCTAAACCTTTTCTGGCACCGTGGGTCGAAATAAAATATTCCAATACGGTTAAACCTTCCCGGAAATTAGCTTTAATAGGCAAGTCAATAATTCTTCCCGACGGATCTGCCATCAGTCCCCGCATACCTGCTAACTGACGAATCTGTTGAACATTACCGCGGGCACCGGATTTGGCCATCATAAATACTGGATTAAATTTATCTAGTGATTTCATCAAAGAATCAGTTAACTGTTCTGTAGCCTTGCTCCAGAGGGAGGTAACCTTTTGGTATCGTTCTTCTTCAGTTATTAAACCCCTCCGATATTGTTGTTCGATTTTATCCACTTGTTCCTCGGTACTTCCTAAGATTTCTTTTTTGGCAGCGGGTATCTGAATATCTGTAATACCTATTGTAATTCCTGCTTTAGTTGAATACTTAAAACCTATCCTTTTAATACCGTCTAACATTTTGGCTGTTTTGGCATAGCCTAATTTTTGATAACAGCTAGCTACTATTTCTCCTAAAGCCTTTTTCCCAATTTCTTGGTTTCTAAAACCAAGTTCTTTGGGAATGGGAACTTCGTTATGGAATATTAAACGTCCGGCAGTAGTTTCTAAATATTCGCCATCCATCCTAACCTTGATTTTTGCGTGAAGATCTATTGTTCCGGCTTCGTAAGCAAGGCAAACTTCCGCGTAATCCTTAAATACCTTACCTTCACCCTTAGCTCCGTCCTTTTCTACAGTTAGGTAATAAGCACCTAGAACCATATCTTGGGTTGGCGTTACAACCGGTCGCCCATCCTTAGGGTTTAAAATGTTTTGAGAAGCTAACATTAATAACCTTGCTTCAGCCTGAGCTTCGGCTGATAGAGGTACGTGAACAGCCATTTGGTCACCATCGAAGTCAGCATTGTAAGCTGTACAAACCAAGGGGTGAATCTGTAAGGCCCTTCCTTCAACTAAGACAGGTTCAAAAGCTTGAATTCCTAAACGGTGTAGAGTCGGGGCGCGGTTTAAGAGTACAGGATGTTCTTTAATTACTTCTTCCAGCACATCCCATACCTCAGGTCTAACCCTTTCCACCATCCTTTTGGCACTTTTGATGTTATGAGCAAATCCCTCATCAACCAGCCGCTTCATAACAAATGGTTTAAATAGTTCCAAGGCCATTTCCTTTGGTAAGCCACACTGATGCATTTTTAGTTCAGGCCCGACCACGATAACTGAACGTCCGGAGTAGTCTACCCTCTTACCCAGCAGGTTTTGTCTAAACCTTCCTTGCTTTCCTTTTAGCATGTCGCTTAAGGATTTTAAGGGACGATTGCCTGGTCCTGTAACCGGCCTACCTCTACGACCATTGTCAATAAGGGCATCTACAGCTTCTTGTAACATTCTTTTTTCATTGCGGACAATAATGTCTGGTGCTCCTAAATCCAAAAGTCTTTTAAGGCGGTTGTTTCTATTAATAACTCTACGGTATAAGTCGTTTAAATCAGAAGTGGCAAAGCGTCCTCCATCAAGCTGTACCATCGGTCTTAGTTCAGGAGGAATCACCGGTATCACATCTAAGATCATCCACTCGGGCCGATTGCCGGAATGTTTAAATGCCTCCACTACTTCCAGGCGGCGAATAGCACGCACTTTACGTTGACCGCTAGTCTCTTTTAGTTCGGCCCTTAATTCTTCAGCCAGTTCATCTAAATCAATTTCTTCTAGGAGAGTTTTTATAGCTTCGGCTCCCATACTTGCTACAAATTTGTTTCCATACTTATCACGATACTCCCGGTATTCAGCTTCAGTTAGAAGTTGCTTTTTCATGAGAGGAGTATCACCTGGATCAACTACAATGTATGAAACAAAGTATAGTACTTTTTCCAGAGAACGGGGTGAGACGTCTAGCAAAAGCCCCATTCTGCTAGGGATCCCCTTAAAATACCAAATATGAGAAACAGGAGCAGCTAACTCAATATGGCCGAGACGTTCCCTGCGCACTTTAGAGCGGGTCACCTCTACCCCACATCGGTCACAAACAATCCCTTTGTACCTGACTCTTTTATACTTTCCACAGTGACATTCCCAGTCTCTATTAGGACCAAAAATCCTTTCACAAAACAGTCCGTCTCTTTCTGGTTTAAGTGTGCGGTAGTTAATAGTTTCGGGTTTTTTTACCTCACCACTTGACCAAGCCCGGATTTGCTCAGGTGAAGCTAATCCTATCCGCATACGGTCAAAGTTGTTTACGTCCAACAAGACCACTCCCCTTTCTGTTAAGGCTCACGCTAAACTAAGTATCTTTTTCAATGAGTTACCGTAATAAATCTAAAAGTCGTCATCATCGTCAAGAATAACCTGCTCGTCATCATCAGTAGGCAAATCAAAATCTAAGTCTAAATCATCATCTTCGTCTTCTGATTCTTCTTCCACTTCTTCATTGTCCTCTTCAGAAGTAGAGACATAATGTCTTCCATGACGGTTTTCCTCTTCCTCTGTTTCCTCACCTTGAATATCAATTCCTAATTCCTTAGCAGTTTCACTTACATCATCGTCTTCTTCCCGAATTTCAATTTCTTGTTCCTCTTCTGACAGTACTTTGACATCTAAGGCCAAGCTTTGGAGTTCTTTAATCAACACTTTAAAGGATTCAGGCACTCCAGGTTCAGGAACATTTTCCCCTTTGACTATAGCTTCATAAGTTTTGACTCGGCCAACTACGTCATCTGACTTAACTGTTAAAATTTCCTGCAAGGTATAAGACGCACCGTAAGCTTCTAAAGCCCAAACTTCCATTTCTCCAAATCTCTGACCTCCAAACTGGGCTTTACCACCTAAAGGCTGTTGTGTTACTAAGGAATATGGTCCTGTGGAACGGGCGTGAATTTTATCGTCTACTAAGTGAGCAAGTTTTAACATATAAACATAACCAACAGTTACTTCATTATCAAAAGGCTCACCAGTTCTTCCGTCGTAAAGAATACTTTTACCATTGGTAGGAAGTCCTGCTTTTTCTAGAGCTTCCGTAATATCATCTTCGGAGGCACCGTCAAAAACAGGGGTAGCCACATAAATTCCCAAAGCTTTGGCTGCCCTACCTAAATGACATTCCAAAACCTGTCCAATGTTCATACGAGATGGAACACCTAAAGGATTTAGCACAATCTCTATTGGTGTACCATCTGGCAAGAAAGGCATATCCTCCTCAGGTAATATCCGGGAAATAACCCCTTTATTACCATGGCGGCCTGCCATCTTGTCACCTACGGAAATTTTTCTTTTTTGGGCAATATATACCCGAACCAACTCATTAACCCCAGGAGCAAGTTCGTCCCCATTTTCTCTGGAAAAAACTTTAACATCCACAACTTTACCTGCCTCCCCGTGGGGAACACGTAAGGATGTGTCACGCACTTCTCTAGCTTTTTCACCGAAAATTGCCCGTAGTAACCGTTCTTCAGCCGTAAGCTCAGTTTCCCCTTTAGGGGTAACTTTACCTACCAAAATATCTCCGGGGCGCACTTCTGCACCGATTCGAATTATTCCCCTTTCATCCAGATCTTTTAATACATCCTCCCCTACATTAGGAATGTCCCTGGTGATTTCTTCCGGGCCAAGTTTAGTATCTCTGGCATCACATTCATATTCTTCAATGTGAATAGAAGTAAAATAATCATCTTTAACCAGTTTTTCGCTGAGAAGAATAGCATCCTCATAGTTATAACCTTCCCAAGTCATGAAGGCAATCAAAACATTACGCCCAAGGGCTAATTCCCCTTGATCCGTTGAAGGTCCATCGGCAATAACATCGCCAGCTTCAACTCTTATTCCTTTGTCTACAATAGGTTTTTGATTGATACAAGTTCCTTGGTTAGAACGAGCGAATTTTAAAAGTTTATATCTGTCGATACCTTGGGAATCGTTCCTGATAATAATTTCATCCCCAGTCACCCGTTCAACAATTCCGCTGTTTTTAGCCAATACCACTACTCCAGAATCTCTAGCTGTCTTCCATTCCATCCCAGTTCCAACGTAAGGCGCATCAGTTTTTAACAGGGGAACTGCTTGTCTCTGCATGTTAGCCCCCATTAAAGCCCTGTTTGCGTCATCGTGTTCAAGGAAAGGTATAAGAGCCGTGGCAATACTCCAAACTTGTTTCGGTGTTACGTCCATATAATCAACACGATCAGCTGAAGTTTCAATAATTTCACTACCAAGTCTGGCATTTACTTTAGGATTTTTAAACCTACCATCTTTATCGAGTGGAGCGTTAGCTTGAGCAACAACGTATTCATCTTCTTCATCGGCAGTTAGGTAAACTATCTCATCGGTAACAACCCCCCGTTCTTTATCAACTTTACGGTAAGGTGTCTCAATAAAGCCAAATTCATTAATTCTGGCATATGTACTAAGTGAACCGATAAGTCCAATGTTGGGACCTTCTGGAGTTTCAATAGGACACATTCTCCCATAGTGAGAATGGTGTACGTCCCGCACTTCAAAGCCAGCACGTTCTCTACTTAACCCACCGGGTCCTAAAGCACTAAGTCTTCTTTTATGGGTAAGTTCAGCCAACGGATTAGTCTGATCCATAAATTGAGATAATTGGCTGGAACCAAAAAACTCTTTTATAGCTGCCACAACCGGGCGAATATTAATTAAGATTTGAGGTGTGATAACCTCTACATCCTGAATAGTCATCCTTTCTCTTACTACCCGTTCCATCCGGGATAAACCGATTCTAAATTGATTTTGCAATAATTCCCCTACTGAACGAAGTCTACGGTTACCAAGATGATCGATATCATCTGGTTGTACCTCCCCGTTCATTAATCTCAGGAAATAAGCCATAGACGCAATAATATCTTCAACGGTAAGATTTCGAATATATTCTTTTTTTTCGGTATCATCTTCTTTGTAAAGGACACCATGTTTCAATTTTTTGTTTAACTTGTATCTTCCAACGTTTCCTAAATCATAGCGTTTAGGATCAAAAAAGAGGACATGCAAAAGTGACCGGGCACTATCTACTGTTGGCGGTTCACCTGGTCTTAGTCTTCTATATATTTCAATTAGAGCTTCTTCCTGATTATCGGTATTATCCTTTTCCAGGGTTAACTGAATCCTCTTATCGTTATCAAAAAGTTGAAGGATTTGGGCATTACTACTGTAGCCCAAAGCGCGAATCAATACTGTAGCAGGTAGTTTTCTGGTTCTGTCTATACGGACATAAATATTTTCATTAACATCTGTTTCAAATTCCAACCAAGCCCCTCTGTTAGGTATAATGGTTGCACCGTAGACTTTTACGCCACTAGTATCTACTTGTTCACTGTAATAAACGCCAGGGGAACGAACTAACTGACTGACAATTACACGTTCAGCACCATTTATTATAAAAGTACCATTCTCGGTCATAAGGGGAAAATCACCCATGAAAACTTCTTGTTCTTTTACTTCCCCAGTCTCTTTGTTAATTAATCGAACTTTAACCCTTAGTGGGGCCGCATAAGTCATATCGCGTTCCTTACATTCCTCTACCGAATACTTAGGATTTCCCAGCGTATAACCTACAAATTCCAGAATAAGATTGCCGGTAAAATCTTGAATCGGAGAGATATCGTGAAACATCTCTTTGAGGCCTTCTTCAATAAACCATTTGTATGAATTTTTTTGCACCTCAATTAAATTAGGCATTTCGAGGACTTCCTGAATCTCAGCAAAGCTCCATCTTTCCCTGTTGCCAACCTTAACAGGATATGCCATACTATCACCCCCGCAAACGTTTATCACATTTTTTTGCTAATCAAAAAGCCTTTTAAAAGGTTTTTGAGATTATGTGTCGAATACTGTATAAACATAAATAAATCTAAAAGCAAGGTCAAAAAAACCTCGCTTATAATTTTACATTTAGCACCTTATCTCCGTATTCTTTCCAGCTTATACATTTTATATGCAAACGCATAATTTTTTTGGCAATAATGCCATTTTATAATGCTAGCACAATCACTTTTTTTTGTCAAGGAAAAAAGCACTCGTTCGAGTGCTTTTTTGTTCTTTAATTGTTAATAAAACTCTATAAAGTTCTATTTAAGTTCGACTGAAGCACCAGCTTCGGTTAATTTAGTCTTAATAGCCTCGGCATCTTCTTTGCTGATACCTTCTTTAACCGGTTTCGGAGCATTGTCAACTAATTCTTTAGCCTCTTTTAAGCCAAGGCCGGTAATTTCACGAACTACTTTAATTACATTGATTTTCTTATCGCCAGCAGCAGTTAAAATTACATCAAATTCGCTCTTTTCTTCAGCCGCTTCAGCAGCACCACCAGCAGCAGGAGCAGCAGCAGCTACAGCTACAGGAGCAGCAGCACTTACACCAAATTCTTCTTCAAAAGCTTTTACTAGCTCGGATAATTCTAACACAGTCATGCCTTTTACGGCTTCTAAAATTTCAGCAACTTTAGACATTTACTTTTTCCCCTTTCATCTTCTAAATAATATAGTTTTTTGGTCAATACTTATTAACTGGTTTTTAAACTAAGTCACCAATCCCTGGTAACACGAAACGACATGTGAGTCGTCTCCCCTATACTAACGACTAACGACCAAGGACTAACGACTAAGCTTTAGGCTTCCGCTTCCTTCTGCTTACGCACAGCTTCTAAAGCGTATACAAAACTCCTTAATGTACCACTCAGAACTGAAACCATGCCGTAAAGCGGAGCTTGCATTCCACCCACAACCTTGGCAAGTAATTCCTCTCTTGAAGGCAAATCTGCCAAGGCTTTCACTTGGGCAGCTTCAATAACTTTGCCCTCTAAAACTCCAACCTTTACTTCTAATGCCTTATTAGCTTTTGCAAAATCATAAATGATTTTGGCAGGTGCTACAGGATCAGCACTAAAAGCAACTGCAGTTGGGCCTTCTAAATAAGGATCTAATCCTTCTAAACCCAACTCATGGGCAGCAAAACGGATCATAGTATTTTTAAGCACTTTATATTCAACGCCTGCTTCCCGCATCCTCTTACGTAGCTCTGTAACTTGGGCAACATTTAGACCTCTGTAATCAGTTAACACAGCTGCGGAAGAATTCTCTAGTTTCGTTTTTATTTCAGCTACAATCTGTTGCTTTAATTCCTTATTGGCCAAAACCTAACACCTCCTTTTAAGTACAAGTATAGGTAAATATAAAAGCCTCTGCTGTAGACGCAGAGGCATATAACCCTATCTATCGTCATTAAAGGACGATATTAAGTCAATAAACCTCGGTAGGCCGGAACTACCCAATTAAGCTTACAGCACCTACTGTCTACAGTTTAATCTATAGTATTTAACTTCCCGTGTAGTATATCTCACACTAAAGTAAAATGCAATAGTTTTTTGTCTTATTCATTGTTGTCTGCTTAAATTTAATGCACCTATTACTTTCCTGCTGCCTTTACAGGATTAACCTTAATGCCAGGCCCCATTGTTGAAGCTATAGTAATGCTCCTTAAATATTGGCCTTTTGCTGCAGGCGGTTTAGCTTTAAGGAGTGCTTCCATAAAGGTTTGAAAGTTTTCCAGTAACTTCGCAGCATCAAAAGAAGCTTTGCCAACAGGTACGTGGACAATTGAAGTTTTATCAACCCTAAACTCAATCTTACCTGCTTTCACTTCCTTAATAGCCTGTTCCAGTTCAAAGGTAACAGTACCAACCTTAGGGTTAGGCATCAGGCCACGAGGACCTAAGATACGTCCTAGTTTTCCGACTACGCCCATCATATCCGGTGTAGCAATAGCTACATCAAAGTCTAGCCAGCCGCCTTCGATTTTGGCAGCCAATTCTTCAGCACCAACAAAGTCGGCACCCGCAGCTTCAGCTTCTTTAGCTTTTTCTCCTTTAGCAAAAACTAAAACCCTGCGAGTTTTACCTGTACCATGGGGCAATACAACTGTACCCCTAACTTGTTGGTCAGCGTGTCTCGGATCTACTCCGAGCCGTACATGAACTTCGATGGTCTCATCAAACTTAGCTGTGCTTGTTTTTTTTACCAAATCCACAGCATCAGCAGGATCATACAATTTATTTTTATCAATCAATTTTAAAGCGTCTTGATACTTCTTGCCAAATTTAGGCATTTTATAAACCTCCTTGTGGTATAGCGGATTTCTCCTCCCACTTTTTTTGCTTTGTCTGTATTTCTCTTAGGTCAGCCGCTAGTTATCAGTCACCAGTCGCCAGTATAGTTATAGCTGGGGACAAGGGACTGGAGACTGGGGACTGACCCCAAATTTAAACTTATTAGTTATACGATTTCAATTCCCATGCTTCTTGCTGTACCTTCAACCATACGCATAGCAGCTTCAATACTGGCAGCATTCAAATCTTTCATTTTAGTCTCAGCTATTTCTTTCACTTTATCACGAGAAATTTTAGCAACTTTGTTTCTGTTAGGTTCTCCTGATGCAGTTTCAATACCAGCAGCTTTCTTTAAAAGTACAGCAGCTGGCGGTGTTTTGGTCACAAAACTAAAAGATCTATCAGCATACACAGTTATTTCAACTGGAATAATCAAACCAGCCTGCCCAGCAGTTTTTTCATTAAACTCTTTACAAAACTGCATAATATTTACACCGTGTTGACCAAGAGCAGGACCAACTGGTGGGGCCGGATTAGCTTTTCCAGCAGGACATTGCAATTTAATAAAACCTACTACTTTTTTAGCCATTATCGCACCTCCTTTTACTGGTTACATTTTTTCAACTTGTGAAAAATCAAGCTCAACCGGTGTTTCCCGGCCAAACATAGAAATTAACACTTTTAGCTTTCCTTTTTCAGATTGAATTTCTTCAATAGAGCCAATAAAATTTTCAAAGGGACCACTCGTAACCCTGACATTTTCGCCTATGGCAAAATCTATCTTAACCCTTGGCTCATCATAACCCATTTGTCTTAAGATTTGCTTGACCTCTGCAGAATGAAGGGGAACTGGCTTAGAACCAGCACCGACGAAACCAGTAACGCCCGGCGTATTTCTAACTACATACCAGGAATCATCTGTCATATACATTTCAACTAATACATAACCGGGGTAAACTTTTTTCTTGACTATTTTTTTTTGACCATCTTTTACTTGTACCTCATCTTCCACAGGCACAAGAACCCGGAAAATTTTATCACCCATATTCATGGATTCTACTCTTTTTTCCAAGTTAGTTTTTACTTTGTTCTCATAACCAGAATAAGTATGAATAACAAACCATTGTTTTTCCATTAGCAAGGGAATAATACCCTTCCCTCCAATCCTAAACCAAGGTCAAACTGATATTTTTTATTAGATAAGCACGGATAATAAAGCAGTAAAGAGTGAATCAACAACCCAAATAACACAAGCTACCACAAAAACTGAAACTAACACAATACTAGTGTAAGTAACTAATTCTTTCCGGTTTGGCCAATGAACTTTTTTAAGTTCGGACCAAACACCCTTAAAATACTTTGTAGCTCTATTGGTAAATTTTTCTGTTTTAGATGCTGACTTGGTAGCCATTGGATCACATCCTTATTTTAAAAACTACTATTTTGTTTCTTTATGAATCGTGTGGGTTTTGCAATGGCTGCAATACTTTCTAAGCTCAATTCTATCAGGGTCATTCTTTTTATTTTTCATTGTACTATAGTTACGACGTTTACATTCAGTACACGCCAGAGTTATGCCTACTCTCAAAAATGCCACCTCCTTGAAGGTACAAAAAGCCTATTTCTTGGATTACTAATCTAATTTAGCACAAATCAAAAAGTGTGTCAATAGGAAGCCCTTTACAGCTCTAGGCTCATTATTAACCTCATCATAATGTTTATCCATTCTATTTTCTTTTTATAAGCTAAAATTGCCTAAACAAAATAAAAGGCCGGATTTTTCCGGCCCAGATTGTTACTCAATAACACCAGTTACGACACCGGCACCTACAGTCCTGCCACCTTCCCGAATAGCAAAACGTAAACCTTCTTCAATAGCGATTTGGGTGATTAATTCGATTTCCATCTTGATGTTA
>DUOV01000114.1 GCA_012838615.1 Clostridia bacterium | reverse complement strand
TTCTTACTCCTTCTCCGTCGAAAGGAGATGACAAAATAGCTCCTGGTAAGGCACCATCATCAATTATCGTGATTGCTGTTGAAGAAACCTTTTTTCCAACTTTTCCGGAAAAAACTGATTTTCCTTTGTGGGCTGCTTCAGCTGATAAAGCAGATGCTAAAACACCTAAAAAATTAGTAGCCACATAAGGATCTAGAACTACAGCGGCTTTTTGGGTAGCAATATTTTTAGCACCTAACATGCGCACGGCTTTTTGGGCTGCTTCTTGTCCAATTTTACTAGGATTAATATCTTTGTATTTTAAGCTGTAAGTAAGATCAAATCCAGTTTGGCTTTCACCATTTTCCTCAGCTACTAAATAGGCATAAGCTCCACAATAAGCGCCCTTATAGGATTCAGAAATTCCTTGAGAATTAAAAATTGATATACTATAAACTACATCTTGGTAAGTTGTACTTTCCGTAATTTTAACTCGTTTGTCAAATGCTCTTGCTTGATTCTCAATCTCTTTGGCCAAAGTAATTTTTTCTTCAATAGGCGTGTCAAGGATTTTTTTATCAACCAAATCTAACTTGGGATATAATTCACTTCTTTTGGGTAAAATATTAAATTCGTCTGCATGTGTTTTTTCAGCATTAGCAACGGCCTGTCTGACAATATTCTTAATTGAGGAATCACTAAGATCACTACTATAAGCAAAACCTATTTTGCCGTTAAGTATTACCCGTATACCTAAACCATGCTCTTTAGCCATTTTCATTGCTTCAACTTGTTGATTGCTAATTTCTACAGTTGTTTCTTTACTTGCAGAAACATAAGCTTCTGACATGCTAGCTCCTTGAGATTGGGCCATTTCTACAGCTATTTGGGCTTTTGCGAGATAATCTTCAGCCATAATTAATCCTCCTTAATCCAAAATGCCGCCCACTATTAATTCAGGAATTCGAATGGTTGGCTGAGCGTCAGAAACCGGTACTCCTTGACCATCTTTTCCACAGGTTCCGATTGCAAAACCTAAATCACTACCAACCGCATCCACAATAGTTAAGGCTGCGGGACCATTGCCGGTTAAAGTTGCTCCTCTTACTGGAACAGTTACTTTACCATTTTCAATAAGATAACCCTCTGTAACTTCAAATACAAAATCACCCGTAGTAGTGTTAACCTGCCCGCCTCCCATTTTTTTAACGAGAAGGCCACTTTTCGTGTCTTTAATAATATCTTCAGTCTTGTCTTTGCTGGGCGCAATAAAAGTATTTGTCATTCTAGGAATTGGACGTTCCTGATAGGATTCTCTACGCCCATTGCCAGTAGAATTGCGACCTTCTTTTTTAGCGGTTAAATAGTCGTACATATATTCCTTTAAAATACCATTTTCTATTAAAATATTTTTTTGGGAAGGGGTACCTTCGTCATCGAAACGAAAAGACCCATATTTCTGGCCTAAAGTTCCGTCATCTACTACAGTTATTAATTCAGAAGCAACCTTTTGACCTTTTTTACCTCCGTAAACGGACAACTGCTTCTGCACCAAATCTGCTTCAAGGCCATGCCCACAAGCCTCGTGGACCATTGTTCCGCCAGCTTCACCTGCCATGACTACGGGCATTTTTCCGGCGGGTGCGGGTTTTGCCTTAAGCATCAATAGCGCTCTTCCAGCCGCTTGTTTTGCTAATTCTTCTGGATGGTTCTTCTCCAGATATTCAAAACCTGCATGACCGCCAATAGCTTCATAACCTGTTTGAATTTGTCCATTATCAGAAGCTACTGCGTTAATAACTAAACGCGTACGAATTCTTTCGTCTTCGACTAGTAATCCTTCGGAATTAGCTATAGTAACATTTTGGACAACGTCGCCATAGCTAACAGTAACCTGCTTGATTCTTTCATCAACAGAGCGAGCACTACTATTAGCATTAGCTACCACTTCTACTTTACTGTCAATGTTAACATCTTCAGGTCTTTTAATTATAGGAAAGTCAATAGTAGGTTTAAACTTAGATAAGTTTATGACCAGGTCTTGTTTTGTACCTTGAACAGCACGCGAAAGTACTTCTGCAAGGTCAATAAGTCCTTTTTTGCTTAAGTCATTTGTAAAAGCATAAAGGGTATTCTCACCAGATATTACACGAATACCTGCCCCTACATCATTTCCTGTAACTACCCTCTCAATTTTATCAGCTTCACAGGCAATTCCTGTTGTTTTCTTTTGCTCAAGATATACTTCAGCAAAATCCCCTCCTTTTTGAAGGGCGATCTGTAATATTTCTTCTAAAGAATTTTTTTCTATCATCTTTTCACCCCGATTTTAGTAAACAATGCACCTTCTTAGTAGTATAATTCAAGGATTATCGTATTATTCCTGGCATAAATATAACATAAATAATGTTTTTACTCTTTATAAAATTTAAAATCTGCTAGAGCAGCAATGGTTCTTTCATACTCTCCAATTTCACAGTCTTGGCCCTCAATTCTAATAGTTAGTCTGCTAACGCCTTTAACATCAACCCTAATGGGGCGAGGATATTCTGAAGGGGAAACAAGACTTTCTACAGTCTTTTCTAAACCGTCACCGTAAACGCTTAAAATAAAACCTGTAGAACTATTTCTTGTTTCATCATCAATCCCGATATATCCTTCTAGATAGTTATAGTATCCTTTAAGTTCTAACACAACTTCAGCTATGGAGTTTTCATTTTTCAATTCAACTGCAATTCCACTCTTAAATTGTCTTCTGGCAATAACAATATTACGAGATTTAAGTTCATAAAAAGGTCCTACATTTCTGAGAACTGCTATATCTTCAATAAGTGTAGGTTCTAATGACTTACTGTTATTTACAACAGTATCAGGCGCATCACCGATATAGATACTAGATGTTTCCTCGACCCACACTATTTGATGTCCTAAAGCCTCACTTATCAGCCTAAGTGGTACCATGGTTACACCTTGTTCAGTTAAAATGAAAGGTTCCACTTGGCTAGAAAGTTTTTTTCCATATGAATAAATATTAATATTTCGATAAGTTGCCTTAATGTTTTTGGTAAGACTTTTAACTGCACCATAAGCTCTTAAAGAAAATAATGTTAGACCAAGTATTAATAATGCTATTATTACTGCAAACTTTTTTGTTTGTTTAATTGTCATGTTATATTCCCCTTTGTTATCGACTTGGAAAGTGATAATAGATTTCATCTTTCTGAACCTGTTCTTCTTGGGTAGGTTGTTCCATTTCAGCAGATGAAGTAGAGTTTATAGGGAATTCAGACTGAATTGAATTCTCGTTCTTGCTTTTAATTGGCTTCTGTTCTGAATCAATAGATGCTAAAGCTTGCACGAGGGGAGTAAAAATATTAAATTTTCCTAAATTATCAGGAGTTTCATCATTTAAGTTAAAAGCGATGTCAGTACTATAAATGTTCAATTTAAAACTACATACAACTTGTTTTTCCTCATTTACCGTTATAGTGGGAGATACAATTTCTACAATAGCCGGGAGGTTTTCTATTCTTTCTAAATAGGTTAATACGCTTAAATATGTACCACTTATCTCCATATCTATTGGCAGGGTTGAATAATAATCAGTTCTGTAAACAGTATAAGGAGTTATGTTATCTAGCTTTAAATTTAAGTCATCGGTATCTAAATAGACTAGAGGGTAACCTGCGGCTAGACTAACCTGAAATCTGCCAAGCAGGTCATTAAGTTTTGAGTTTAAATCATATTTTTGCCTGGATAAATGCTCGATTTCCAGAGTAAGATTATAGGCGTCAACAATTTCTTGTCTTTTTTTCTCTAAAATTGTTTTTGTTGATTTATAGGTAGGGAGAACAAACCTCATAAAAATTTGGATAAATAAGGTACCTATGAGGAAGAAAACTAAGGGCAATAATATTTTTTTCTCCTTCAGAGAAAAAAGCTGCTGCACTATTTTCCACACCCTTTACATAGCCTGGTTTGAAGTTCAAAATTATAAACAGTTTGTTTCTCTATTGATAGTGTTTCAACCTCCAGCAGTTGTGTTTCAGTTAAAAAAGGCGATTGATCTAGTTGATTTAAAAACAGGCCAATAGAATTGAGATCCATACTTTGACCATTAATTGTAAGTATTTTATCAGAACCGGCACTAAAATTTACTAACCAAAGCTCATGAGGAATGCGAGAATTGATATCCCATAGCAATTGGTGCCAAAAACTCTGTTTTTCATCTAAACTTTCTAGTATCTCTACTTGCTTGCTAATTTGGTCAATTTCCCTTTTTAATTCCAAGGCATAAACTGTTTTAGGTTGTATTTGTATTAATTCTGTTTCTAATTTGGAAATTTCCATCTTTAGGGAGTATATAAAAATAATAAAGACCAAGAGAAAAATAATAGTAAAAGAAATAATTCCTAGCAAAATAAACTTTGGCCAGTCAATTGGTAGATCTTTTCTTACCTCCACGGGTAAAAGATTGAGATTAGCCAACTATTTTATCACTCCCCTCAAGGCAAGACCTGCTGCTATAGCGTATTCAGGCCCTATTCCTTTCGCTTCTTTTAAAAGCCCGGCAAGCGGCTTACCAATCTCGACAGGTATTCCTAGCTGTCTACTTAAAAAAGGAGTAATTTCATCCAGGTTTCCGGTACTCCCAGTTATGACAAGTTTAGAAATATCTATATTTTGACTTTGTGCTTGCCAGAGTTCAAAGAAACGGCGCAATTCACGAACAATTTCCTGGTTGACAATGGTACTGCCGGTAGTAATGTTTTTCGTTAAAGAAACTTTATCGTCAACTACTATGAAAAAATTAGTTATTTCTTCTCCAAGATCAGCGAATGCTGTTACTCCTTTTCTTTCTTTTGAGAAGAATGTTCTTTGCAATGCTAAAGGAACAACATCTATGGCAACCAGATCTAAGCCAATAGCTGTGAAAACCTCGTAATATGTAAAAGCAATTTCCTTGGGTATAGCTGCAATCAATATTAGATACTGCTTTTCTCTTTCAATTTTTATAGTTCCAAGGTTAACAAAGTCAATAACTGCTTCCTTACTATTAAAAGGTAAATATGATTCAAGTTCGAACTTAACTGCATTTTTCAATTCTGCTTTAGGCATCACGGGCATTTTAAGATGTCGAATTATTACCCCCCGTCCTTTCACAACAGTAACTGCTTGTTTTCCCTGCCAACCATTTTTTTGTACAAGATTATTCAGCTTTTTTATTAGTAGCTCTTTATCAGTTATTTTTCCATCAATTATTGTCTCAGGAGGGGATTCTATACTGTGTAAGGATATTAACTGCAGATTATTTAAAGTATTTTTTAATTCTACTGCATTGATTCGAGAAAATCCAATATCCAAACCAATGGTATGGCGTTCTTTCTTGAGAAGATGTCTCAATTTTCCAAACACTTAAACCCTCCTTGATACATTTAAAGATTTGTTAATCGTTAGTAAGATGCTTAAAGCAAAACCCTGACTCACTTTCACCATACTTTATATATCTTTTTGTCCTTCCGACCATCTAAGCCTAGTTATTTCAACACTTGCAGGTATTGTATCGGCAACTTCAACCCTAAGAATTTGTTTAACCGTTCGTTGTGTCCCCTTAACCTTCCCTA
Source organism: Clostridia bacterium (assembly GCA_012838615.1). Lineage (GTDB taxonomy): Bacteria > Bacillota > DUOV01 > DUOV01 > Zhaonellaceae > DUOV01. The sequence goes on along the minus strand of DUOV01000114.1, from coordinate 5,240 downwards.
CGGCTTCCAGCTTAATTATATTATCTGACCAATTTCCGGTTACTGTTACTTCCCCGTTACCAATAGGCATCTTTTCTATAATGATTCCTGATGCTTTTGGATTTGCATAAAGCAAACTTATAGCCTGAGCAATTCCTGCTTCAGCAATGTAAAAGGCTTGGGTAGATTTTATATGATTACTAGATATTTTTAACTCGCTAGAAGTCATAGCAATGATGGCAAAACTTAAGGTTAGTAAAATGAATAAAATCATCAAGGCAACAAATAAGGCTGATCCATTATTATTATGTAAGTAGTAAACTCTCCTCACCTCTTAATTGCGTAACGCAAATTTATTTTCTAAAGTTATTATTCTACCTTTAGGGGAGGTTGCTTTAAATTTAACAGTTACTAACTTGCCAGAATTAATAACTTCAAAATGTGTTAGATAACTGGCGATAGGGTTGCTTTCTGTTGTTTTCCATAATTTCTTTCCTTTTAAACCTGAGGGTCCATAGATACTTTCGCTAGCTAGTCCATATTTTTCAGTTTTATTGTCTGGTAAATATATAGTTAACTCATTTTTCCGCAATTCAAAGCTTATGGCAGTAGCCTCCCTTAAGTCCCTTCCTAATGATTCCATAGCTACCCGCATATTTTGGATTTGTTCCAAATGGGCATCACTTGTTCGAAACATAGCCATGCTACTATCTATAATGCCGTATAGGGCCAATATCATCATTCCAAGAATGGTTACCGAGACCATCATTTCTAAAAAAGTGAGTCCCTGTTCATTTAACAATTTGCTCACTAGTATTCAACTACCCTTGTTATTAATTGAATGTTTTTTGATTGGCCAAAGACTACATAAGAAATGTTAACAGTCAGTTGTTGTAGCCTACCGCTAGGAACGGCAGCGGTACTGGTTATAGTGTACTTATGACCTAGTTCAACAGTTTCAGATGTTGTTTGAGGGTCAAGCAGTTTATAATCATTTTGATAATACTCTGCCAGAAGAGCTTCTAATCTACTTTGGCCAAGGCTTAAAGCAACCAGGTCCACTTCTCCTTTAAGTTGGCTTTTTAAACCAAAATCGAACATGCTAAGCATAGGGATAAGTATTAACCCTAGTATAGTTACCGCTATCATTAACTCAACCAATGAGAATCCTTGTTCATTATGTTTAATCCTTCGGAGGTATGTCACTAGTTCTCACCCTCCCCATGGAATTGACGATAATATACATTTTATCGCCTTTGGAATTTGTAAGTTCTACTCTTCCTGGGGTACATCTTCCTAAATAAGTAAATCTCAACTTTTTTTGAACGCATCCTCCTCCACAGGAAAAATTGGCCAGGGTAATAGTGATACCATCTTGCAAATGTTTTCTTTCTAGAACTTTTGAAGCCTTATCTACATAATAAGAATTAGATCTATCGAAAACAATAGCAAGCCCTTGTTCTTCTGCCATAGCTAATTGCTGCACCTCTCGAAAATGTACAGTCATAGCCCGGGCTGCAGCTTTTAAACGTTCTTTAGCAACTATATTATCAAAAGCTGGTAATGCCATAGTACAAAAAAGTCCTATAATTGTAATTGCAATTATGACTTCAAGATATGTAAATCCCTTTTCACTCCCAGATATATTACCCATGGCAAACACTCCCTAATATGTTAATTTTCTACATTTTTATCTATTTTCCTGCATTATTACTAACAAAGGAGGTTCGTTTAGTAAAATATGCCATAGGAACTTAAAAATAAAGTCAAAATAACTCCTAAACTTAAGAACGGGGCAAAAGGTATAGGTTCATTTCTAGTAGCCTTTTTAGTTATTATCATCACAAGGCCAAAAATAGAGCCAATTAAAGCCCCTAGAAAAAGGCCTTGCAAAATTTTTTGCCATCCAAGATAAAAACCAATCATAGCTGCAAGTTTTATATCTCCTCCACCTATGCCTCCTTTACTAAGAATAGCCAGCACATATAATACGCCTCCGCCTACCAAAAAACCCAGAATAATATTCTGCCAATCGATTGTAGGAGATATAAGATGTGTACCAAAGCCTAACACAAGTCCTGATATTATTAGCTTATTAGGAACAAGAAAAGACTTAAAATCTATAAAACTTATTATTATTAATAAAGAAGTTAATAGCAAATAAGGAAGTAAACTATTTGAGAGACCTAAATAATGAAAGATAAAGACAAAAAGAACTGCAGTTAACAGTTCTACTAACGGGTACTGACTGGAAATGTTAGTACCACAATATCTACACTTTTTATGTAAAAAAAGCCAGCTGGCGACAGGTATTATATCTAGAGGTTTTAGTCTTGTGCCACAGCTTTCACAGTAAGAAGGTGGGTGAACAACCGATTTCCCTCTGGGGATACGGTAAATACAAACATTTAAAAAGCTGCCAATAATTAAACCGAAGATAAAAAAAAGAGCATATAGCATAGTACACCTCACTGCTATTGCAAAAGAGTTTTTTAACAATGAACTATGGTTTAAAACCAAAAGAATATAAATCCTTTTCCAGTTTATTTGTTTCATTTGCTGGAAGGTACATTTCATATCTAGTACCATCTTCATTTAATTCGTATATATAGTATGAATTGGTCCAGGGATCTTTTGGTAATGTTTTTATATAACTAGATAAGGAATCCTCAAGTTTTTCTTCTTTGGGATACTCGCCTTTTTCAATGTAATAAATTTCAATAGCACTTTCTAAAGTCCGCAAATCAGCTTTTGCTTTACTTATTTTACTTTCTTGGGTAGCATTAGAATATGCAGGGATAGCAATAGTAGCAAGGATGCCAATAATTACAACTACTATCATTAGTTCAATCAAGGTAAAACCTAGTTCATTTCTAAATATCTGTCTACATATTTTTCCCATTATTTCACCCCTTTTTAATTTTTTCCATAATCCCCTATTCTAAATTGAACTTATAACGCTAAACATCGGTAATATAATAGCTAAAATTATTGTTCCTACGATACTTCCTAAAACTATGACTATTAGAGGCTCTAGTAAACTTGAAATTTTACTCACCATATTATTTACTTCACTATCGTAAAAATCGCTAATTTTTTCCAACATCGTGTCCAGTTTTCCTGTTTCTTCACCAACTGCAACCATATGTGCTATCATTGGGGTAAAAACCTTACTTTTAGCTAACTGGCTAGCCATCTCATCCCCATTTTCGATCTTAACCTGGACCAACTCAAGTTCCTCTTCAATTATTTGGTTATTAACTATTTTTTTAACTACATCTAAAGCTGTTAAGATGGGTACGCCGCCTTTTAATAATGTACCCAAAGTACGGGTAAAGCGAGAGACTGCAACTTTTTGATTTAACTTTCCGAACACAGGAGCTTTTAACATAATATGATCCTTTAATTTACGGCCATCCTTGGTTTGCAGAAAGATTATAAGACCATAAAATATTAGAACGCAACAAAACACTAGTAAATGCCAATAATTTTTCATCCAATCGCCAAAGCTTAAAAGTATTCTGGTGAAAAGAGGTAGCTCAACTCCCAAATCATTCAAGATCTCTTTAAAAGTAGGTACCACAAAAGTTAAAAGAGTTATGACAGCTAATACGGCAATAAAAAGAACAACTATAGGGTAATCCATAGCCGATTTTACTTTTTCAGTCACAGCATATTCCTTTTCCAAATGGGTGGCTAGTCTGGCCAAGACTTCATCTAAAACACCGCCAAGCTCGCCTGCATCAATCATATATAGCATTAGTTGAGGTATTTCCTTATGTTGTCGAAAAGAATTACCTAAAGATTCTCCTTCCTGGACAGCGGCAGTAACCTGTTCAATAACCTTCTTTAAATTTTTATTTTCAGTTTGTTGCTTTAAGATGTCTAAACAATTTAAGAGGGGTAAACCGGCATTTAACATGGTTGATAACTGCCGGCAAAAAACAGCTAGATCTTTAATAGGGACTTTACTTTTTTTAATTAAATTGATATTTATCTTTTTGCTTCTTTGTTCAATAGAAATAACAAAAAGCTTCTGTGCTCGTAGCTTTTGTAAGGCCTCATCTTTGGTACTGGCTTCCAGTAATCCTTTAATTGGTTTACCAGTAATGCTTCTAGCGTAATATTGGAAGACCAACAAAATATTACACTCCTTAAGTCATTTATTCCTGTTAAAGTGATTAAGCAAAAGTATAAAACTGAAACCTGTTAGTTTAGGTCTAACGCTTCACCTTCTAAGTGGCTGGTGTATTCCTCACGACTTATCAAGCCAGTTTGGACAAGTTTTTTCAAAGCCATTTCCATAGATTGCATGCCAAATCTAGCTCCTGTTTGAATCATAGATTGGATCTGATAGGTTTTCCCTTCTCTGATCAGATTTCTGACTGCAGTAGTGGGAACTAAAATCTCAACAGCAGCAACCCTGCCACTTCCATCAGCTTTTGGCAATAATTGTTGGGCAATAATACCCTGCAAAGTTTCCGCCAATTGAATCCTTATCTGTTGTTGTTGATAAGGAGGAAATACATCTATGATTCGATCAATAGTCTGAGAAGCATTATTAGTATGAAGAGTGGCAAAAACTAAATGACCTGTTTCGGCGGCGGTAATAGCTATGGAAATTGTCTCTAAATCACGCATTTCTCCAACTAAAATAACGTCTGGGTCTTGCCGCAGAGCTGCTTTTAAGGCTGCGGCAAAACTTTTGGAGTCAGTTCCTATTTCTCTTTGATTAATAATACTCTTTTTGTGTTGGTGGATATATTCTATGGGGTCTTCTAGAGTTAAAATATGGACTGTTTGTTCAGAGTTTATTTTGTCAATCATGGCAGCCAAAGTTGTTGATTTTCCGCTACCAGTCGGGCCTGTCACTAAAACCAACCCCTTTTTTTTAGCTGTAAAATCTGCCACTATAGGCGGTAAATTTAATTGTTCTAGAGTTGGCACATGGGAACTAATCAATCTTAGCACAATTCCTACTGCCCCTCTTTGGAAAAAAGCATTAACTCTAAGCCTTCCTACTCCAGGAATAGAACGTGCAAAATCTAATTCGCCTTTTTCCTTTAAACGGTTACTTTCTTCAGTTAGCTGACACAATAGGGCATTTGTATCGTTGGGAGATAAACAAGGATAGTTGTTTTGAGGTACCATCACACCGTTAATTCTAAAGACCGGAGGTTGGCCTACTGTTAAATGAACGTCAGATGCTTTATATTCTATAGCCTGAACTAAAATTTCATTTATCTGACTATTCAATTTTC
>DUOV01000113.1 GCA_012838615.1 Clostridia bacterium | reverse complement strand
ATTAATGCCGGCCAACCTTTAAATCAATTAGCAGCATGTTTTGTATTACCAGTTGAAGACAGCATCGAGGATATTTTTACTGCCGTTAAAAATGCTGCTTTGGTCCATAAAAGTGGGGGAGGAACAGGGTTTGATTTTTCCAAACTTCGTCCGAAAAACACTTTGGTGACTACAACAGGAGGCCTGGCATCAGGTCCGGTTAGTTTTATTAAAGTATTTGATGCTGCAACTACTGCAATCAAACAGGGCGGAACTCGCCGCGGCGCTAATATGGCTGTATTACGGGTTGACCATCCTGATATTTTAGAATTTATTGAAGCTAAGTCAAAACCTGGCCAACTTGTGAACTTTAATTTCTCAGTTGGAATAACCGACAAATTTATTAAGGCAGTAAAAGAAAATAATTTCTTTCCACTTACTTACAAAGGAAAAACTTATAATACTATAGCTGCCAAGGACATATTGCATAGAATTGCATTTAACTCGTGGCAAAACGGCGAACCAGGGGTACTTTTTTTAGACACTATTAACGCAACCAACCCAACTCCTGTCCAGGGTTTTATAGCTGCTACTAACCCGTGTGGTGAACAACCCTTATTGCCTTACGAAGCATGTATACTAGGTTCTATCAATTTAGAAAAAATGGCAACTCAGCATGAAATTAACTGGGTAAAATTAGGACAAGTTATTTCTGTAGCTATACGCTTTTTAGATAATTTAATAGATGTAAGTGACTATCCTTTACCGGAAATAGGTAAGATAACCATGCAAAATCGCAAAATAGGCCTTGGTATTATGGGCTGGGCTAATTTATTGTACAAGCTAGCAATCCCTTATGACTCTCAAACTGCCCTTAACTTGGCAGAAAAGGTAATGTCTTTTATTCAAGCTAATGCTCATAATACATCCGGTTCATTGGCCCTAGAAAAAGGTAGCTTTCCTGCCATAGATGGCAGCATTTATCATGGGACTCCCATGCGCAACGCTACCTGTACAACCATTGCTCCTACAGGTTCCCTCAGTTTGATTGCCGATACGAGTCCCGGTATAGAACCTGTTTTCGCCCTGGCTTTCCGCAAGAAAGCCTTAGGTGAAGAAATAAATTATATGATCAATCCAGTTTTCAAGGAAACAATTGAACAACAGTATAGTACAAGTCAATATAATATGATTATGGAACAGATTATTAAAACAGGTAGTGTGCAAAATTGCTCTATCTTAGAGTCTGAACAGAAAAGGGTTTTTGTTACTGCACCGGAAATCCCGCCCGAATGGCATATTAGGATGCAAGCTGCTTTTCAAAAGTTTTGTGACAATGCAGTATCCAAAACAATAAATTTAGCCCCGCAAACAAAAATCGAAGAAATTGAAAATATGTTTATTTTAGCTCATAATTTAAAGTGTAAAGGTTTAACAGTTTATAGGGCAGGGAGCAGACAAAAAGAGGCCCAGCAGGCTGGTGTAATAGCAACTAACAATTTTAACGCAATCTAGTTCTAAAGGTATAAAATAAGTTGTGGACAATCTTGGAGGACAAATAATGAATGACATTCAAGCAGTTCTTTTTGATTTAGATGGTACTTTACTAGATAGTACGGATTTAATTGTTTCATCTTTTAAACATGTAGTAAGAAAGCATTTTAATAGAGATATTTCCAAAGAAGAGCTAATACCAAATTTTGGTAGGCCCCTAGTTGAAGCTATGGAGGAACTTGCGCCTGGACAAGGGGAATTATTAGTAAGACTTTATCGTGAGTACACACAGATTCATCATGATAAAATGATAAAAATATTTCCCGGAGTAGAAGCAACTTTAAAAAAGTTACATGAAATGAACATAAAGCTAGGTATCGTTACTTCAAAGGTACGTAAAACCGCTCTAAGGGGGCTGCAACTGTTTAATTTAGATCATTTTTTCGATATATTTGTTGGCTATGAAGATACCGTAATTCACAAACCCAAACCAGAACCTGTTATATTTGCTCTGGATAAAATTGGAATAAAGGCCGCAAATGCCCTAATGGTAGGTGATAGCCCTCATGACATTGCCAGCGCTAAAGCGGCAGGCACAAAAACAGCAGCAGTCACTTGGTCAAGTTTTCCCTTGGAAGCATTAAAAGCCGAGAATCCAACTTACATCATTGACCATATCTCCCAGCTTACTGAATTGGTTTGTAATAATAACCAGCATAAGATAAAGGAGTGAAAAAATTGAATATAGCTTTTTTTACAGATAGCTTTCTTCCCTATACCAGCGGTGTAGTACGTTCAATAGAAACCTTTAGTGCTGAATTACGAGCCTTAGGCCACAAGGTATACATATTTGCACCGGATTATCCTAATTGCCCTAAGATGGAGAACGTCTTTAGATTTAAATCACTACCCAACCTGATATATAAAAACTTTAATCTTGCCATACCAATTTCCCCCAAACTGGAAAGTGATCTCCATCAACTAAATATAGATATTATTCATGTTCATTCACCATTTTTATTGGGAAGATTGGGAGCTAAAGCAGCCAAAAAGTGTGGAATACCTCTTGTTTATACTTATCATACTTTGTATGACCAGTATGTCCATTATGTACCATTTGCTCAAAACTTCTCACGCTGGTTGGTTAGAAAAGTTAGCAAAGATTTTTGTAATTCCTGTGATTTAGTAGTTACTCCTACGTCAATTATTGAAAACCTGCTGCGACAATACGGTGTCACAACGAAGATAGTAACAATTCCTACAGGAATAGATTTAGAAAGCTATAAACAGGGAGACGGAACTTGGCTTCGCAGTAACTACTCTATACCCAAACAAGATCGTATCCTTCTTTTTGTAGGACGTCTTGGAGCTGAAAAAAACTTAGAATTTTTAATCAACGCCTTTAAAAATATAAATAAGCAATTACCTGATACTACCTTAGTACTTGTTGGCGGAGGGCCACAAGAGATTCACTATAAAAACTTATGTAAATCTTTGGATATAGAGAAAAAAGTAGTTTTTACAGGTACCTTAAATAAAAAACAAGTGATAAATGCTTACCTAGGTGCCGATCTGTTTGTTTTTGCTTCTGTTACTGAAACTCAAGGGCTTGTCCTGGGTGAAGCTAAAGCTGCTGGATTACCAATTGTTGCAGTTGAAGCTTTTGGTACAAAAGAAATGGTCACATCTGGCATTGATGGTTATTTAACACCCTTATCCCAAGAAGTTTTTGTAGATAAAGTAATGGCCATATTAAATGAGCCAGAGTTATATCATAAATTTAGCAGAAACGCAAAAATTAATGTGCAAAAGATATCATCCAATAATTCGGCTAAGCGATTAATATCTTGTTATAAGACCATAATTGAAGATGAACGAAAAGCTGAAGTCGTGTAGAAAATATACATACTAAAAAGGAACAGTAAACATTAAATTTCATCTAATGTCAACTGTTCCTTATTAAAAAGTTTTTAGTATAACATTCTTCCTAGAGGCTGTTCAGCAATAATATCTTGTAGATCGTATATAGAAATAGGAAACTGTGGGAAGCCATAAGCGTAGGGAGCAAGTTCGTATTGCTGGAAGTAGACAACCAAACACTTATCAGCCAGATAATAGTCTTGATCCGGCCTTATTTGTTGAAAATCAACAATTAAGGGAATCTCTCTCTGCTTTATTTGAATCTTGATCATATCTGACAAAACCTTAATATAATTGCCGTAGGGGGAAAACAACTGATTTAGCTCATAATCATAACCCGTTTCAACGTCAAAGGTCAACGCTTTCAGTAGGGTAATACCGTGAGCTCCACCGGAGAAGGCATAGTTGGACATAGTTAGACTAAGCAAACCACGTTCATTTGTCTTAATTTCATAGTAACCGGTAATATCTGTTTTAGGATTATCATAGTATCCCTGGTCCTTAATCATTTGATTTACTAAGCTTATAATTTTATTGTTAATACGTTTCTCAGCTACGCCACTTTCACAACCGGAAACCTTAGGATAATATACTTCCAGCCTTGGCTTTGAAATTCGTACTGTATTAATCTTTACAGGAAATTTTCTTTCACTCATACTATCTCTCCTTAAAACTCTTTTGTATATCTTATGCAGAAGCGTGAAGATTTGGACATTAAAGTTATAGTAGTTACTAATTTTATAGTAAATAGGTGATATCATGACTAAAAAGAAAACTATTCCGAAAAACCGAAGTGATCAGGAAATGCTCGTAGGTTTTGAAGAAGTAAAAGAATCTAGTACTCAGCAATCCCCACATGATAAAGACTCAAAATCAACTAATTCTTTTGCCTCTTTTTTTAGTTCAGATTTACAAGAACAGATTGGAAAAGAACTATTAAATTTGAAAATTAAACTTTACAAAGAAGGAATCGTAGATTTTGACTTAAAAGTTAAAACCGTTGAAAATGAAATAATACTAACCCCCAAACCAAAAAGAAAGGTAAAAAAGGTCTAAAAATAAATATTTTGATTGATAATTACATTGACAATAATAGCCCAAGCCGGCACATAAGTAATCCAAATTAAAGCAGATAACCAAGAAACGAAGTGTCCGGAATATATTGGATTTAAAGAAGCATGGGCAACAGCTAAGTCACTTACAAAAATTAAGCAACTGGCCAGACCGATAAGACTAGAAGTGGTCCGTCCATAATAATTTCTAAACCGTGTACACAATCCAGTCCAGACTAATAAGCACAAAATGACCCCAAAACTCAACGCTCCTAACTTTACAAATAAATTTAAATGAGGAGCAAGTAGCTTAACCGTAGGCCATAAAACTAGTAAGACTGCTAGGCCAATAAATATCTCCAACATATTAAATCTAATGTTATTATTTCTTCTTTCACCCCAGGCCTTAATAAGTATGATATAAGCCAGAAAAAAACAAAAAGTACCTATAAGTTTGTTAAAGTAGGTAAGTTGACCTGCATTAAATCCTCTACTAAGGACAAAAAAATAATCGGCTATAACCACAAAAAACTGTGCCACAAACATCAGCTTTTGTTCTCTAAACCTTTTTTTATGTAATAATGAAATCATAAATAAAGATAAGGTTGTGAGATATTTAATAAAATAGGCAAAAACAGCGGCCGGAAAGAAAAAATCTATAAATACCAAGAAACACGCAATGATAATATAAGAAGATACAATATTTTTTTGTATGGCAACCATAAAACCATCACCAAAATAAATTCATTATTATTAAACATATATATTTTCTACCGTATTATGTATGCATACGGGTTTTAAGATAGGGGAGAGGAGAAAGTGGGCTATTACCTTTACATTGTGGAATGCTCGGATGGAAGTCTTTATACAGGTTGGACAACCAATATAGAAAAAAGGCTAAAAGCACATAATTCAGGCAAAGGTGCTAAATACACTAGAACCAGGAAGCCGGTTACTTTAAAATATGTAAAAGAATTTCCAACTAAAAGTGCGGTACTAAAAATGGAATACCGAATAAAGCAACTACCAAGAAATAAAAAAATAACTTTAATCCAGAGCCAAAAGCTACTTTCGTAAATTTTTAAAATCAGGAAAACTTTATGTTAACTTATGTAAACCAAAAAGCGATTTTTTATTCTACCAAAAAAGGAGCCTTGAGAGCTCCTTTTTTGTGAGGCGTTTTTTAAAGGAAAACGATTATTTATCCCGGGTTTCTCTTAACATAACTTTACTTGAACCGCCGACTGTTGAGTAAGCAGCGCCTAGGGGAAGGGAACTTACCTGTCTGGTTTTAGTTCTTTCCCTATTTTTGCATTTTCCTTTCAAGGACAACACCTCCAATATTAGTATGTAAAGAAACAAATCAATTTATTACTTTTTTAATGATTAAAAGGTAGCGCTTAAATAAAGTAGAAATAAACTTAATGCAGAACTATGAGTTAAAAAATATTTTTCTTAAGCAAAAGTAATAAACGCGAGATTATTTAAATTTTGGTAATTTTATTTGCAAAAAAACTATTAACGGTTCATTAAAGATTTTCTTGCTATAATTATATGGTAAGCTAACTTCTATCAAAGGAAACGCTGGGGCAGAATAAGAAAGGGGGGGATGGTAATCCTAAGAGGTGTTTTAAGTTTTAGTTTACATAATTAATATTATAGGAAGTTATTTATAATAAAAACGCTATGACCATAATAAAAAACGCCGTTGGCTATTAAATCAAGCAACGGCTAAAATTTTATTTTTCATTTTCTAAAACTATTTTATCTATTTTTAAAGTTCTATAACCCGTTTCATCAATACATTCGCAACAGTTATCACAAATTTTAGTAGGCTTCAAATCACAATAATTACATTCGCCACAATTATTACAAAATCTGTCCTCTAAGACACATAATTTAAACATATTCAGTATTCCTTTCGGTTTAAGATGTTAACCTACATATAACAATAGCAAATATTCACTTTTTAAACAAGAAGATAATGTTTACATAATTATTGAAAATTATTAAGGTATTATCAGCAATTCTCCTGGCTTAAGATATTTATCAGTTATATTATTTATCATTTTAATTTCGTAAACAGTTTTTCTAATGTCTTGCTTAGGACCATATTTTTCAGCCAACCCCCACAAAGTGTCACCTTTTTTAACCACAACTGTATTGTAGGTGTCTGTTCTGCCAAAAGCCTGTTTTTCAAATAAGCCTGTTAAGTTTAGATAAAATGAAAGCAACAGAATAATTGAACATATAACAAATAAATTTTTACCCCTCGACTTAAGTCTAATTTTTCGTTTAGTTTTCCTGTTCATCTTTGTTCCTCCGAACATAAGTTCTCTTTTAAGTATATTTTATCAGAACTAGTGTTCGGTTTCAATCTTTTTAGCAAAAAAACGAACAAATGTTTTGAGAATTTTTTAGGCCATGCTATAATTTATGTAAAAAGTATTTCTTTTTTTCAATAAGGGGGCCAATAAATTTGTTTAAAGATCTAAATAAGAGGCAACAAGACATTTTAGAGTTTATTCAACGAAATATCCAACGTAAAGGATATCCGCCTTCCGTTAGAGAAATTGGCGAAGCTGTCGGCCTCAGTTCCAGCTCAACCGTTCATGGTCATCTTAATCAACTTGAAGAAAAAGGATACATTAGACGTGATCCTACTAAGCCAAGAGCAATAGAAATCCTTAACGGACCCTATTCTCTTAAAACAATGGTTCAAGTTCCTTTAGTCGGTAGAATAACAGCCGGTAATCCAATCCTGGCTGTAGAAAATATCGAAGATACTTTTCCCCTGCCTTTAGAGCTGGTTGGCACTAATGACGTTTTTATGTTAACTGTTTCGGGTGAGAGTATGATTGAAGCCGGAATAATGGATGGTGATTTTTTAATAGTCAAAAAACAAAGTTTTGCCAACAATGGTGATATTGTAGTTGCCTTGTTAAATGACGAAGCTACAGTAAAACGCTTCTTTAGAGAAAAAAATACCATTCGCTTGCAGCCTGAAAATCGATATATGGAACCGATTTACGCTAGAGAAGTAACTATTCTGGGAAAAGTTATTGGCCTTTATAGAAATATTTATTAAAGCGACCTTAAAGGTCGCTTCGATAACTGATCGTGATAATTATTTGTTTTTCTCCAACATCTTAACTGCAGCCTTAGTTACAGCAATTTTCACATAATCATAGGATAAACCACCTTGTAGGTAAATTATGTATGGAGGCCTTAACGGAGCATCTGCACTTAATTCCATAGTAGAGCCTTGTACAAATGTTCCGCCTGCCATAATAACCTTACTATCGTAGCCAGGCATGTCCCAAGCCTCGGGAACCACATGGGAATCAACAGGTGAAAAAGATTGCAATGCTTTACAAAAGCGAACTATTTTTTCCTCACTACCTAATTTTATAGCTTGAATAATATCAGTACGCTCCTCCCCAGTTTTAGGCGAAACCTCGTAACCTAGATGAGAAAATAAAGCAGCAGTATAGATTGCACCCTTTAGGGCCTCTGCAACAATATGAGGAGCTAAATACAAACCTTGGTACAGTAAACGATAAACTTCGCCAGAGCTTGAAGCAACTTCAGCTCCTATGCCTGGGGCTGTCAATTTGTAACTTATTCTTTCCACTAAGTCTTCCCTTCCTGCTACATACCCACCACTAGGAGCAATACCACCACCTGGATTTTTGATTAGAGAACCTGCAATTAAGTCAGCTTTAACCTGTGTTGGTTCTACCATTTCTACAAATTCACCATAACAATTGTCAACAAAACAAATAATGTCTGAGTCAATTTCTTTTATGTAATTAATCAGTTTTTCAATCTCAGCAATACTTAAAGAATTTCGCCAGGCATATCCTCTTGAACGTTGAATTAAAACCATTTTAGTCGGTTTTTTCAGTTCTTGAGCAATTTTCGTATAATCAGGTGAGCCGTTAGGCAACAGTTCGACTTGTGAATAGTTAACACCCAATTCTTTTAATGAACATGGTGTTGCCAAAGGGTGACCAATAACTTTTAATAAAGTATCGTAAGGCTGACCAGTTACAGCTAACAACCTATCTCCTGGTCTAAGAATACCAAATAAACATAAAGAAATGGCATGGGTTCCCGAGACGATTTGAGGCCTGACCAGGGCCGCCTCCGCACCAAATATATGGGCATATATCTTATCCAATGTATCCCTACCATAATCACCATATCCGTATCCAGTACTCCCTTTAAAACAATCATCACTTATTTTGTGGAATTGGAATGCTTCAGCTACCTTCAGGTGGTTATGTAAGATCAAAGGTTTTAATTTTTTTTCTTGTTCCAAAGTTGTATTTTCCGCATATTCTACTGCTTCTTTGATGGATAATGATTCGCTATTAATAACAGAAAACAATGTGTACACTCCTTAACCGATTTTTTAAATTTATTAATTGACAGCACTTTCATAGTCAGGATCTGGTTTATAATCACAAAGAAGACTCTCATCTATATCTTTTATATCTTCCTTTTGTAAAACTAACAAATCCTCGCGAGTAATGGTTTTTTGTGTAATAAGTCGCGCAGCTTGCAGTCGTATGCTTTTTTCTAGTATATTTCGAACTAAACGAGCATTACCATGCTTACAATGACCTAAAAAGGCTTTTCGTCGTAGTATTTTTTCTAACTCACTATAGGCTTCAGGCGAAAAAAAATACTGACGTTCTTTAGCCATTGCTTTAGCAATATCAAGTAATTCTGTAACGGAGTAATCTGGAAATTCAATATGTAAAGGTAAACGGGAGCGTAAGCCTGGATTTGTTTTCAAAAACCAATCCATTTCGTCCTTATAGCCTGCTAAAATTAAAATAAGATTGTTTTTATGATCCTCCATTGCCTTTACAAGTACGTCAATGGCCTCCTTTCCAAAATCCTTCTCCCCTCCCCTAGCGAGAGAATAGGCCTCATCGATAAACAGTATTCCCCCTAACGCCTTTTTAATCTGTTCCCTTGTTCTTTGAGCGGTATGTCCGATATATTCGCCAACCAAATCTGCTCTTTCAACTTCAATAATATGTCCCTTCGTTAAAACACCCAATTCCTTAAATAAGTTTCCAAAAATCCGTGCCACGGTTGTCTTGCCAGTACCAGGATTGCCCTTAAAAATCATATGTAATACCAATGGTTCGGTAGCTAAGTTTTCTTTTGAGCGTCTTTTTTGAATTTCAAGAAAAGCATATAGCTCTAAAATAAATTTCTTAACATTATCTAAACCAATTAATTTGTTTAAATCTTGAATAAGCTGCTCAAAAATTGCTCTGTTGTTAGGCTTTTCCGTTGCTAACGCCTGAGCTTTTGTCGCCTTAACTTTTTTATCTTCCTTAGAACTTAAATATTTATTTCTTGCTACTGAATGAGTGGTGGTTTCAATTTGGATATCTTGTTTAAGAGGTTCTGAGCTATTTGTGGCTAATTTATTATTAAAATTAAGTCTTATCTTCATGCCTCTCACCTCAAACTTGTAGCTATAATCTCTATTATTATACTGGTAAAATCTTAAAACGTTACAAATACTAACTATCCAGTCAGAAAGCAAATTTAACTAAATAAAGCCCTCTAAAAAGGGCTTTATTTTTAAACTTAGTTTATATCACTACTTAGACTTACAGGCCTAGTTGGCACGATAGTTGAAATGGCATGCTTGTAAACCATTTGTTGTTTTCCATCGGTGTCAAGCACTACAGTAAAGTTATCAAACCCTCTTACTATTCCCTTTAGCTGAAACCCATTAACAAGAAAAATCGTTACAAGTAGGTTTTCTTTACGTACTTGATTTAAAAATGCATCCTGCAAATTAATTTGTGGCTTAGTCATGGTATCCCTCCGCGCATACTCTTTATCTATCTATATTAACACATTTAAGACCTGCAATAAATACTCCTGGCAAAAAATGTTACTATTTCTTTGATAAGTTTTGAATACTCTGTTGAGTCATCAATCATATACCATTTTATCCTTTTATCTCTTTTAAACCAAGCTATTTGCCTTTTCGCAAAGCGCCTGGTGTCTCTCTTGATAAGTTCAATTGCTTCTTCAAGGCTGATTTTTCCCATTAAAAAAGCTATAATCTGCTTATACCCTAAACTTTGTAAAGATGTTAAATTAGGATCATAACCCGCTTCTAACAAGGATTTTACTTCATCGACCAAGCCTGACTTTACCATATTGTCTACTCTCTGATTTATTCTTTGATATAGCAATTCACGGGGCATTGTTAACCCTACCAACAAACTTTCCCCATTATTATTGTCTTTAGTAAAATGATTATACCAAATAGGCCTACCTGTTTTATGATAAACTTCCAGGGCTCTTATCACTCGTCGCAAATCATTTGGATGTATTTTTTTGGCGGAAACTGGATCTACTTGTTGTAACTTATCATGAACAAATTCATTTCCATATTGCAAAGCTTCCTGTCGGAGCTTTTGGCGGAACATCCAATCTGTAGGAATAGGATCAAATTTATAAGGATCTACTATTGCCTGTATATATAAACCCGTCCCTCCTACCAAGAGAGGAATCCGCTTACGTTTCTTAATTTGGATAATCAGTTCTTCTACCCGTTGCTTATAATCTGCTACGCTAAATTCTTCATCCGGTTCGACTATATCAATCATATGGTGCTCAATCTTATTACCACTAAGAGCATATTGTTCAGCAGGCTTTATCTTAGCTGAACCAATATTCATTTTTTTATATATTTGTACAGAATCTCCAGAAATGATCTCTGCTTGAATAGCATCTGCCACTTCAATAGAAATTTTGCTCTTTCCTACGGCAGTAGGGCCAACAATTGCGCAAAGTTTAATCATACCCACTAACCTCTTAAGAATTTCTGTTCCATTTCCCGTATACTAAATGTAATAATTGTAGGTCTGCCATGAGGGCAAGTATATGGAAAATCAGTCTTACTTAACTTGCTAAGCAAATGCTTCATTTCAATAGTAGTTAGCTTCTGATTAGCCTTAATGGCTCTTTTACAAGCTAATAATTTAATATAATCATCTCGCACAAGTTCATCGATTTTTCTCCTATCAAGCTCTGAGATAAGATAGGAAATCAATTCCTGACCGTCTTGAGCAGTAAAACCTTGAGGAAGACCACGAAGAATAAAAGTTCGATCCCCGAAGTGCTCAATAATAATTCCTAAAGAATTAAATAGAAGGATGTTATCAATTAGTTTGCCTACTTCCGAATAGGTTAATTCTATGGATATAGGGACTGCCAGCATTTGGGAATAAAAACCGTTGTGATATTTTCGCTTAAATTCATCGTAGTAAATCCTCTCATGAGCAGCATGTTGGTCAATTATATAAAGGCCTGAATCACCTTGAGCCAAAATATAAGTGTTGTGCAGTTGCCCTATGGGAATCAGCTCCGGAAAATCCTCCACAGCACTTTGGTTTCCTTCTTGATAATTTAATTTTTCTTTACAAGGTTTATCATGCTTGGACTTAGACTCGTGAATTGTACCCTTACTTCCCTGCTCTTCTATTTCCGTTATTTCTATTTTCTGTTCTTCAACAGTATAATCTACGGTTGTTTCCGGTAATTTAAGGTTTAATTGTTCCGAAGAGTTAATTTTATAAATAACGGGTTTAGGCTTCATAGGGATTTCCCTAACAGTATTTAATTCTAATAAACTATCACTTACCAAATTGGTTAAACAATTACATAGCTCTTCTTCTTTGTTGATTCGTACTTCAAGTTTTGTAGGGTGAACATTAACGTCTAGCTGGTCAGCAGGAATAGTAAAATTTAAGATGCATAAGGGGTAACGATTTTTTGGTAACTTATCTCTATATCCTGCTTCCAGGGCTTTAGAGAGTTTAAGATTATGCACATACCGGCTATTAATAAAAAAATTCTGCATTTCCCTATTAGCTCTATATAGGTGACATTGACTCATAAGTCCATTAATCGTAATATTATTAACTTCTTTCTTTATGAAAATCATTTTTTTAGCAATATCAACAGTATATACACTACTTGCTACATCAAGTAAGTTATTGTTACCGCTTGTGTGGAATATTACTCTTCCATCAACAATAAGCTTAAAGGATATACTGGGATTAGCAAGGGCCAATCTTGTTACTGTGTTTACCACAGCCGAGTTTTCTCTAATTAAGGATTTTACAAACTTCTTCCTAGCAGGAGTGTTAAAAAAAATATCTCTAACCCAAATTTGAGTACCTGACGGACATCCTGTAGGTTCAAAAAGTTGAACTTTCCCTCCCTTTAAAACTGCTCTACATCCCTCGATCTGATCTTTGGGGCGAGTTAGCACCTCAACTTGACTTACAGCAGCAATGCTAGGAAGAGCTTCACCTCTAAAGCCTAAGGTAGAGATGTTAAATAAATCCTCTGCATAACGTATTTTACTTGTAGCATGTCTTAAAAAAGCCATCTTGACATCAGAAATTGACATGCCCTCCCCATTATCAGAAACCTTAATAGCGTCTAGGCCGCCATTCCAAATTTCTACTGTTATTCTGGAGCTATTAGCATCAATTGCATTTTCCACTAGTTCTTTTACTACAGATGCAGGGCGTTCAATCACTTCCCCCGCAGCAATTTGATTTGCCACATGGGGTTCTAAAATAACAATTTTAGAACTCATAAAAACCACCTAACTACAGGACAATTTTTCCTTAAGATCATATAGCAAGTTTAATGCTTCTCTTGGGGCCACATTATCTACTTGCAAGTTCTGTAAAATTTCCAGTACTTCTTGGTCTTGCTTTTTGAATATCATTTTATTTTCTTCTTTCGTTGCAGCAATTTCTTGTATAGTTTTTCCGGAATCTTTTTCCTGCTCTAATTCCCTTAGTTTTTTATAAGCACTATCTAGAACTTTTGAGGGAAGGCCGGCAAGCTTTGCTACATGAATGCCATAGCTTCGATCACTCCCACCCGGTATAACTTTTCGCAAAAACACAACCTCATCTTTATGTTCTTTAACTGCCATACTATAATTTTTAACAGCAGGATAAATATTCTCAAGTTCAATTAACTCATGATAATGGGTAGCAAACAAAGTTCTGGCCCGAATATTTTCCACCAAATATTCACAAATGGACCAGGCAATACTTAAACCATCAAATGTACTGGTTCCTCGTCCAACCTCATCTAAAATGATCAGACTTTTTTTAGTGGCATTTTGCAAAATGTTAGCTACTTCATTCATTTCAACCATAAAGGTACTTTGTCCTGTTGCTAAATCATCGGAAGCGCCAACCCGTGCAAACACTCTATCAACTAAACCGATTACAGCTTCGTCAGCTGGGACAAAAGAGCCCATCTGAGCCATAATGGCAATGAGTGCTACTGTACGTATATAGGTGGATTTTCCAGCCATATTAGGACCTGTAATGATTGCTAATTGATGTTCAGATGTGTCAAGGAGACAATCATTAGGTACAAAAAAACCATTTGCATTTAGCTGTTCCACAACCGGGTGCCGTGCTCCGGTTAGTTTTAAAGTTAAATTGCTGGTTATACTTGGTTTTACATAATTATACTTAATTGCACATTCAGCAAAACTAACTAACACATCTAGCTCAGCTACAATTTGGGCTGCCTTTTGAATTTTTGATATATAATTACTTACTTCCTCACGAATTGAAGTAAATATTTCGTACTCTAATATGCGTAGCCGTTCTTGAGAATTTAAAACTAAGTCTTCTAACTCTTTTAACTTAGGTGTTATGTAGCGCTCAGAATTGGCAAGGGTTTGTTTGCGGATATAATCTTTAGGGACAAGGTCTAAATTTGCTTTAGTTACGTCAATATAATAGCCGAATACCTTGTTAAATCCAATTTTTAATGATTTTATTCCGGTCCTTTCCCTCTCCTCTGCTTCTAACTTTGCTATCCAACTCTTTCCATTCTTGGCTGCTTTTCTTAACTCGTCTACCCTTTGATTGAAATTTTCTTTAATTATTCCACCTTCCCGGATCGTCAAAGGAGGATCGGGATTAAGTGCCTTATCTAGCAGGTTAACTAAATCAGGGAACAACTCTAATTCGAAAGCTAACAAACTTAGTCCAGTACTTTTAACCTTTTCCAAGCATTTTTTTATTTGTTCCAAGGCTGCTAAAGACTGCTTCAAAGCTAACAAATCCCGGGCGTTTACAGTATTATAGGCTGTCTTTGCCAAAATCCGCTCAAAATCATAGATGCCTTTTAAACTTTTTTTTAAATCTGAACGAAGGAATATTTCGTTTACTAGCTCTTCCACAGCGTCAAGCCTATCTTTAATGGCTTTTTCATCTAACAAAGGTTGCTCAATCCATTGTTTTAGTTTTCTACCACCCATTGCAGTTTTGGTTTCATCTAAAATATGTAATAAGGAACCATAACGCTCCTGAGAACGGAGTGACACCGTTAATTCAAGGTTTCTACGAGTCTGAGGGTCTATATTCATATATCTTTTAGGATAGTAAAATCTAATCTTAGTTAAATGTTGTAAAGCGTTTTTTTGCGTCTCTTGTAAATAAAGAAGCAAAATTCCTACAGCCATCATAACCGCAGGTTGTTCCTTAAAGCTTTTTCTTGCAAATTCATCATGTGGAAATTGTTTTTCTATTAAACTTTTAGCTTCTTCTAAGCTAAGTTCTTCATTAAGAACTGTAATAGCATATTTGGAGATCGTATTGTTTTTTTCTATGATAGTCTTATAGTCTTCCGCCAGATTATCACAAATTAAACATTCAGCTGGGCTAAGCCTTGCTATTTCATCTATAATACCCTTTTTAGCTGAAAACTCATCATACGCAGTAGTATACAACTCTCCCGTAGAAATATCTACGTAAGCCAAGCCTATTTGTTGATAGTTATCGGCTAGGGCCATTAAATAATTATTCTGTTTATCAACTAATACTTTATCATCAATAATCGTCCCAGGAGTAATAACTCTTGTTACTTCCCGTTTAACTATACCTTTAGCTGTTTTAGGATCTTCTACCTGTTCGCAAATTGCAACTTTAAAGCCCCTAGCTACCAGCTTGGCAATATATCCATCGGCTGCGTGGTAAGGAACCCCACACATAGGTACACGTTTTTCTCCACCGTCACGGGCTGTTAGAGCGATCTCTAGTATTTTTGAAGCAAGCTCAGCATCTTCAAAAAACATTTCGTAGAAATCGCCTAATCGGAAAAATAAAATAGCATCTGGATAATGACTTTTTATATTCACATATTGTTGCATCATCGGTGTAAGCTTGTCCAAACTTGAACCCTCCCCAATTTGGTTTAATTATACCATAACTACTTTATTGAAATTAATTCCTTCAGTAGTTTAAGTTAAAACAAAAAACTCCCCGATGGGAAGTTTTAAACTTTTATTCGCATCCTCTTAGCTTACATCTGCTCAAGTTTTCCGAATAAAGACCAAGTTTGGGCATCTGTGATCTTGACTGGTTGAATTGTACCAATAACACTTTCATCAGCTTCAGCAATTACAATTTTATTTCCGCGAGTCCTACCACTAAGCTTATTAGGATTTGTCTTACTAGGGCCTTCAAACAGTACTTCTTCTGTCTTATTTAAGTATTTCTGATTGATTTCCCAACTGATTTTATTTTGAACCTCTAAAAGATGTTGAAATCGCTGTTTCTTTTGGTCATTAGGAACTTGATTTGGCATGGAAGCAGCAGGAGTTCCTTTACGTGGTGAGTACAAAAAAGTAAAAGCCTGATCATACCGAACCTTTTTTATTACATCTATAGTTTCTAAGAAATCTTCTTCTGTCTCTCCAGGAAAGCCAACTATTATATCCGTAGTTAAAGTACAATTGGGAACTGCTGTTTTGATTTTTTCAACTAATTCTAAGTATTTTTCCTTTGTATAGCCGCGCCGCATTTGCTTTAATATACGGCTACTTCCTGCTTGAATGGGTAAATGAAAGTGCTCGCAAACTTTGGTTGAGTTGGCAATAACATTAATTAATTTATCTGAGAAATCCCTCGGGTGGGATGTCATGTAACGGATTCGGTTCAAACCTTCAATACTATCAATTTGTTCAAGAAGATCAGCAAAATCAATTTTTTGTGTTAAGTCCTTACCATAGGAATTAACATTTTGACCAAGGAGCATTATTTCTTTAAAACCTTGCTCTACCAAGTCTTCTATTTCGTGTAAGATGTCTTTTGGATGCCTGCTTCGTTCTCGGCCTCTTACGTAGGGAACAATACAATAGCTACAGAAATTATTACATCCATAAGTTATAGTTACGTAAGCTTTAACGGAATCCATTCTTTTAGCTGGCAAATCCTCTACTATTTCTTGTTCTTTATCCCATACTTCAATCAGGATACTGTCCGATTCTTTAACTTCTTGTAACAGCTGAGGCAAACGGTGGATATTATGTGTCCCGAAAACCAAGTCTACGTAAGGGGCTCTTGAGCGAAGATAGTCTCCCATTTCTTGTTGTTGGGCCATACAACCGCCAACAGCAAGCACAAGGTTAGGATTGAGGTGCTTGTACTTTTTTAACTCTCCCAACCGGGCTAATACTTTATGTTCTGCTTTTTCCCGGACACAACATGTATATAAAATAATTAAATCAGCATCAATTTCCTGTTCAGTTTTTTGATAGCCAAGTTGCTCCAACATTCCGGCCAATATTTCCGCATCATGTTCATTCATTTGGCAACCCCAAATTTCAATAAAATACTTCATCTATTTCACACCCTTAAAGTAATTCTTGCTTTATTGTCTATCACTTATCATATAAAAATCTTGACTTTTTATGTACCAAAATCAATTTTGGCTAACCCTTCCCTTACTACCTCATCGTAAACATGTTTAACCGGCAATCCATATTTTATAGCAGCTAAACGACAATCCTCATAAACTGGAAGTACCTGGGTTGATTTTCCTGAAATTTTTTTAATTTTAATTCGTATAGTTCCGTACTTAGTTTCTATTGGCCTAAACTCTAAAGGTAACGAGATTTGATTTGCTGAATAGGTTCGGATGCCTAAAGTAGTAGTTTCTTCAAAAATCGCCTTAATTAAATTATCTTTATTATTTTCTTTTGCTAAAACACGTAAAAGAGTACCCGGCCGGTTTTTCTTCATGTAAATAGGAGTAAGACTAACATCCAAAGCCCCTTCTTTTGATAAACGGTAAAAAAGAAAATCAAAAAACTCAGGGTTCATATCGTCAATATTCGTTTCAAGGATGATATTTTTGTCGGTATGATAATTTGAAATTTGTTTATGCTCCCCAACTATAACCCGCAAAAGATTAGGAATCTTCAAATCCCTTTCTCCTGCGCCATATCCGGCACAATCTACGACCAATTCAGGCATACTGCCAAATTCCTTAGCTAATGTGGTAATAATAGCGGCCCCTGTGGGAGTAACTAATTCTTGTCTAACATCAGAAGTATAACTTGGAACACCTTTCAACAGTTCTACAGTAGCAGGCGCGGGAACAGGAATAGTCCCGTGTTCACATTCTACGAAACCAGAGCCTAAATTTAAGGGTGAAACGTATATTTCTTCAATACCTAATTCTTTCAATCCCACAACCGCACCAACAATATCAACTATGGCGTCAACGGCGCCAACCTCATGAAAGTGAATATTGTCCGGGGTAGTATTGTGAACTTTCGCTTCAGCTTGGGCTAAATTTTGAAATATCTTTTTTGCTGTTTTTATCACATCATGTTCTAATTTACTTTGTTCTAAAATGCTGTAAATATCTTGCAAATGCCTGTGAGTATGACAATCTTGAGTTAAAACATTAACTTTAGTGCCAGAAATACCGCATTTCGTTACTTTTTCAATTTGTACGGAAAAACCAGGCAAAGGCAGTCTTTCCAAATGTTTCAATAATATATGGTGAGAAAGGCCCGCGTCAATTAATGAACCTAGAATCATGTCTCCACTAATACCGCTAAAGCAATCAAAGTAAGCAACTTTCAACCTAATTGCCTCCTATTCTGTTTATAAGGCTGGCCACATAACCAGCACCAAAACCGTTATCTATGTTTACTACACTTATTCCTGCCGAGCAACTGTTTAACATAGTAAGTAAAGCTGATATGCCTCCAAAACTAGTACCATAACCGATGCTGGTAGGAACCGCAATAACAGGCTTATCAACTAGACCACTTACAACACTCGGTAAAGCACCTTCCATACCGGCAACAACAATAATTACTTTAGCATCATACAAAAATTTTAAATTGGCAAATAGTCGATGTAATCCTGCTACACCAACATCAAATAAAGTTGTTACTTTGTTTCCCATAGCCTCAGCTGTGAGTACAGCTTCTTCCGCAACTGGAATATCGCTTGTCCCTGCACTCATCACCAAAATATTACCTATCCTTTGCTGAACTCCATTTCTTATTAAAATTACGCGGGAGCTGTCATGCCATTCCGCTTGGTTAAATTTTTTCTTTATCTGATTGTAGATTTCCAAAGAAGCTCTTGTTGCAATAATATTATTTTCACAATTTTGTAGTTTATCAATAATCTTAGCTACTTGTTCTGGTGTCTTTCCTTCGCAAAAAACAACTTCAGCGAAGCCTTTTCTTAATTGACGGTGATGGTCAACTTTAGCAAAATCTAATTCTTCATAAGGTAGAAACTTAAGCCGCGTTACAGCTTCTTCTATTGTTACAACTCCTGATTGTACTTCTTCTAATAAGTTTTTTATTTTTTCCAATTTCACATTTATTTCATACCTTTCACAGATGTTTTACAAATGGATCTTACCAAAGATATTTTACCAATTATACTTTAGCAAGGAAAATTATATATAAGAAATTATATATAAAATAATTAATAGCCACAAGTAAAAAAGCCTAGCTAAATGCTAGGCCAATTTCCCTACGCTCGATAAATTTTTCATCTTACGAAAAGAAATTCTAACCAAAGATTTGTCTTGACTGTAAGTTATTTTTTCGACAGCTTCTTGAACAGGATAAAAACCGCCATCGATAAATCCTTCCTCAGTATTAATTTTGTACTCGTCTTGGTGCGTTTCCATAATAAACCACGTAATTCTATTGCATACAGGCTGTTGTCTTGAGTAAGAATAAAACTCATAACTAGTCTCACCGGCTGGTGCTATAATTTCAGCTTGAATTCCACCCTCCTCGAATACTCTCCTTAAAGCCACTTCCTTTGCTGACCCTTCTCGGATAACACCTTTTGGCAGAACCCATTCATGCTTATCATTTTGCAGAATAAACACCTGATCTCCCTTAAAAACTATACCACCAGCGCAATTTCTAAAAAGCACCCGATGCACCTCCTGAGGATATTTTGTTGTTCACAATATAGCATATTCTACATGTTAATAATCATTTCCTCTTAAAAGAACTTTGAAATTTAAACGAGAAACTCCCATTTATTTACACTCTTTTAATCCTTTCACAAATTCAAGTAAACTCTCCAGATTCCCTCGATAATCAGTTAAAACAGGTAAATTCTTTCTGTTCAACAAGTAATCCTCAACGAGAAAGGTTTGCATTCCTATAGTTTTGGCTATCAAATCTTCTTCAACATCATTTCCTATCATCAGACATTGCTCAGGTGCTGTGTTGATACGTTCTACAATCTCTTTGTAGTATTGAAGATTGGGTTTAGTGGCATGCATGTTTTCATAAGAAGTAATAAATGTAAAAACCTCAGGCTGAATTCCTGCCCACCTAATTCTCTCTTCAATAGCGATTAATGGAAACAGAGGATTGGTTGCCAGTACGAGCTTATAACCTTTTTGTTTAACTGTATATACTATTTCCTGAACAACAGGTAAGGATCGGCAGTTCCTTCCTAAAGAACAATACTCATTTAAATAAAAATCCTCAAATACAGGCATTAGTTCTTCCTCATCTAAACCAGTAGCAGTAAAAAAAGCTTCAGCAAATACTTCAGCATTACACTTTTGATAATCTTGATCTGTAATCATGGCGGCTGTTGCTGCCATAAGCTGATTAACAAAATCTTTAGGTTCAATATAGCTTTTCATCTTTTGGGATAACAGTTGCAAATAGTTCTTTAAAAACTCATCTATATGCATTGGCAACAATGTACCATCTAAATCAAATAAAATAGCTTTAAGCAATGATCTTCCCCCACAAATTTAAAGACAGCTTAATTTTAAATACGGTAATTTGGAGCTTCCTTGGTAACAATAACATCATGAGGATGGCTTTCCTTAAGCCCCGCACCAGTAATTCGAATAAATCTTCCATTTTCCTGCAAATCTTTAATGGTCCTAGTTCCACAGTATCCCATACCCGCTCTTAAACCTCCAACTAGTTGGAAGACAGTTTCTGCGAGTGAGCCTTTATAGGGCACTCTGCCCTCAATTCCCTCCGGAACTAACTTTTTGGCGTCTTCTTGGAAATAACGATCCTTACTACCTTGCTTCATGGAAGCTAAAGAACCCATTCCTCTGTAGACTTTAAAGCTCCTTCCTTGATATATTTCGATTTCTCCGGGACTTTCCTCTGTACCGGCTAACAAACTGCCAATCATAACTACATCTGCACCTGCCGCAATTGCTTTAGTAATATCCCCTGAATATTTAATCCCGCCATCAGCAATAATGGGTACACCATACTTGCGTGCAATTGTAGCAGAATCATAAACTGCTGTTATTTGAGGAACACCAATTCCTGCTATTACTCTTGTAGTACAAATAGAGCCAGGTCCTATTCCTACTTTTATTGCATCTGCTCCAGCTTTAATTAAGGCTTCCGTTGCCTCTTTTGTTGCTACATTTCCAGCTATTAAGTCTACATCAGGATATTTACCCTTAATAGACCTAACAGTATCAAGCACACCTTTTGAATGTCCATGGGCCGTATCCACAACAATAGCATCCACGCCAGCCTTTACTAAAGCCTCAACTCTTTCCATTGTGTCAGCACCAGTTCCTACGGCAGCAGCAACACGTAGTCTCCCATGGCTATCCTTAGCAGCATTTGGATACTGTCTGGCTTTTTCAATATCTTTAATGGTGATAAGCCCTTTCAGATTATAATCGTCATCTACAATGGGAAGTTTTTCAATCTTATGTCGTTGCAAGATCTCTTTTGCTTCTTCCAGAGATGTACCGACAGGCGCTGTTACTAAATTATCTTTGGTCATTACTTCGCTGATAATTCTTTCAGGATTTCCTTCGAATCTTAAATCGCGATTTGTTAGAATGCCTACCAATTTACCTTCTACAGTAATTGGAACTCCGGAAATATGGTATCTTTCCATTAACGCTAGCGCATCTTTTACTTTATGATCCGGCGATAAATAAATTGGGTTTACAATTATTCCATGTTCAGATCTTTTTACTCTGTCTACCTCCATAGCTTGTCTTTCGATAGACATATTTTTATGAATTACTCCGATTCCGCCCTCTCTTGCCATGGCAATAGCCATTCTGGATTCGGTTACTGTATCCATACCCGCACTCATTAGCGGTATGTTTAATTTAATCTTTCTTGTTAAATTGGTTGAGATGTCAACATCTCGTGGTAGTACTTCTGATTCAGCAGGAATCAATAAAACATCATCAAAAGTAAGTCCTTCTTTAATAAATTTATCCTGATTCAAGGTGATTCTCCTCCAAAAAATATTTCAATTATTATAACATAATAAAAGGACAAATCTACTGTTTTTTTAGAAAAATTGTTTGTGAATTAACTAGAAGAAGGCAGGTTAATCCTGCCCCATAATGGAATGAATACCCAACTCCTCAAAATGCTTACGTAAATGAGAAATTACTTTACTACTGACGTTAAAATCTTGAGCCATTTCCATGTCTGTAAGATTATTGGCTAGACCGTCAATAAATTTATCAAAATCAATCCCTACCTCTTCCGCTTTTTCTTTTAAGCTAGGTTCAGTACTCCACGGAACACGAGAAACATAATCTTCTGCCATATAGGAGCCTCCTGATTTAATTTGATTGTTATTAGTTTGTCCCAAATATCAGAAGTCTATGTTTTTAATAATAAAGGTGTGCTGTATCATTATAAGATTTTAAGATGGCGTTGTTATCATAATATTCTAAACGACATATTGCCGTATTATCCAATCTTAAGCGCCAAAAACAACTCATGTCCCAACCCATAGCCGCAATAATCATGGCTCTTATTGTTCCACCATGGCTTGCAATTAGTACACATTCATCAGGGTGTTTTTCCACAATTTTCAGCAATATACTACCGCATCGTTCAATCAACTCTCTACATGACTCTCCCCCAGGTATACACACTAGAGTTGGATCCTGATAAAATTTAGTTGCTATGTCCCTATACTTCTCCATGATTTCGTTGTAAGCTAAACCTTCCCATTCACCGAAGTTTATTTCCCGTAATTCCTTTTCAACTAGTACTTCTTTTTGGTGTGGTTCTGCTATTATCCGACCTGTTTCATATGCTCTTTGTAGGTCACTAGCATAGAAGACATTAATTACCTCCTTAGCTAGTCTTTTTTGAACCTTATAAGTTTGTTCTATGCCAATAACGCTTAAAGGAATATCTGTATGACCCTGGTACTTTCCGCTTTCATTCCAAATTGTCTGCCCATGTCTAACTAAAATAATCTCAGTCACTTTTTCCTCCTGATAAAATAATTTTTTCCAAATTCTTAATGAGTAAGTTATTCTCTTCTCTGGTTCTAACAGCAACTCTGATAAATTTTTCTCCTAGCCCATTAAAGGTATTACAATTGCGCACCAGAACTCCTTTTTCAGCCAGTAACCTAGTCAACTTAGTTGACGTCATATTTTCAGTCAATATTTTTACAAGGATAAAATTAACACTAGGGTAAAAGACCTTAAGTAAAGGTATTTTAGTTAACTCTTGGTATAAGCGTTCTTTTTCCTTCGTGATAAATTCTATACTTCTCGCTTGGAAATCCTTATCCTGAAGGGACACTAGACCAGCTAACTGAGCAAAGCAGTTTACATTCCACGGATCTTTTATCTCTTTTACTTTTTTTATCAGTTCTTTGTTTCCAAAACAACAACCAATTCTTAAACCGGGTAGGGCAAAAAATTTCGTTAAAGAAGATAAAACAATAAGATATGGATTTGTTTTTATTTCTAAAAGTACTGAAAATCTTGCTTTGTTTTTTACAAAATCTAAGAAAGATTCATCTACCAATAAATAAGTTTTGTGTTCATAACATAAATCTGCAATATCCTTTATAAGTTCTCTGGTGTATATATTTCCTACTGGGTTGTTAGGATTGCATAAAAAAATAAGATCATATTGTGCTATTCTTCTTTTAAGTATAGGCAATTCTAATTGAAAATCGTTGGTTTCATGAAGAACTAACTCTTCTACTGAAGCTCCACAAGCTTTTGCGGCTTTTAAATATTCAGAAAAAGAAGGGGCCAAAGTTAATGCTTTGCTAGGAGATATAGCCTTACATAAAAGGTATAACAATTCTGAAGCGCCATTACCTACTACAATACTTTCCTCGTCCACACCATAAAATAAACTCAATTCTTTTTTTAAAGAAGTACACTCAGGATCAGGATATTGCTCTATTAGTGATAAATTGGCTGTTATACTTTGGTAAATAAAATTTGAACAACCTAAAGGATTGATATTGGCACTAAAATCTATTAATTCTTCTTTTTTGTAATATTTTCTTGCCCAGGTTAAGTTGCCTCCATGAGATGGATAACTTTGGTTAGCTGACATAAAACATCCCACCTTTACCTTTCTACAATTATCCTGCAGCCATGACTTCTAAACCTCCTCCGATTAGTTTGGCATTAGGATATAAGACACTTCCTTTTATATTCTTTTTAATCATCTTGTGCCAGAAAATGGAATCATCATTATTGTCAAACAAAACTCCTACTACCGTACCGCTATGAGCTGCTACAACTCCATATCCATCATAACGTTCTACAAGTTCTATGAGACGCTCCAGGTTATATTTAGGCAAAATTGATTGATTAGCTAAAGCACTTAAAGTCGCAGCTTTCCCAAGTTTGGCTGGGGAGTTTTCCTTTATTCCTTCAATAGCAAGTTTAAAGGCTTGTTCCGTAACCTTTTTCTTTTGTAATTTTTTCTTTGGTAAATCTGGATTCATATTAAAATTAATAGTGTCTATTACTCCACCTAAGTCAATAGTTAAAATACCCATAGCAGGTGGATTCCCTAAAGGCTGTTGAATATCACCTTTTAAATAATCAAACAGGCATAAACCTGTAAAAAATGTTCCATCCGAAGGCTCAATACTGATTGCTATATCTGCAATTTGCCTTGGAGATAACAAAGTGCCTAGGGCTAGTCCTGTTGCCCAGGCTGCAGCTGCAATATCAGCTGTACTACTTGCCAAGCCCTTACCCGGTACTAATTGAGAATATATTTCGACGGTAGCACCATGTCGGCAATCTAAAATACTCAATACTTTTTTTACCGCCTGAAGAGCTTTCGGTCTAGAAACGGTTCCGGTAATTTCACTAGAGTCACGCATAATAGATACCCTAGCTTCAGAATAACGATCAATAGGGCAAGATATTAATAAATCCCTATCTTCCCAGAGCCCTTGAACTAATTCGCCACAAGAGCCTGGAACTCTAACTCTGGCATACATAAACCTTAACTCCCCTTATGTAAATAAAATTAAAGTTAGTATTAAAAAAATGATAATCTCAGATAGCTCAATAAATGCACCATAAGTATCCCCTGTCATTCCCCCAAGGGTAGCAGTAACCTTTTTCCCATAAAGCCAAGCAAATAAAGCTGTAATTCCCATACTTAATAATCCTATATACCATTCAATTAAGATAACTAAAATAAGAGCAATTAACGTAGAAACTAAAAAAAACATTTTATTTGATTTTGTCTGGAAAAATTTACCTAATCCTTCTTTACGTACATAAGGAAAAAACGTTATCAATAAAATCAATCCCCAGCGATTGGCAATTAGAACTATTATTAGACCAGTAAGAGGAATATTCTGACCTAAATTTTGAAAGATACTGTACTTTATTAAAAAAACAATAATAGCTGCGATTACGCCAAGGGCGCCTACCCTACTATCCTTCATTATTTCCATGACCTGACTTTTAGGGCGGTTAGAAAACAGCCCATCAACAGTATCAATAAGACCGTCTAAATGTAATCCTCCTGTTAAAATCACGTATAAAGTAGTAGTAAGAGCAGCTGTTATGGATTCCGGAAATAAAACTTTGAACCCTAAATGGGCAACAGTTAAAATAGTGCCCAAGATTAACCCTACTACCGGGTAATATACAAGACTATTAACCATATACTCACTACGAAACTCGCTATTTGGGCATGGAATTCTAGTTAAAAACTGTACTGCCGTAAAAAAACTATATAGTTGTCTCATTATCATATCTCCAATATTTTTATCTTAGTAAAACACCAAATCTTAGAGCTTATTTCAAATTAGATGTAGTTAAGTTACTTAGGCTTTTAAGCCCGATCGGCACCCCGGACACTACTAAATATACTTCTTGAGCAGCTTTAGCAACCATCTGGTTAGCTTCACCTAGTAGATCCCGATAAAACCTTCCTGATTTAGAAGAAGGTATTATTCCTAACCCTGTTTCGCTACTGACTATTACAGCATTCATTCTAAAATTTACTAAGCAAGCTATTAATTTTTCAATCTCGCCAAGGATATACTTATAATTTTCTAGCTTATATTCTTCATTTACTTTCCATAAAAGATTTGATATGTATACTGATAAGCAATCAAGGAGAAGCACAGACTCCTTCCCTTGCAGGGAATTTAATAAAACCGGAATATCATATGGTTCTTCATAAGTAGTCCATGTAACATCTCGACGGGCTTTATGAATTTTTACTCTGTTTTTCATTTCTTCATCAGTAACAACAGCAGTTGCCAAATAGATAACGGGAAGAGAAAATTTTTTAACTAGTTTTTCAGCAAAAATACTTTTCCCACTTCTCGTGCCACCGAGAACTAAATAGATTCCTTTTTCCATAAAAACACCCCTTAAATGATAAAACCTTGCCTACGCTAGGTTGGCAAGGTCAAATACCCCAATAAATACCTGTCCTAATCGCGAGGACTAAGCTTTGGTTTTAGTCAAGTATCCTGGCTTCGGTTCATGATATTCTTCTGCCTTCCCAGAAAACCTAGTGGCTGATGAAGAAAATCCCCGTTACAGTGGCGCGACCGCTCAGGCCTTTCACCTGATTCCTTAATCCTAAAACCGTAATTTAAAATTTAAAATGTTTCTGAATATATTATATCAATTAATTGACGAAAAAAAAGGGGAAAATCAATTTCCCTGGATCTTTAATATTTTTTTATTCTTTTCCATTATCATTTTTGCATACTTTGCATTTTGCTTTTTTAAGTATTTGCATTCTCTCTCCATGTTTTTAATTAAAATGTTCTTTTCTCTCTCAATTCGCTCTACTAGTTGAATTAACACACGCCTACTTACACGTAATTGTTCAACTTTCTCTTCCAATAAATTTATTTTTTCAAGTAAACGTTCACATTCAAAGTTATCCATTTTTCCACCTACTCAAAATCTTAATAAAATCTATGCAGAAGAGAAATAATATATTACTTTATGTTTTATAATTGATTATTTTGTTTTTTAAGCTTTTTTAACTTTTCTACCACTTCGTAATCGACAGTAGATAACCCGATTGTTTTTTTAGAACTAGTTCCTATACCGTGAAAATCAGAGCCACCTGTTGGTACCAATCCATTTTTTTTACAAAGATAACTATAATACTGAACCTGAGACGGTGTGTGTAACGGATAATATACTTCAATACCCATTAAGCCGGAAGAAATTAATTGGTCTATTAAGTTAGATGAGTGTAAAAGACCTGGATGAGCTAAAACAGGGATCCCGAAAGCTGAACGAATCATTTTAATTGCTTCAAAAGGCTCAAGTTTTAATCTCGGTACAAAAGCAGGAGTACCAGGATTTAAATATTTGTGAAAAGCCTCTTCGATACTATCAACATAACCATTTGCCATTAAAGCCCGCGCAATATGAGGCCTTCCAACGCTACCCTCCCCATGCCTATTTAAAATAGATTCCCAGTCCAAGTAAATACCTAATTCTTTTAATTTCTGAATTATTACTTCACCCCTTCTTAAACGGGCTGCAGTATACTTTTCCAGAGTAGCGTTAAGTTTTCCATCACTATAATCAATAAAATACCCTAAAATATGAATCTCCCAATTACCAACTTGGGTACTTAATTCAATCCCTGGTACTACTGTAATACCTAGTTGTTTTCCAGCCTCTAATCCTTCTGAAAGGCCGTCAACAGTATCATGATCGGTTATTGCTATGGCTGCTAAATTGCGCGCTTTTGCTAATTTAACCAGCTCATAGGGAGATAAAATTCCATCTGATGCCGTAGAATGAGTATGAAGATCAGCTAACATATGATATCACCTAGTTATCTTTTTAAATTATATTTTACAATAATTCTAGAGGGTTGCTTTTAAAATCTTAATAAGGTTTTCACCCATTAACTTTTCAATATCCTGAGTTTTATAACCTAGTTTTTCAAGTTTTTTAATTAAAGCAGGAACCTTAGTAACTTCTTCTAGGCCAGGTATCATAGGATTTGTCCCGTCGAAATCAGAACCTAAGCAGACCAGATCAGCACAACCTGTAAGTTGACAAACATGATCTATATGTTTTATCAACGCATCCAGACTAGGCTTTTCGCTCACATACTCAGGCGCATAGGTAATTCCCATTAAACCTTTAGTCTCTTTTAAAGCTAATATTTGTTGATTTGATAAATTTCTTGGATGCATAAAAACACTTTGACAATTGGCATGAGAAACAATAACAGGCTTACTAGATAGATTAATAACATCCCAAAATCCATTTTCGGAAATATGGGCTAAATCAATTAACATCCCCAGCTCATTCATTCTTTTAACTACTTCTTTACCGAACCTGGTAAGTCCACCTTTAGTATCTCTCTCGCCAACTCCATCTGCAATTTGATTACGTTGGTTCCAGGTAAGTCCTATTGATCTTACACCTAAACGATATAAGCAGTCTAGAACTCGTATGTCACCTTCTAAAGCTTCTCCCCCTTCAATACTAAGGATAGCTCCAACTGCCTTGGGGTCTAGCAAAACTTTCTCCAACTGAGAAGTAGTGGTTATATGTTCAACCAGGCCGTCAGCTGCTTCGACTTCATCAAAAAAGGCAGAAATCATTTGAAGGGCCCTCTTTAGTGCACCATTTGGTTTATATATGCTTTCAATAAACAAGGCAAAAACTTGAATCTTAACTCCGGCCTCCCTTAATCTAGGAAAATCAACATGCCCCTTACTGGAAGCAGTATATAAATGTCTAACGCCACGGATAACATCCAGCATTGAATCACAATGGGCATCAGCAATTAACATAACTCTTCTCCCCTTATGAATTTTATATTTTAAACTTTATGGAGCAAGAGTAATATATATTCATCACTATTAAAAAAGAGTGGAAATTGTTTTCTTGACGCCAGCATTTTAATACTATATTCTGCCGGGCTTTGCAAAAACGCAAAAAAATAATTTCCTTGTAATAAAATGGTTCTATAATAAATGTTGGGGTAACAAAAGAGGAAAACAAGAAAAAAAGAAAAATAAGAGAGCATACCCAAAAACCAAACCCGTAATCAACCCATATCATACAAGGAGGTATATTGGATAT
>DUOV01000112.1 GCA_012838615.1 Clostridia bacterium | reverse complement strand
TTTCACGAACTTTTGGTGCGACTTTTTTAGAGTCATTTAGTTTAGCTATATATTTACCAGGCGGAAGTATAACTGCTGCAGCATAAACAGGACCAGCTAACGGCCCTCGTCCGGCCTCATCAATACCAGCTATTTTTTGACCTAAAAATCTCGGGCTGGTCTCTATTTTGTACAGCCTTGCAACCCGCTCTAATTCGTTCTTTTCTTTTTCCTTTCTTTTTAGAAATTTCTCATACATCTTTTGAACACTAACTCTTTTATCAGCCAACAACTGCATAGCCAGTTCTTCGGAAATATCTGTTTCACTACTAAGCAGTTTTTTTATTTCGCAAATCTTCAAGTTACCACCTGCAATAATCCAATAATTTAGCTATACTAATTTAACGGTTTCTCAAGAGTAATTCTGCCGAGTTTACCATTTCTAAAATCATGTAATAAGGCTAGCGCCGATTTTTCTAGATCGGTAGAACCTCCTGCTTGTAAAAATCCGCGCTTCTGACCAAATAACTCAAGCAATTCCGCACTTGACTGGTCTAAAGTGAAAAACTTATACTTTTGCGAAAGAATATTGGGGTAATCGGTTTTTAACTTATTTAGCAGCCAAATTGCCACTTCTACTAAGTCAAATACTTGATCCTTAATGGCACCTGTAACTGCTAAATGAAAACCAACATCAAGGGATTCAAATTTCGGCCATAACAATCCCGGAGTATCTAACAACTCCAAATCGGAAAGTATACGTACCCACTGTTTCCCTTTTGTCACACCCGGTTTATTACCGGTTTTTGCTGTTTTTTTTCTTACCAAAGTATTAATCAAAGTTGATTTACCAACATTAGGTATACCAACAACAATTGCTCTGGTGGCCCGAGGCAATAAAAATTTTTTCCTGGTCATTTTACTTTTTGAAACGTTTACCACCGTCTTAACTAAATTAACTGCACCTTTATGAGCTGTGGAATCAAAGCCCTGGGCTATTATACCCCTGTTTTTAAACCAACTAATCCATTCCTTGGTACAGCCCGGATCAGCTAAATCTTCCTTATTAAGTATTACAACCCTTGGTTTATTTCCAATCAGTTTATGAACGTCTGGGTTGGCTGAACTGATAGGAATACGAGCATCTAATACTTCAATAACTATATCAACTAATTTTAGTTGTTCAAGCAAAAGTTTTTTCCCTTTTGCCATATGACCTGGATACCATTGGATTTGCAAATAATTCACCTACTTTAGTAATCCAAAACGATTAAGTGGCCAGAAAATCAGGACAGCTTTTCCTATAATATGATCTTTAGACAATGTCCCCCATATCCTAGAATCCTGACTATTATTTCTATTATCTCCCAGCATAAAGTAAGAATCATCAGGAATAGTTATCGGGCCAAAATCCATAAACCTTAAATCTGCTGGTAAATAATCTTCTTCCAAAGGTTGTCCATTTATATAGACTGTACTGTCCTTAATTTCTAAAGTCTCTCCCGGCAATCCAATAACTCTCTTAATGTAGTCTAAATCAGGTTCCAGCATTGGAAGCTCGAAAACAATTATATCTCCCCTGGCTGGTTCTTTAAATCTATATACAAGTTTATTGACAATAATTTTGTCCTGAACTTGTAAAGTCGGTTCCATCGAGCCGGAAGGAATATAAAAAGGCTCAAATAAGAAAAAACGAATAACTAATGCTAACACAACAGCAATTATAACTGACTCTATTAGATCTAAAACAGGTGATTTTTTTTTCTCCTCTTTTACCATATTAACCTCCAAATCTAACCGGATTAAGGGGACCATCGAAGCATATTACAAACAAAGGACCAGCTTTGCCAGTCCTTATAAGATTACACCATTCTATCTTTAATTCTTGCTGCTTTACCTGTTCTTTCTCTTAAATAGTAAAGTTTAGCTCTTCTTACTTTACCACGACGCAACACTTCTATTTTATCAATTCTGGGTGAATGAATAGGGAATGTTCTTTCTACTCCAACTCCGTAAGATACTCTACGAACAGTAAAAGTTTCAGTCAAACCGCCACCCTTTTTAGCAATCACTACACCTTCAAAGGCTTGTATTCTTTCACGGTTACCCTCAACAACTTTTACATGCACGCGAACTGTATCACCTGGCTGGAATTGAGGTACATCTTTTTTTAGTTGCTCATTCTCTATAGCCTTAATGACTTCCATCTTATTTGCCTCCTTCCACTTAACATATGTAAAACCAATGAATTTGCATAAAAAGCCAAATAATATTATAACAAACAACCCTAGACATTACAAGCAAGGTTACTTACTTCTAATTTTCCATTAATAGTTTTTTATCTTCTTCTGACAAGCGGGCTTTCTTCAGTAAATCAGCTCTTTTTTGTCTTGTACGTAATAATGATTGTTTTCTGCGCCACAAACGAATTTTTTCGTGATCCCCGGATAGAAGTACCTCCGGCACCTCCAACCCTCGGTAAACTCTAGGTCTGGTATACTGAGGGTATTCTAATAATCCATCGCTGAAAGAATCATCAAGAGCAGATTCTTCTGAGCCAAGAACTCCTGGCAATAGTCTAGCCACAGCGTCAACTAAAACCATTGCCGGTAACTCACCACCGGTAAGTACGTAATCACCTATAGATATCTCTTCATCTACAAGCTGCTCACGTACTCTTTCGTCAATTCCTTCATAGTGGCCACAAATTAAGATTAAACGTTTTAACTTTGACAATTCCTGAGCTTTAGCCTGACTGAAAGTACGACCTTGTGGTGTTAGCAAAATTGTCTTTGTAGGTAAATCCGGATTTGAAGCACAAACAAATTCCCAAGCTTCAAAAATAGGTTCAGGTTTCATCACCATTCCTACTCCGCCACCAAACGGA
The DNA here is from genome assembly GCA_012838615.1 of Clostridia bacterium. Classification (GTDB taxonomy): domain Bacteria; phylum Bacillota; class DUOV01; order DUOV01; family Zhaonellaceae; genus DUOV01. The sequence continues at coordinate 24,216 of DUOV01000112.1, read as the reverse complement.
TAATCATCAACTTTCTTGTGTTTATCGCGGGAAAAAGACCTTATATCAATAAGATTAATTTTTAGCAATCCTTTTTCCTGGGCCTTTTTTAAAATACTTTCCTGGAAAGGACTTTCAAACATCTTAGGGAAAATGGTCAGAATATCTATCTGCAACGTAATTCCCTCCTAATCAATAAGTCCAGGCAATAGTTTCACAAGAATTCTTTTCTCCGCTAGATTAATTTCTGACACAAACTGTTTTATTGCTGGTATTAGCACCTCTTTACCCGTTTCAGGATGTCGGACATAATACACATCGTTACTTCCAGTTTTTTGTATATCATAAATTGTCCCCAAGAAATCACCTTGGGTAGAAAATACTTTAAGACCAATCAACTGAAAAATATAATAATGACCTTCAGGAAGTGGCATCAGATCTTCTTGTCTAATTTTTAGCATTCCCATTTTTAAAGATTCAGCTTTATTCATGTCATCTATTTCAGCAAATTGCAACAATATATGTTTCTTATGATAACGTACATTGTTAATCGTGAGACAAATTAGTCTTTCGTTAAGTTGACAATATACTTTTTCAAGAGATTCAAAGCGATTTGGAAAATCCGTAAGAGGATAAACTCTAACTTCGCCTTTGTTCCCATGAGTAGCTATAATTTGGCCAATGCTAATTAATTTCTCTGCCACCCCTCTGTCCTCCATAAAAATGTTCTTCCTACAAATATAAGGGGCAGGCGCCCCTTATTGTACAATATCTACTGTAACACGCTTACCTTCTCTAAGACTGGCTGCTTTTACAACAGAGCGTATAGCACGGGCAATTCGTCCTTGCTTACCAATTACTTTACCCATATCTTCAGGAGCTACCTTTAATTCCAGGACTAGTGACTTCTCACCTTCGATCACATTTACTTCCACTTGGGAAGGGTGATCTACTAGTGCACTGGCAATAGTTCTTACCAGTTCTTGCACATTAAAACCTCCTCATGGATCTTTCAACTTTATTTTTTACTCTCTGTAAACTTTGACCATAAGCCAGCTCTCTTCAATAGTGCTTTAGCAGTCTCGGAAGGTTGAGCCCCATTGCCCAGCCATTTTAATGCTTTTTCTTCATTAATTTCAAGCACTTCCGGTTCTTGAACCGGGTTATAATATCCTATTTCTTCAATAAAACGACCGTCTCTAGGGGAACGGCCATCAGCTACTACTAACCTATAAAAAGGAGCTTTTTTGGCACCCATCCTTTTTAAGCGAATCTTAACTGCCACATCTTCACCTCCTCTAAACTATTCCATTTTAAAATATTTTTAGTCCCTCAAAGTTAAAAGAAGGGAAACTTAAAACCAGCCTTTTTACCTTTTTTGCTATGTTTCTTTAACCCACCTAAATGCTTCATCATTTTTTGAGCTTCTGAAAATTGCTTTAGGAGACGATTTACATGTTGAACACTTACCCCACTACCTTTAGCAATCCTGCGTTTACGACTGCCATTAATCATATTTGGATTTCTTCTTTCTTCAGGTGTCATAGATCTAATGATAGCCTCAGTATGGGCTAGTTCTTTTTCATCTACCTTAAAATTTTTTAAGTGCTTATTAGCACCTAAGCCAGGGATCATGCCTAGGATATCTTCTAGTGGACCCATGGATTTCATTTGCTGTAATTGATCCAAAAAGTCCTCTAGGGTAAACTGCTGCTGGCGAAGCTTTTTTTCCATTTCACGTGCTTTTTCTGCATCTAAATTAGCTTGGGCTTTTTCAATAAAAGTTAAAATATCGCCCATTCCTAAAATCCGTGAAGCCATTCGTTCAGGATAAAAAGGTTCTAGAGCATCCAGTTTCTCGCCCATTCCGGCAAACTTAATAGGACACCCGGTGACTGCTTTGACTGAAAGAGCAGCTCCTCCTCGAGTATCACCATCTAGCTTAGTTAAAACAAGTCCATCAATTCCTAATTTACTATGAAAACTTTCCGCAACATTTACTACATCCTGACCTGTCATAGCGTCTACAACTAATAGTATTTCATGGGGCTTAACCCTATCTTTAATAGAAATTAACTCACCCATCAGTTCTTCATTGATATGAAGTCTCCCGGCAGTATCGACAATAATGGTATCGTTACCAAAATTTTTAGCGTGTTCAACAGAAGCTTGAACAATATCTACAGGGCTTTTTTGATTACCCATACTAAAAACAGGTATATTTAATTGTTGCCCTAATACCTGAAGCTGTTTTATTGCGGCTGGCCTATAAATATCACCGGCCACCAATAAAGGACGTTTTCCTTGTTTGCGTAGTAAATTTGCCAGTTTACCGCAGGTTGTGGTTTTTCCTGCCCCTTGTAATCCTACCAACATAATAATCGTGGGGGGACGACTAGAAAAGTTTATTTTACTTTGCACCCCACCCATAAGATTAGTTAACTCCTCATTAACAATCTTAATGACTTGTTGGGCAGGGGTGAGACTTTCCATTACTTCTACCCCAACAGCTCTTTCTTTTACTCTGCTAATAAAGTCTTTTACTACTTTAAAGTTAACGTCAGCTTCCAACAAAGCCACTCTTACTTCGCGCATAGCTTCGTTAACATCATTTTCGCTCAGCTTTCCTTTACCTCTTAACTTTTTAAAAGTTTCTTGCAACTTATCAGCCAAGCTGGAGAAGACAGCCATTTTATTCCTCCCTAACTTATTCCACGGAATATCTAATAAGTTTGTTGATTTTAGCTTTAATACGGTTAAGCTTTACTTCACATGGTTGACTACTGCTTAAAATATCTACAATCTCGTCCAAGACCGATTTTTCGACTAAGTACTTTTTTAACATACCTAACTTTTCTTCATATTCTTCTAAAGTTGTTTCAGCTCGCTTAATTATGTCATGAATTGCTTGTCGGCTAATTCCATTTTCTTCTGCAATTTCTCCTAAAGATAAATCTTGGTTATAATATAATTCAATAATATTCTGTTGCTTATCTGTTAGTAATTTGCCATAAAAATCGTAAAGTAAAGCAATCCGGGCAACTTTTGGCATCATTGCCATCGCCCCCTTGTAAAGTATTTTTCCTTTACAGTAAATATAATAACCGGTGAATCTATAGTTGTCAAGTAAAAAAGCTTGAAAGGCAGCCTAACGGCTGCCTGAACTACCAACTATTTTGTTGGCAACTTTTTGAATTTCTTCACAAGTTTCTTTAACATCTATCGTCAAAGGCTTTCCAGACTGAACTACAATCTTTCCATCTACAATTACTGTATCAATATCGGAAGATTGGGCCGCATATACCAAGTGAGCCAGTATGTCATGTCTTGGGTAAAGATGAGGTTTATCAAAGTCTACTAAAATTATATCAGCCACCATTCCCGGTTTTAAAACACCGATTTTATCCCCTAGTCCAAGGGCTTTGGCGCCATTTTTAGTAGCCATTTCCAAAGCCTGGTAGGAATAGATTACTGTCGGATCCCCTGCGGCTTTATGCATTAATGCGGCTGACCTCATTTCTTCCAACATATCCAAATTATTGTTACTTGATGCTCCGTCAGTACCTAACGCTACGGTAATTCCCTTATTTAACATTTGAACTACAGGAGCTATTCCACTAGCCAATTTCATGTTGCTTTCAGGATTATGAGCAACAGCAACACCTTTCTCTTTTAAAATATCGATATCTCCATCAGTTAAGTGAACGCAATGGGCAGCAAGAACAGGATACTCAAATAAACCTAATAAATTAAGATGCCCCACAGGTGTCCTGCCATACTGTTTCTGGATGTCATTAAATTCCCCTAAAGTTTCAGCAACATGAATATGTATGCCTACTTGATACTTCTTGGCTAAATCCATAACTTTTTCTAAATACTCAGGTGGACAAGTATAAGGGGCATGAGGACCAAACATGGTGGTAATCCTACCGTCTGCCTTGCCATGCCAGTTTTTAACCAGTTCTTCCCCTTCCAAAAGGCCTTGTTCTCCACCTGGCCCTGTTCCGATTAAACCTCGGGAAAGGCAAGCACGTATGCCAGTTTCTTCGACAACCATAGCAACCTCGGGCATAAAAGAATACATGTCTGCAAAAGTAGTAGTTCCTGAAAGCAGCATCTCCAAGACACATAATTTACTGCCCCAATACACATCTTCTTTAGTTAGCTTATCCTCAGCTGGCCAAATCTTATCTTGCAACCAGGTCATAAGAGGCAAATCATCAGCATAACTTCTGAAAATCGTCATAGCTGCGTGGGTATGAGCATTTACAAAGCCAGGTAAAGCTACAAAATTAGAACCATTAATGACAGTATCAGGTTTAAAATCCTGTTCTACCTTATCGCCTACAGATTTGATTAAATTACCCTCAATAGCAATATCCCCTTCATAATAAAGAGGTCCCGGATCATTTATGCTTTTTTCCATGGGCACAATTATACAGTTCTTAATTAAAATTTTGGACATACCTTAACCTCCCAGCTTTTAGTATTTTAAGCAAATAACGCTTCAACAAAGTCATGGGGTTCAAACTCTTTTAAATCATCAATCTTTTCGCCGATGCCTATAAATTTTACAGGTATGTCTAGTTGTGAACAAATTCCTATGATTACCCCACCTTTAGCCGTACCGTCTAATTTTGTAATTGCTATAGAAGTAACTCCTGTAGCCTCTTTAAATAGATTAGCCTGAGCAATAGCATTTTGACCAGTTGTTGCATCAAGAACCAGCAATACTTCATGGGGAGCTCCTGGAAGTTCCCGTTCTATTACTCTCCGCACTTTTTTGATTTCTTCCATCAGATTACTCTTATTGTGAAGCCTTCCGGCTGTATCAATAATTACTACATCTGTACACCTTGCCTTAGCTGCCTGAATCCCATCGTAGGCTACAGCTGCAGGATCAGACCCTTCCTGATGCTTTAACATTTCTACCCCTACCCTATTGGCCCAAATCTCCAATTGATCAATTGCTGCAGCCCTAAAAGTATCTCCAGCAACTAAAAGTATTTTTTTACCTTCTAGTTTTAGTTTGTAAGCAAGCTTGCCAATAGTTGTGGTTTTACCTACACCGTTAACACCCACTACAAGGTAAACAGCCGGACTTTCAGAAGGGATATTTAAAGGAACTGTATCTTCCCCTAAAATTTTAGCTATTTCCTCTTTGAGTAATTCTTTTACTTTATCCGGAGTTTCAAGCTTATCTTTCTCAGCTTTACACCGAATTTTTTCCACCAGGTCCATAGCTGTGTGGACGCCAACGTCAGCTTGAATTAAAACTGCTTCTAAGTCATCATAAAATTCAGGCTCTAATTTTTTGTACCCAGTTACTAGTTCAGTTACTTTATCTATAAAACCATTTTTTGTCTTCGCTAAACCCTTCTTCAACTGTTCAAATAAACCCATTTAACTTCCCCCTAAAATAAATTAATCTATTAAGTTTACTGAGAGTGGCTTTATAAAAGACTGGTATCTTAAAATGTTTTAATTAAGATTTCAGCCATAAAAATAAGGTTAAGGCTTGTCCTTAACCTACTATATTTTACCACATAAACTAGCCTATCTCAATTGGCTTACAAAGGCTGGTATAGTCTTGAGCAATTCCTAGTTTTCTATTTCTAATCTCAGCTTCTTCTTCAGGAGTTTTAGTTTCAAAATATTTAGAGCTCAGCATTTCGTCCTCATCTGCCAAGTCAAAGAGTTTGTCGGTCACCTCTATAACGGTAGCTCCTCTTATCTGTCCTTCCTTATCGTGCCCAATTGCTATAATAGGTCTCCCCCATGTTCCAGGGCCAGCATGGGCATCCCCAACGTGCATTACCCCTGTTCCGCCAGGATGAGTGTGTACTATAACAGCATTTTTGGGGACATAGTCACTATAAATCGTTTGCAAAGATTTATCAGTAATATCTACCATGCTTGAGGCCAAAAGCCTGGATGGTACAAAACCAATTCCACCACATACTATTTTCCCTTGTGAGCTAACCACACCTTTGTTATCTACTATACCCAATGCAGCCACTTCCCGCCCTTGGCCAAGTTCCATAGATTTAGCGACTAATACTTCAGCAAACTCTTTGTCTAGGACCTTGATTTGATTACGGGGTAATCTCCAGCCATTTTTGGTTTTTTTAACTTTAGCAGCAGACCCCTCTGGCAAATCAGCAATCTTCAATTCATGACCAACGTCTAAAAAGCGAAAACCTAACTCATTACTCTGTCTTAGTATTTCTTTTTCCTCTTCCATAGTGGTGGTCGAAAGCGTATCTAGGTTTAGCTTTTCCACTTTAGTAGCCAGGTTAAAAAACTCTGATTCAGGATAAATAATAGCTACACCGGTATTAGCGAAATTTTTCACACCAATACTCACTATAGGCAAGTTAAAAAAATCAACACCTGAAACATCTGTTATTAGTCCAGTTTTGCCGGGTCGGGTAGTGATAAAAACAACATTCGGAGGAAGCTGATTTATTCCCTCCAGTATGGAATTATGTTTTATTTCAACCAACTTCCCTAGTAAAATTCGTAATGGGATTCCATTAAGCCCGCCATCTACAATTTCCGAAATGCTTGTTATATATCCTTTTTCATCAATGAAACCAAAACATCCGGCATTTCTTCCTTGGCTTAGTTCACTAGTTCTTTTTACTAATTTATCTACAATAAATCTGGCGATGCCATTAACCCTATGCATTTAATCCTCCTGTGGTGTAAATTTTTGCTTATTTTACCCCACAAGGGTTCTAGCTATGCACTTCTAAATTCTTGTTTCCCCTCTTCAGTTAGCCGTACCGATACTATTTTTGAAACACCTGCTTCTTCCATGGTAACACCATAAAGAGCATCTGACACCTCCATGGTACCTTGGCGGTGGGAAATTACTATGAATTGAGTTTTTTCAGCAAAAAGCTTCAATAGTTGGGAAAACCGTTCCACATTGGTCTCATCTAAAGATGCCTCTATTTCATCCAGAACACAAAATGGACTTGGTTTAAAAGACAATAAAGCAAATAAGAGGGCTATAACTGTCAAGGCGCGTTCACCACCTGATAAAAGTGCCAGATTCTGAAGTTTCTTCCCAGGTGGTTGTACAATTATATCTATACCTGTTTCTAAAAGATCTTCCGGGTTTGCTAATTGGAGCCTAGCAGTACCTCCGCCGAAAAGCTTTTGATAAATATCCCCAAAAGCGTTATTCACTTCTTCAAAAGCCCCAGCAAACCTTTTAGTCATAATTTGATCCACTTCTGTAATAACTGTATTTAATGTAGATTTAGCTTCCCTCAAATCGTTTTCTTGCTTAGCAAGAAAATCATGTCGTTCCTTTTGCCGTTTATATTCTTCAATGGCGGTAAGGTTAATTTCGCCCAATTTAGCTATCTGCCTTTTCAATTTTTTAATCTTTTCAATGGTTTCCGGAGTTTCATCTATTGACTCTTTGATGTCGGCGTAACTAATTTGAAACTTTTCTTCTAACCGAGCTTCTTCATTTTTCTTTTCCGTTTCAAGGCGTGCAAAAATCAACCTTTGTTCTTGTAGTGCTTCTTTAATTCCCTCTAATTTTTTGGTAAACAGGCGTTGCTCTTGCTCTAAACCTTCTATTTTTGCTCGCAAATTTTCCCGTCTAGATTCTTTTTCGCTAAGTTCTTTTTGAAGAGCAAATATTTCATTTGCTGTTGCTTTAAGTTCTGCCTTCTTTTGTTGAATCTCTTCTCCTAACTCTTGTTTTTGAGTTTTAAGTTCGGCCAGGTCTTGATGCTTATCAGCTATTAGTTTATTTAATTCTTCTTCTTTTTTATAGTAATCGCTCAATTCAGCTTGATAAACTTTTTCTTTTTCCAGCAAGCCGGCCATTTTAATTTTAAGTGAAGTTAAGAGATCATATTGGGAGCGATTTTTTTCTTCTTCACTCTTCAAAAGCCTTTGTTTCTCATAATATTCTTCTTCCAAAGCTTTACTTTGATTTTCTAATTCAGTAATTTTTTTAAGCAATTGTTCCTCATTTTTGTTGTATGTATCTAACTTTTTAGCTAGTTCTACATCTTCTTTTTGATAAAACTCTAATTCTTTTTCTAATTTGGCTAGTTCTTGTTTTGTATTTTCGTAATTTTGCTTTAAAGCAACTAGCTCCATATTATCCTTATGAGTCTTAGCTTCTAGCTTCTCTAGTTGGTTAAGAATAACTTGAAAATTTTTTCTGTTCTCAGTAATTTTTTGCTCTATTTGGGTCTTCTCTTCTTTTTTAAGTACTATTTCCTTATTTAGTTCATCGATAATTCGAGTTCTGGACAACAAAAATGACTTTTTCTTATCGGGGCTTCCTCCCGTTAAAGATCCACCTATATTAACAATATCCCCGTCTAAAGTTACAATTTTAACGTTATATCCAGCCTTTTTACTTACCTCTCGGGCTATAGTGAGACAATTGGTAACCAAAACATTTCCTAAAAGGTGTTGAGCAACTCTAGTATATTTGGGATCAAGGTTTACTAATTCAGCAGCTAAACCTATTACACCATTTTCCTTTAGCAACTGCTTATATTTTTCATTTAAAACCCTTATCTTGATAGTATTTAATGGCAAAAAAGTCGCCCTACCGCAATTATAACGTTTTAAATAACTGATTGCGTTCTCCGCAGATTTGTCATCTAAAGCCACTAAACTCTGAATACTATTACCAAGAGCTACTTCGATAGCTTGTTCATATTTGACCGGAACTGTAATAAGCTCACCTACTACCCCTACAATTCCTTGGCAAAGAAGCTCCTGGTTTTTTTTAGCTTTTAATACAGCTTTAACTCCTTGAAAGTATCCTTCATAATCGTTTTGTAAATCAATTAGAGCTTGTTGTCTTGAACTTAGCTTTTGAATTTCTTCTTTTTTATTTAGCAATTTTTCTTCAAAGTCTTTTAAACCTGCTTCACCTTTTCTTTTTTTTTGTTTCAATCTCTCTATTAACTCAAATGTTTCTTTGAGCTGCTTTTCTTTTCCACCTAAACTCTCTTCCATTTTTTTTAGTTCAGCTTTCTTTTTAGCTATTTCGTCATGGTAGTTTTTTATCTTTTCACCATTTTTACTGATCTGGCGCAAATAATTCTCTTTTTCAAAACTTATTTGACTATACCTGTTTCTTACGTTGGCAAGAGCCTGTAAACTATCAAAAACACTACCTTTTAGCTTGTCCACCAGGTTACTGAGTTCATTGCAAGATAACTTTAACTCACTAATTTGTTCCTCAGTTGCTGTAACTAAATTTCTCTCCTGGGTAATTTTTTCTTGCAATTCTTGGCTAGCTAAAATCTGCTGCTTATATTTAGCTTCTAATTGATTTTTTTGTTCTTCATCTTTGGCAATTTCAATCAATAGTCGTTGACTTTGTTCATCGTTAAACCTCTGCCTTTCTTCTGAAACAGCTAAAAAATGCTCAAATTTATTAGCCTGTTCTTTTAAATCAGCAATACGTTGTCTTATTATGGATATATCTTCTTCCAGAACATGTAATTCAAATTTTTCCTTTTCCACTTGGGAACCTAAAGTGGAAAATTGCAACTCTAACCCTTCAATCTGTTCTGTTTTTGTTTGTATTTCCTTACTAAAAAAAGTTAATTTTTCGTAAAGAATACTTAATTTCTTTTTTGCCACACCAATTTCCAGGGTGTCTAACTCATTCTTAAAAGATTTATATTGCAGAGCCTTTTCAGCAGCAATTTTTAACGGTTCTAAATTGCTGCTAAGCTCAGCTATAATATCTCGCACACGAAACAAATTTTGTTCGGTTTCTTCTAACTTTTTCAAAGTATCTCTTTTTCGGTTGCGGTATTTAACAATACCTGCCGCTTCTTCAATTAAGGCCCGCCTTTCCTCAGGTTTAGAGTTTAATATTTCTTCAACCTTACCTTGCCCTATAATGGCAAAAGAGCCTTTACCCAAACCGGTATCATTAAATAAGTCCTGAACATCCTTCAGCCTGCAAGGAATCTTATTAATCAAATACTCAGCCTCTCCGGAACGAAAAACTCGGCGGGAAACAGTAACCTCCTGGTAAGGAATATTAAGTATACCTGAACTATTGTCTAATGTTAGAGATACTTCGGCCATACTCAGGGGCTTGCGATGTGGACTTCCTGCAAATATAACATCTTCCATCTTTGTACCTCGAAGTGTTTTTGCACTTTGTTCACCTAAGACCCAACGAATACAATCGCTTATATTGCTTTTCCCACTTCCGTTAGGCCCCACAACAGCTGTTATTCCCGGGCCAAATTCTAATTTAGTTTTATCGGCAAAAGATTTAAATCCTTGGATTTCAACACTCTTTAGGTACAATTTGCAACCTCCTATTTCCATAACCCACTAGCCTGCTACAATTTTAACATAAAGTGAAACTTCTATCAGCGAATTTTTTCAAAATGAAGCTGATAGTTAGTTGAACCAATCGGGGTTTAAACACAGAAAAACCAAGTATATTAATTTATACTTGGCCTTTAAACAGCTCAATAGCTTTAGATGCCGCCTGTTGTTCAGCTTCTTTTTTACTTTTTCCTTTACCTTTAGCTAACAAGTTATTCTTCCAAATGACACCTGCCACAAAGCTCTTATTATGATCTGGCCCTGATTCCTCCAAGATTGTATAAGTTACATTGTCATCGTGTTCCTTTTGGACAAGTTCTTGAAGCATAGTTTTATAATCTTTAAAACCGGAATTAACAACTTCAGCAATTTCAGAGGCAAGATGTTCTATAATAAATTCTTTGGCGCCACTTAAACCCGACTCTAAATAAATCGCTGCAATTACCGCTTCAAAAGCGTCAGCCAAAATTGAAGGTCTTTCCCTTCCACCTGTCAGTTCTTCACCACGCCCTAAGAGTAGCTTATCTCCTAAGCGTAATTTTTTAGCAACTTTAGCAAGTGTAGTCTCACATACAACCGCAGCTCGAATTTTTGTTAGCTCTCCCTCGGGCTTTTTAGGATAACTACGATATAAATACTCCCCTACCACCAGTCCTAATACTGCATCACCCAAAAATTCCAGTCTCTGGTTATGTTCGAGATGCAAACTTTTATTTTCAAAGACATAAGTAGGATGGGTCAAAGCTGTGTTTAATGTTTGGATACTATCCAGATCAATTTTAAATAACTTTATTAGCTGCCTTAGATCTGAAATTCTTTTTTCGTTTATCATTTCCTCACGCATGGCCAAACCTTTTTATTAAAATAGTTGCATTATGACCACCAAAACCTAAAGAATTTGATAGGGCAGCCTTAATTTCCATTGTGCGTGCTTTATTAGGAACATAGTCCAAATCACATTCTGGATCAGGGTTTGTATAATTAACAGTAGGTGGAACTAGGGAATTGGTTATAGCCAAAGTTGTCGCAATAGCTTCAATTGCGCCTGCCGCACCTAACAGGTGCCCTGTCATAGATTTGGTAGAACTGATTGCCACTTTTTTAGCCTGTTCGCCAAAAACTGCCTTGATTGCAGCTGTCTCATATTTATCGTTTAACTGGGTTGAAGTACCGTGGGCATTTATATAGGAAATATCCTCAATATTAAGCCCAGCATCTTTAATTGCTAACTCCATTGCTTTAGCAGCTCCAACTCCTTCTGGAGCAGGAGCTGTAATATGATGTGCATCATCAGTACAACCATAACCTGATAATTCAGCGTAAATATAAGCACCGCGTTTAGTGGCGTGTTCTAAACTTTCTAAAACTAGTACACCTGCTCCTTCACCCAAAACAAAACCATCGCGCTCAAGATCAAAGGGACGACTTGCCTTTTCTGGTTCATCATTCCGAGTTGACATGGCTTTCATTGAACAAAAGCCTGCAAAAGACATAGGAGTTACCGCTGCCTCAGAACCTCCAGTAATCAGAATATCGGCATCTCCCCGTTGAATCAATTTAAATGCTTCACCAATGGAGTTAGTTGAAGAAGCACAGGCATTTACAATTGTATAGTTTGGGCCACTAAAACCCAGATTTATGGCAATTTGACCTGCTGCCATATTTCCAATCATCATAGGTATGAAAAAAGGGCTAACCCTATTGGGTCCTTTTTCCTTTAAATTACTATACTGCTCTTCGAAAGTATGGGTACCTCCAATACCGGTACCGAATACTACTCCTGCTCTTTCTTTATCGGTTGCACCCAGATCTAATCCAGCGTCTTCTACAGCCATTTTTGCTGCTGCAACTGCAAATTGGGTAAAGCGATCCATACGTTTTGCCTCTTTTTTGTCCAAATATTCTTCAGGTTGGAAGCTTTTAACTTCGGCTGCAATTCTCGTAGCAAAACCGTCGGAATCGAATCTGGTAACCGGTCCTATTCCAGAAACTCCGTTAGTTAAATTATGCCAAAACTCATTTTTCCCTATTCCTATGGGAGAAATAATACCTATCCCGGTTATTACTACTCTCCTACTCACTATATAACCTCCTCACATGGCTGTAGCTTCAGCAGTTTTTATTTCTCTAAAAATATCCTGAAAAATCTCTTTAACCGACTTAATCTCTTTAACTTTTTCCACACATTGCCCGGCAAAAACCAGCCCTTCTTCTAATAAACCTCGCTGGGCATTGTTTAGCGCCTTTAAAAGACAAAAGTTTTGGGAACAATACTTTAAGCATTTTGCACATACCTTAGGGCGAAGTTCACAGGCCTCTATTTTTTTAACAAAAGAATTTCTAATAGCTCGACCAGGCAAGCCAACTGGACTTTGAATAGTTGTTATATCTTCATCCTTAGCATTTAAATATAATTCTTTAAAGGCTTGTGACGCATTTGACTCTAGAGATGCGGCAAAGCGGGTTCCCATTTGGACTCCGTTTGCACCCAAGGCAAGAACATCTAGAATATCTAGACCTGTAAATACTCCTCCTGCACCAATAACGGGGATATTAACAGCCTTCCGAACCTCAGGCAATATTTCCTTCATAGAGCGGTTGGTTCCCAGATGCCCACCAGCTTCAGTCCCCTCAACTACTACAGCAGCAGCGCCCATTTTTTCTGCAATTACTGCCAGTTTAGCCGAGGATACAATAGGCACAACAGGTACATTAAATGATTTCCCCCAACTATACATGTCACGGGAAATACCAGCACCAGAAATGACCAAGTCAATACCTTCTTCCATAGCAGTTTTAACTAAATTGGCAAATTCTTTTACTGCAAAGAGTACATTTACCCCAATTATTCCTTTAGTTAATTCTCTAGCTTTTCTAATTTCTCTGCGCAGCTCAGCTAAACCCATACCAGTAGCCGCAATAATTCCAATTCCGCCTTCATTGGCTACTGCAGCAGCTAAGGAGGCAGTAGATATTCTGACAGCCATTCCGCCTTGAATTATAGGTATTTTTGCAATTAAATTGCCAATTTTTAAGTTAGGAAGCACTTTTATCCCCCCAAATTACTCTTCTATTTCAAGAAAATCCCGTAGTGCGCTACGGGACTTCCGGTATAAAGCTCATCTAGTTCTCTCTTTTACATAGTTAACTGCAGCTGATACTGTTGTTAACTTTTCAGCATCCTCATCAGAAATCTCAATGCCAAACTCTTCTTCAAAAGCCATAATTAACTCAACAATATCCAAAGAATCAGCATTCAACTGCTCAAAGGTAGTTTCCATGGTAATATCGCTTTCTTCGACACCAAGCTGATCAACAACAATCTCTTTAATTTTCTCAAAAACCTGATCCATTTTTCACTCACCTCCCCTCATATACGTATCATAAATAATTTACTGCATGACCATTCCACCGTCAACCACTATTGTTTGACCGGTAATATAACTGGCAGCGGGGGAAGCTAAAAACAAAGCAACTTGCGCAACTTCCTCTGCCGTGCCAATACGCCCTAAAGGAATGTTCGATAGTATAGTTTTCTTTAGGTTTTCCGGCAATTTATTGGTCATATCAGTTGCTATATAACCAGGAGCAATTGCATTTACCAATATATTTCGACCAGCTACTTCTTTGGCAACTGAACGGGTAAACCCTATAACGCCAGCCTTGGCCGCTCCATAATTAGTTTGCCCTGGGTTGCCTATCAAACCGATTACTGAGGATATGTTGATGATTCTTCCTGAACGCTGTTTTAACATAGGTTTTAAAACAGCTTTTGTTGTTAAAAACATTCCCTTCAAGTTTGTGTTTATAACTTGATCCCAGTCTTCTTCTTTCATGCGGATCAATAAATTATCCCTGGTTATACCGGCGTTATTAATTAAAATATCAACTTTACCAAAATTGTCTAAAGCTTGTTTAATTAGCTCTTCTGCTGTACTGTTTGAACTAACGTCCCCTTTAACTGCGACAGCCTCACCCCCCTCGCCAATAATAGTATTGACAAGTTCCTGAGCCTTACTATCACTATGATTATAGTTAACCAGAACTTTTGCACCAGCTTGAGCTAAAGTCAGACTAATTGACTTTCCTATACCTCTGGCCCCTCCTGTCACAATGGCCACTTGTCCATGGAGTATTCCTTTCTCCATCTAAATACACTCCTTTAGCTTAGTTATGGTGTTTTCTAAACTTGTTGTATCTTCAACATGCAGAGTCATTACATCTTTTAAGGTCTTCCTAACCAATCCGCTGAGGACTTTTCCAGGACCTACTTCTATAAATATTTCTGCACCGTCTTGATAAAGCTTCTGTAATGACTCTTCCCACCGTACAGGAGAGTATATCTGATTTACTAGCAAATTTTTAATTTCACTACCATCTTTTAAGTAATCAGCAGTAACATTGGAAATTACCGGTATTGACGGTTCTGATACACTAACTTTTTCCAGACACAAAGCAAAATCTTTAGCGGCTTTTTCCATTAACTTAGAATGGAAGGGGCCACTCACAGCAAGTTCAATTACTTTTCTGGCTCCTGCTTCTTTTAAGAGGCCCTTAAGTTTTTCCATGGCAATTTTTTCTCCAGCTAAGACAATTTGTCCCGGACAATTATAATTTGCTATTTGAACAAAACCTAAATCTGAAACCTCGCTACACACCTCTTCAATAATCTTTCTGTTTAACCCTAATACTGCAACCATAGTACCCGCTCCCAAAGGGTATGCTTTTTCCATCAACATTCCTCTTTGGCGCACTAGTAAAATTGCCTCAGCAAAGGATAAACTACCTGCAGCAACTAGTGCAGAATATTCACCTAAACTGTGCCCGGCAAAAAAGTCAGGGATTACACCTAATTCACGTAATTTCTCATAGCACATTATACTTATGGTTAATAATGCTGGCTGAGTATTAGAAGTCCTTTTTAAATCATTTTCCGGACCTTTAAAACAAAGTTCCTGGAGATCCATCTTTAAACATTGTTCGGCTTTATGGAAAAAGCTATTTAGCTCAGGGAAATTCTCACACATATCCTGTCCCATACCTATATATTGTGAACCTTGACCAGGAAACAAAAAGGCAATTTTCGGCATCTACTCACTCAACTTTCCTAAGTTATTTAGCACTTCTTCTGCTGTTTCCATAATATCTGCCATAATCTCAGCAGCAGGTTGAATTTCAGTTATCATACTGGCAATTTGGCCTGCCATAACTGAGCCATGCTGAATATCCCCATCAATTGCAGCAAGCTTAAGTTTTCCTGCACCTAGTTCATCTAGTTCATCTAAACTCGCTCCATCCCTTAATAATTCCTCAAACTCTCTGGTCAGTTTGTTTTTGAGCACACGAACCTGATGCCCAGGCATTCCAGTTAATACTGTATCCCTATCTTTAGCACGTAAAACAGCTTCCTTATAATTGTTATGAATCTGACACTCTTCTGCACAGATAAATCTTGTTCCAACCTGAACTCCACAGGCACCTAGAGCAAGGGCAGCAACTAGCCCTCTTCCGTCATAAATACCTCCGGCTGCTATAACCGGTAAGCCAGTAGCATCAACAATTTGGGGTACTAAAGCCATGGTCGTTATCTCACCAACATGACCACCGCACTCCATGCCCTCGGCCACAAAGCCATCTACTCCTTGCTTAGCCAGCCGCTTTGCCAAAGCTACAGATGAAACAACCGGAAATACTTTTGTACCTGCTTGTTTTAATAGAGAAATATGTTTGCCAGGATTACCGGCCCCAGTCGTAACTATGGGGACTTTACATTCAACTATTAATTTAATTAATTCTTCAACATGAGGAGACATGTAATAAATATTAACTCCAAAAGGTTTATCAGTCATAGACCGAACTTTGTTGATTTCATTTTTAACTATTTCAGGAGGTGCATTGCCTGCACCGATAATACCCAATCCACCTGCTTGAGATACTGCTCCGGCTAATTCGCCCGTTGCTACCCAAGCCATGCCACCTTGCAAAATTGGGTACTTAATGTCCAGCAAATCGCAAAGGATGGTTCTTATCACAAAAGATCCCCCACTTTTTAAAAGTTACATGTAAAATTTAGGTGTCTTTATACCACTCAATAACACTTGCTCCCCAGGTTAAACCTCCTCCGAAGGCAACAAGCAAAATAATATCCCCGTTTTTAATTTTATTGCTTCTGACTGCCTCATCCAAAGCAACTGGAACTGATGCTGCAGAAGTATTTCCATAATGTTGTAGGTTTATATGCACCTTATCAGAAGATAAATTTAACCTTTTAAGGGCTGCCTCAATAATTCGAATATTAGCCTGGTGAGGTATCAAATAGTCGATTTCCTCTTTAGATTTATTACATTTTTCCAATGCTTTTAAGGCAGCTTCTGCCATGATTCTTACTGCAAATTTAAATACTTCACTACCATTCATCCTAATATAATGCAATTTACCCTCAACTGTATCAAGAGACGCTGGCAATTTTGAACCACCTGCAGGGACATGCAGTAAATCGGCTCCCGACCCGTCTGCTCCCAGATAAGTAGAAAGAATCCCTTTTCCTGGTGGAGCTTTTTTGAGGACAGCGGCTCCTGCACCATCCCCAAATAATATACAGGTACTCCTGTCCTGCCAATCTACAATCTTTGATAAGGTTTCTGCGCCAATAACTAAAACTGTGTTATAAGTACCGCTTACTATAAATTGATTGGCTACTTCAAGAGCATAAATAAAACCTGTACATGCTGCCGACAGATCAAAAGCCGCCGCTTTTCGCGCTCCAATTTTCTCCTGAACAATACATGCTGTAGACGGAAAAATCTTATCTGGAGTAATTGTGGCAACTATGATTAGATCTAGTTCTTCCGGTTTAGTTTTAGCATTAAGAAGGGCCTTTTGGGCAGCTTCTATACATAGCTCTGATACAGGTACATCACTTTCCACAATTCGTCTCTCGCTAATACCTGTACGGGTTTTTATCCATTCATCGCTTGTGTCAACTATTTGGGCTAAATCATCGTTAGTGATAACTCTTTGGGGCACAGCAGAACCTGTTCCAACAATTGTAGCTCCTCGTAATTCAGACATCTTTATTTTCCTTTCCGCTTTCTTGGCTAATAACTTCAGTAATATTTTGGACAAAATTATTTTCTACACACTTTTTGGCAGCAAATATTGCATTTTTTATTGCTTTTGCTTTGGAACTACCATGACAAATAACGCTAACCCCATTGACGCCTAAAAGTGGCGCACCTCCGTATTCATCGTAATCAAGTTTCTTTTTGACAGCTCTAAAAGCGGGCCTGGCAAGAACCCCACCAATTTTTCTACTTAAAGACGATGATAATTCCGTTTTTAGTAAAGAAAATAATGATGTAGCCAGTCCTTCAGCAAATTTTAATACTACATTACCCACAAAACCATCGCAAACTATAACATCCGCTTCCCCACTTGTTATATAACGGGCTTCAATATTGCCAACAAAATTTAGCCCAGATTGCCTTAAGAGCTGGTAAGCTTCCTTACTAAGCTCATTACCTTTAGTTTCTTCCAAGCCAATGTTAAGGAGTCCAATTTTCGGGTTAGTAATACCGGCAATTTTTTGCATATAGATATGACCCATTTCCGCATATTGTACTAAATTAAGGGGTTTGCAGGCAGTATTGGCCCCCACATCCAGTAGTAGAGTGGCACCCTTTAAGGTTGGAAAAAATGTTGCTATAGCAGGGCGATGAATACCCTTTATCCTACCTAAACCTAATAGAGCACTTGCCATTTGAGCACCTGTGCTGCCTGCTGAGACAACAGCATCGGCCATTTGTTTTTTAACTAAGCTTGTCGCAACAACAATTGAAGAATCCTTTTTTTTACGTACTGCTGCCGCGGGCTCTTCATCCATCTCTATTACTTCTCCTGCGTGGTAAATTGATAAGTTTTTCACCGTTCTATAATTTAACAGCTCCTTAGCTAGCAGTTCCTTGTTCCCAACCAAAATAATTTCTATATCTTCCTTTTGGACTGCTTCAACTGCGCCCTTGATTATTTCTCCGGGGGCGTAGTCCCCACCCATAGCATCTAAAGCAATTTTCAACCTGCCTCTCCCCCTTTAAGCTAGTATTTGGTGGCAAATACAATAAATTGACCTTTAAAGACCATCTCATCATTAACTTTAGAAATAATTTGAACTAAGTATTTATTATCCCTCTTATACTTAACAGTAGCTTTAGCGACAACTCTATCTCCTAATAATACTGGTTTTAAGTAACGGACCCTAGCTGAACCGGTTAAAGCAACTTCTGCGTCAACAACTGCAACTGCTAAAGAATTGGCTTGGGCAAATAGATGATGTCCACGGGTAATTTTATTTTTTTTAAAAACCATGCTTTCATTTATATCCAACACAGAAAGCCCACCTTGCTCTAATTGAACATCAAGCAAATCGCCAACAAGCTCACTTTGCTGCAAAGAGCGTAATGGTTCATATATTTCTTCAGCAACACTTTTAACTCTTTCCCTAACTTGTGGGATTCCTAAAGCAAGACGATCTAGCCTTATGGTTTGTACACTAACATTAAAGTGTTTTGCAAGCCTTTCGTCAGTTACAAAAGGTTCTTTTTCAATATATTCTTTTAAGAGCTTTTGCCTCTCTTTTTTTCTTAAAGTGGTACCCATTCAATCTACCTGCCTTTTAGTACTAACTATTAGTACCTACTCATAAATCAGTATAAAGCACTAATCCAATTATTGCAAGTTTACTCTTAAGATTGTATAAAAAAAAGTTAAGGAAAAACCTTAACTTTTTTGGCTTACTCTGCAACTTTAATTATTTCTTTATTTTTATAATAGCCACACTCGGGACAAACTTTATGAGGCTGTTTCAACTCATGACATTGGGGACATTCTACATAACCAGGAGTGCTCATTTGCTTCCAAATTGAACGTCTCATATTTTTTCTTGCTTTTGACTGTCTTCTCTGAGGTACACCCATTTGTGTCAGCCCTCCTTTCCGGTACTCGTGTTTACTAGTTTCTGCAATACTGCTAATCGTGGGTCAATATCATTTTCATGACAATTACATTGATATTCATTTAGATTAGTACCACATATAGGGCACAAGCCTTTACAATCTTCACAACATACAACTTTCATAGGAAAATCCAAAAGTATGTTTTCAACAACCATATCGGTTAAATCAATGGTATTACCTGAATAAAAATAAACATAATCTTCTCTTTCAGGATTTAAAGTCTCAGTATTTTTTTCCTTGTGAAACTCACCATGCACTTCAGTCTCTAAATGATAACTGAAAAGTGATATGCATCGAGCGCATTTGAGCTGTAAATCTGCTTGGATTTTTCCTTTTACATGAATGACATGGTCAATGTTAGTTAAATTCAGTTGTAAGTGAATCGGAGAATCAAAAGATAAACGTTCTCCGCCATAGATTATATCATCCAACTTTGCAGTCAATTCATAATCCCTAGTCTGCCCAGGATGTATACGCAAACTAGATATATCGACTAGCATAAAATCACCTGCCATCAATAGGCCTCTCACACACTTAATACTCATTATAACTAAGAGACAAAAGGCATGTCAAGGTATATTCCTTTACTTACTAAGAATTTCTAAAGTCTCCCTTGCTATTACTAACTCCTCATTTGTGGGAATAACCATTACTTTTACTTTTGAATCCTGGTGGGAAACATCCGCCTCTTTTCCACGAACTTTATTCTTTTCAGGATCAATTTTTATACCTAGCCAATCCATATCTTTACATATTTCCAGACGTGCTTCCGGTGAATTTTCACCTAAGCCTGCAGTAAATACCAAAACGTCAAGACCATTCATTATGGAAACATAAGAACCGATAAACTTCTTGACATGATAGACAAACATTTCGAGAGCTAACTTAGCTCTTTCATTGCCATTGTCTGCAGCCTCTTCTACATCTCTAAAGTCATTGGAAATTCCAGATATACCTAATAACCCACTTTTTTTATTTAATAGGTTATCCATATCCTTAATATTTAGACCTTCGTGTTCAATTAGAAAGGCAACAATAGCAGGATCGATGTCGCCACAACGTGTCCCCATAGATATCCCGGCCAAGGGAGTGAAACCCATACTGGTATCTACAGATTTTCCACCATCAATAGCAGTAATACTGGCACCATTTCCTAAGTGACAAGTAATAATTTTTAAATCTTCAATAGGTTTCCCTAAATATGTGGCAGCACGTCCTGCTACATATTTATGAGATGTACCATGAAAACCATATCTTCTAATCGAATATTTTTCATATAGTTCATAAGGTAAACTATACATATATGCTTTAGGCGGCATAGTCTGATGGAAGGATGTGTCAAATACTGCTACCATTGGAACACCCGGCAAAGCCTTTTCAACAGCTTCGATTCCGAGATAAGCCGGGGGATTATGCAAAGGAGCAATACCAAATAAGGACTTAATCCCTTCTTTCGCCTTTTCATCAATTTTTACTGACTTAGGAAACAAACTTCCTCCCTGAGCAACTCTATGTCCGACAGCCGTTATTTCATTCATTGACTCTATAACCCCATGCTTGGGATCAACTAAGGCGTTTAAAACTAATTTAATACCTACACCATGATCAGGAATTGGAGCTTCAATTCTTACCTTTTCATCACAATTAGGACGATGAGTTAATACAGAACCTTCAATGCCAATCCTTTCAACAAGACCTTTAGCTAATACACTTTCGTCTTCCGCGTTGATTAATTGATATTTGATTGATGAACTACCACAATTAAGTACTAAGACCTTCATTATTCTTCCTCCCTTATTTAGTTTATAGATTATTATTTCATTCCATCTTTAAACTAGTAATTATTAAATACATTTACCTTGTTCTAACACTTTTTTGATCTCAGGTAGCGCCATTTCGGCAGCTTCCTCCCCCAGAGCGATACATTCTTCAGCTTTATGAAAGTCAGCAATTCCTATATCAGAGACTTTAGGCCTTATCATAACGTCACAAAGAGCATTATAATTAATTGAAGAATTACCTTCTAAAAGATCTATTGACGTTAATATAACATCAAAAATATTTTCAATAGGCTTAGCTTTTCGCATTTTGGGGTCCTCTTTTAAGTCAACTCCTATAACTACTTGGGCGCCTTTTTCCCGCGCTATTTTAGCGGGGACACGATTTAATACTGCGCCATCAACTAAAATTTTTCCACCAATTTTTTTAGGTTGAAAAATCCCTGGTATTGAGATACTAGCTCTTACAGCTTCGGATACTGGACCTTTCTCAAAAACAACCTGCTTTCCTTCCTCAAGATCAACTGCTACAACATAAAGAGGAATTTTTAAATCTTGAAAAGTCATATTTTTAGTTAGCAATTTGACTAAAGCTTCAACCTTATCCCCCTTAATAAGGCCAAAACGCGGTACAGTAACATCGACCAATTGTTTTTGCTGTAAAGAGCAACTTATTTTTTCCAGCATTCCAAGATCTGCTCCGGCTGCAAATAGTGCCCCTATCAAACTACCTATACTTGAACCGGTTATTAAATCAATAGGAATATTTTCTCTAACCAAAACTTTTAAGATGCCTATATGAGCTAACCCCTTGGCAGCGCCTGAGCCTAAAGCTAACCCTACTTTCAACTTTCCACCCACTAATTCCACCCCATTTATATTGGAAAAATTCTAGTTACATATTCTTTCCAAAGTAAGGGTTCTTAGAAACCCAGAGCTTTTATATAATTTTAAAAATAGGTATATCTTTAATAAATTTTAAGAAGGGGTTTTTAGACCAATGCTCAAAAAAAAATATCTTAAATTAATTTTCTTACTGGGCAAAATTCTCTTGGTATTACTATGTGGAATTTTTATGGTCCTCTACCCACAAGTCATGTTCAACTCATCTCTCAGGGGCTTAGATACTTGGTGGCGGATAGTTTTTCCGGCCTTGCTTCCTTTCTTCGTTATCTCTGAAATATTTATGGGATTGGGACTAGTCAATTTCCTAGGAGTACTTCTCGAGCCCATAATGCGCCCACTTTTCAATTTGCCAGGTACAAGTGCCTTTGTTCTAGCAGTTGGATATACCTCTGGTGCTCCGATTGGTGCTGTTCTCACAGGAAAACTAAGAAAGCAAAATTTGTGTTCTAAAGCTGAAGCCTCACATCTTATGGCTTTTACAAATAATGCCTCCCCCTTATTTATATTTGGTGCGGTAGCTGTAGGCATGTTTAACAACCCTGCCTTAGGTACGGTTATTGCAGGAGCCCATTATTTAGCCAATCTCTGTGTGGGGCTTACCCTAGGTCTCTTTAGAGGACCAAGACTATTAAACTCCAAGGGTAACCGAAGTCAGGAAAAATTGTTGGTAAGAGCAATTCGTGCCCTTTATCAGGCAAATATAGCCGATGGAAGACCAATTGGAAAACTATTAGGGGATGCAGTAAAAAACTCGGTACAAACCCTCTTAATACTAGGTGGTTTTATTATTATCTTCTCAGTAATCATTGAAGTGTTAAATGTAATTGGCCTTCTTGGAATATTAAAAAACTTTTTTTCATTGGTTTTATCAAACTTACAACTAGACGATAGTTTACTACATGCTTTATCTTGCGGTTTCATAGAAATGACTATTGGAACAAAATTAGCAAGTGAGACAACAGCTAACTTAGAACAACAACTATTAGTAGCTAGCCTAATACTTGGTTGGCTCGGTCTTTCAATTCATGCGCAAGCGATAAGCATGGTCGCTGATACGGATATTGATGTCAGACCTTATTTAATAGGGCGCGTTTTACACAGTATATTTGCTGTACTTTGGTTAACTGTTTTATTAAAATTTAATAGCTCTGCTGTTACTACAAACGCTACACATTTTTCTTTACTTGAGCAACCTTGGTTATACAGTATCCATTCCTTAATAAATTTGTGCCTTACCTTGTTGTTTTTGTTAGCAACTTCTTTTGCTCTACTCGCTATCCGCTATCTTAAATATACAAGAAAAATACTTTTTTTCACAAGCATCTATAAAAAAATAAATAAAAACTAGTTTAAGAATCTTAACTAACCTGGTTAGTTATGCTTGACTGGTTCAGTTCTTCTCGCCCAAGCCGAATTGTATCTAAAACCGAATTTAAATTATCTTCCAACTTACATAATATCTCTTCTGCGTAGATTTCCGAACCTCTCCGTATTTCTAAACTTGTAGCACGGGCCTTTTCCATAATTTCTTCTGCCATCTCCCTAGCTTTTTTCACAACTTCAGTTTCTTCAGCCAACTCATCAATTCTAGACCGTGCTTCTAATAATATTCTTTCCGCGTCATGCTTAGCTTCTGAGATGATCCTATCTCTCTCTTTAGCAACCCAACGGGCCTGCCTGATTTCTTCAGGTAATACAGAACGAATTTGATCAATACAGTCTAACACATCTTCATAGTTAACCAGCGCTTTACTGCTTAAGGGAATCTTAGGACTAGAATCAACAAGTTCTTCCAATGCATCGAGTAACTCAAAAATATCCAACTTAACCACCTCTCACTTACGCATATTTGTAAAACCAAATAGCTGTATCTCCATAAGTCTTTTTCCTTTGCACAGAAAGTTCCCCTACTGTTCCAGGCATTTCTATGATATGTCCCGTTTCAACAATTATAGTTCCATCTAATTTTAGTCTCTCCTGAAGCGAGTTTAATGCCTGTAGAGCTAGATCAGTATTATAAGGCGGATCTACAAACACCAAATCATACTGACTATTAGACTTCTTTAGAAAACCAATTGAGTCTTCATAAAAAACAGTTGCTTGATTTTCTAGTTTTGTTAAATTTAAATTCTTTCTTATTATCTTTACTGCAGGGAGCCAATATTCCACAAAATCTGCGTGCTTTGCTCCACGAC
>DUOV01000010.1 GCA_012838615.1 Clostridia bacterium | reverse complement strand
GGTATTGATGAGGCCGGACGAGGGCCGTTAGCTGGTCCTGTTTATGCTGCAGCAGTTATACTTCCGCCTGGTAAATATATAGCTAAACTAAATGACTCTAAAAAAGTCGCACCAAAAGTTCGTGAAAGCTTGGCTGAAGAAATCAAGGTTTGTGCCGTAGCTTGGGCTATTGGTACTGCTTCCGTTGCAGAAATTGAAGAATTAAATATTTTACATGCCTCCCATTTAGCCATGACTAGAGCCCTAGATGTCTTACAAGTAGAAGTAGACCATGTTTTAGTAGATGGAAAAATGTGTCCTGATTTTAACAAACCCGTAACTGCTATTGTCGACGGAGATGAAAAATGTGCTTGTATTGCAGCAGCCTCCATTTTAGCAAAGACGGAAAGAGACAAGTTTATGCTGAGGCTTGCGGAAAAATATCCTCAGTATGGCTTTGATAAGCATAAGGGATACGCTACTGCTGAACATTATGAAGCTATTAGGAAATATGGTATTACACCTGCCCATCGTCCTAGTTTCCTGAAAAAGGAGCTTGGCTTGGCTTAAGAATAATATTTATGGTATGTGGTAAATATGGCTAATACAAGATTAATTGGGAAAAAAGCAGAAGATTTGGCTGTTCATTACTTGAAAAGAAATGGATATCGTATAATCCAGCGAAATTATGCTAATAAAATTGGAGAAATTGATATAGTTGGCTTTGAAAACGGGCAACTTGTCTTTATCGAAGTAAAAGCTCGTAAAACGGCTCTTTTTGGATTACCCATGGAAAGTATTAATACAAGAAAACAAAATAAACTGCGTTTAGTTGCCCAAAGCTACATAAAACAATATGGCATGCCAAAAGGCGGCTGCCGTTTTGATGTAATATCCATTATTCTTAATAAAAGCCAACCTGACATACAATTAATTAAAAATGCCTTTTAAGCCCTGAGTAATCAGGGCTTAAGTAATATATTAAGTACTTCTTATAATGCTTGGAGCTTAATAATAAAAAGGAAAAAATGTATTTTTTTCTACAGAATATTAAAAATTATGCCATTTAAGAGGTGGAATATGCTAGCTGTTATAAATTCTAGATATACGTGTAGTTGTAACATGTGGAAAAGGCGGGTTAATGATAGATGACGCTCAAAGAGTATCTTTAAGCATGGCTACTGAATGAAAAATAATAGATCTAAATTAGCTATGGATATTTATAATACCGTACTAGATATGAAAAATTCAATGAGCGATGATCTCGGACTTAAACTTCGAGTTCCTTAATTTAGCTTTTTGCATAACTAAGAAAAAAAGTATACAGGAATAAAGGTGGTTGTGACAATACTATTATTCGGAATTTTATTAAATATAAAGATGGAAGTATCCTGTTTTGTTTAAAGAAGGTTGAATTTTTTGATTAAAATAATTTAGTGTTTTATGATATAAAGAATAGTAAGGAAAAAGGAAGTAATTTTATGGATACGATTAAAAAAATTATTGTATTACAAATATTTATAGCTCTTTTGCTTTCTGGTTGTTCATTCAAAAATAAGAACGTTCAAGTTGATCTTAGGGTACCAGAGGCCTTGGTCGTTACGACTTTGGAAACTGCAAACAAAATCAAAAAGTTGCAAGAGCATAACACTATTGAATCTAGTAAATTGGCCGAAAAAATCTTTAGGGAGAGACCTATCATAGAAGATGAAAAAGTCATTAGAAAAATATTTGTAAAGTTAAATAGCCTCCAAGGAGAAATGATTGAAAGTAAGGATAAAGGCAAGATAAATGGGAATTTTTTATTTACATTCGATCTCATTGATGATAAAGAAAAAGGTTTAGATGGAAATGATTATTCGAAGGATCTACGTAGCATTACAGTCGTAAAAGAAGATACCATTGTAGTCCCTATGCTTTACGGAAATGATGAAGCCGGCTTAAGTGAAAAATCAATTTATTTCATTAAAGTACAAATCGATAAAGAGTTTTATGAATTGTTGGAAGCATTAACAGAGAATCCTTAGTGTTATTTTGTCAGGGGGTGCATAACCATAAATAAGGTAATGCTTAGAAGTATACTAAAAGTTGTTATTACAATCCTGCTCGCTCATTTTGTAGGGTATATAGCAATATATAGTATACTTATACAGGGCAGAAGTTTAAATCAAATACGTTGGAGGTTTGACACTCTGGCAATTTACTTAATAAGCGGTATTATAGGAATCGTATGGCGGTTTAGACGAAAGAGATGATTTTTGATATGCCAATAAATTAATTTAATCAACCTTTAAATTTGGCATATAACCGATTATTTTAAAAGCTATATAATTATAACTAAAATAATTAATATTTTTTATTTTTAATCATACCTGCTATCATTATATATTTTAAAAGATTGGCGTTTTAAGAGTTTAGGATAGTTGTACCTATTAAACCTGTTGTCAACTAAAACAAAAAAGAAAGGAATTTTCTTATGTGTGGCCGTTTTAGTGCAGTTGACATTGTAGAATTATATAAACAATTTCAAATAGAAAATAGCGTAGCTTCATTGGTTCCGAGATATAATATCGCACCTTCTCAAGAAATTCCTGCAATCATTAGCAAAAATAATAAGAATGAGCTTATGATGTTAAGGTGGGGGTTAGTTCCCAACTGGGCTAAGGACCCATCTATTGGATATAAGATAATTAACGCAAGGGCAGAAACAATTGATATAAAACCAAGTTTTAGACATCTAATAACGAGTAGACGCTGTTTAATTCCTGCAGATGGCTTTTATGAATGGAAAAAGGAAGGAAAAATAAAAAAACCATATAGATTTATTTTGCAAGGTGGTAAGCCATTTACCTTCGCCGGTCTTTGGGATTCTTGGACTAATCAAGAAGGGAAGATAATTAATTCCTGCACAATTATTACTACTAGATCTAATGCTTTAATTGAACCAATACATGACAGAATGCCTGTGATATTAACCAAAGAAAATGAAAAACTTTGGATAGATCAAGACCTTAAGGAGCAAGAATTACTTAAAAGTCTTTTAAAGCCATACCCTGAATATTTAATGGAAGCATATGAGGTTTCATCTGTAGTCAACTCCCCAAAAGTTGATGACGAAAGATGTATAGCTAGGGCAGCCGTTTGATGTAATTTCCATTATTCTTAATAAAAGCCAACCTGACAAAAAATTAATTAAAATGCCTTTTAAGCCCTGAGTAATCAGGGCTTTAGTATTATATTAAGTACCTTTTTTATGCTTGAAGCCTAATAAGAAGGAAAAGAGCATTTTCTGCAGAATATAACAAAATATGCCATTTTAGAGGTGGAATATGCTAGCTATTATAAATTCTTTGGCTTTGGTTGGTTTACAAGGAGAAAGAATTCAAGTAGAAGTTGATGTATCAGGAGGACTTCCTTGTTTTGACATAGTTGGCTTACCTGATGCTTCTGTTCGGGAATCACGAGAGCGAGTAAGAACAGCTATAAAAAATTCCGGCTTCGAATTTCCTGCGAAAAGGATAACTGTTAACTTGGCTCCTGCTGATTTAAAAAAAGAAGGCCCTGGTTTTGATCTTCCAATAGCCATCGGTATTTTGGTAGCAACTGGCCAAATAGAAAATCCAGCTCTTAATGACTACTATTTTGTTGGGGAATTATCCCTGGAAGGTACTCTTAGGAGATTACCCGGTATATTACCAATGGCCTGCTATTTTAGTAGTGACAACTTCAATTTTTTTGTAGTGCCAGAAGATTGTGCCCTGGAGGCTGCCCTGGCTGAAACCGTAAAAGTAATTGCTGTCAACGATTTAGGACAAGTAGTAAATCACCTGACAGGAGTAGATGTACTAGAGCCAGTAAAGGTAGAAAACAAAAATTTTATTTCCCACGCTGCCAAAGACGACCTTGATTTTGCAGAAGTTTATGGTCACGAAGGTGTAAAAAGAGGTTTAGAGATAGCGGCAGCTGGAGGTCATAATGTGCTGCTTCTTGGCCCGCCTGGTTCAGGTAAGACCATGTTAGCAAAAAGAATGCTTTCCATCTTACCTAGTTTACAATTTGAAGAAGCTTTAAATGTCAGCAAAATATATAGTAGTGCCGGATTGTTAAATGGGACCAATCCGCTAGTTGCAGACAGGCCTTTCCGGGCTCCCCATCATACTGCCTCGGCTGCAAGCTTAATAGGGGGAGGAAAGGTTCCTAAGCCAGGAGAGGTCAGCTTAGCAACAGGTGGTATTTTATTTCTTGATGAGTTGCCCGAGTATCGTAGAGATGTGTTGGAAGCACTAAGACAACCTCTAGAAGATCGGGTTGTAACTGTATCTAGGGTTGCAGCGGCAGTAACCTATCCTGCTGACTTTATGCTAGTTGCTAGTATGAATCCTTGTCCCTGTGGTTTCCTGGGAGATGCTGAGAAAGAATGTTCGTGTACACCTTACCAAATTCAGAGGTACAGAGCCAAAATATCCGGACCCCTTTTAGACAGAATTGATATTCAGCTAGAGGTGCCCAGAATCAGGTATAAGGATTTGGAACAAAAAAGTATTACCGAGAGTTCTAAAGATATTAAAGAACGGGTGGAAAAGGCGAGGAAAATACAAAGAATGCGCTTTAAAAAATATGGGCTGGAATGTAATGCCCAAATGACCCCAAAGCTGGTGAAAAAGTATTGCTCTTTAAGTCAGGATGGAAAGGAGCTCATTAAACTGGCTTTTGAACAGTTAGCTTTAAGTATGAGGGCCCATGACCGAATATTAAAGATTGCTAGAACTATAGCTGATTTGGCTGATAGTCAAAAGATTGAAGCAGAGCACTTGGCGGAAGCCATACAATATCGTATATTAGATAAACAGTCCATGTTTATTTAAATATTTATTATAAGGTGACATTATTACAGAATAAAACATGAATTAAGAATAATTGACAACCAGCAGCAAATTTAATATAATATGCCCAATCGAACAAGTGTTTTGTGATGGGGGGAATAATTTTGTCAGATAAATTCAAAGCGTTGGAGATGGCTTTAAATCAGATAGAGAGGCAGTTTGGCAAAGGTTCAATTATGAGATTGGGTGAAGTTGCTTCCAATTTACAGCTGGAAGTTATTTCAACAGGTTCTTTAGCCCTAGATATTGCCTTAGGCGTAGGCGGTGTTCCAAGAGGTAGAATTATTGAAATTTTTGGTCCCGAATCTTCTGGTAAAACAACTGTTGCTTTACATATCATAGCTGAGGCCCAAAAGAAGGGCGGTACCGCAGCTTTTATAGATGCTGAGCATGCCTTGGATCCGTATTATGCTCGTAATTTAGGAGTCGATATTGATAATTTGCTAGTTTCTCAACCGGATACTGGCGAACAGGCTTTGGAAATTGCTGAAGCATTAGTACGAAGTGGAGCGGTTGATGTTGTAGTTGTTGACTCGGTTGCTGCGCTGGTTCCTCGTGCGGAAATTGAAGGCGAAATGGGAGATGCTCATGTTGGTTTACAAGCCCGCCTAATGTCCCAGGCCTTGCGTAAATTAGCAGGTTCAATCAGTAAATCTAAAACTGTGGCTATTTTTATTAATCAACTGCGGGAAAAGGTAGGAGTTATGTTTGGAAACCCTGAAACAACCCCCGGAGGTCGTGCCTTAAAGTTTTATGCATCAGTACGGTTGGATGTTCGACGTATTGAAACTATAAAACAAGGCTCAGATATGATAGGGAACCGTACTAGGGTTAAAGTTGTAAAGAATAAAGTTGCGCCCCCTTTCAAGCAAGCTGATTTCGATATTATGTATGGTGAAGGTATTTCGCGGGAAGGTAGTATCGTTGATTTAGGCGTTGATTTGAACATTATTCAGAAGAGTGGCGCTTGGTATTCCTACGGTGATGAGCGCTTAGGACAAGGAAGAGAAAATGTTAAGGAATTTTTGAAAAATCATCCTGAGATTACAGGTGAAATTGAACAAGCAATTAGGCAGCAAGTACTTTTGATAAGTGAACATGATTCAGATATGGTTGTAAAGGAAAATGAGAAATAACAAAGTGCTGGAGAGTAGTACGGGAAAAAAAGCATTAAATAAAGCGTTAATCTTGTTAGGTAAGCGAGCATATACTATAAAACAGATCCGGCAAAAGCTACAAAAGAAAAATTATTCCAATGAAATAATTGAAGCTGTCGTCAAATATTGTTTGGAAATGGGTTATTTGAATGATCAAGAATATGTTAGACAATGGATTTCTACTC
This sequence comes from Clostridia bacterium, assembly GCA_012838615.1. Classification (GTDB taxonomy): domain Bacteria; phylum Bacillota; class DUOV01; order DUOV01; family Zhaonellaceae; genus DUOV01. The sequence goes on along the minus strand of DUOV01000010.1, from coordinate 4,172 downwards.
ACAACAGGATTAAACCTATAGGAAGAAAACGTATTCTGTATGAACTAAAATCGAAAGGTATCGATAAAGAAATCATCTTAGCTTGCCTTAACGATTCATTTACTAATGAACTGGAATATCAACTTGCTTTTAGTTTAATAAAAAAGAAAATTGGTCATAATCTTGAAATAGATGACGATTCTTTCAAAAAGTTATACCGATTTCTTTTAAGGCGGGGATTTTCTCACAGCATCGCGATAAAAGTTTTGAATAACTATGATTTAGAATGGCATGATTCAAGTAGTGGTTAACTTGACAGATTATAGCAAGAATATTAAAATACTATCGGAAGAAACTACGTTAGAACTAAAGCCTGTTGTGTGGTTTTTTATATAGATGATGGTTCAAATATGTTCTCAAAATGGGTGGTTTTCAGGCATTGATTATGTTTTGTTACTACTTCATCTAGAACAATGAATCAATTATTTTGTAATTATAGACTTTGGTCTATGCCTCACTAGGAATAAGTTCTAATGCTAGCCGAGTTTCTTACTCGGCTTTTTATTTATTATAGAATTGACAATATATTACATTGGGGAGGTGATATTATTACTTGGAATTCATTATTAGTTGTCTTGATTACAGCAATTGTTGTATTCCCAATTGGTTATTTCCTTCGTAAATATATTGCTGAAGCAAAGATACAATCTGCTGAGGAAGCTGCGAAAAAGATTGTAGATGATGCTGAAAAAGAGGCTGAAGCGAGAAAACGTGAAGCTATCTTAGAGGCAAAAGAAGAAATTCACAAACTACGCAACGAAGCTGAAAAAGAAAACAGGGAACGTAGAAATGAATTGCAAAGAACGGAGCGCAGACTGCAACAAAAGGAAGAACAGCTAGACCGGAAGGTTGAAATAATCGAGCGAAAAGAAGAGTCTTTGCATAAAAAAGACTTGGAATTAGAAAAGCTAAAGGCGAGTATTAGTGAAGTATATGCCCAACAAGTTGCAGAGCTGGAAAGGCTCTCTGGATTAACCTCAGAAGAAGCAAAAAATATTCTTTTAGAAAATGTAGAAAAGGAAATAAAACATGAAACGGCAATGTTGATTAAGGACATTGAGTCTCGCGCCAAGGAAGAAGGAGAAAAGAAGGCTAGAGAAATTATTGCCTTGGCTATTCAAAGATGTGCAGCCGATCATGTTGCCGAAACAACTGTTTCAGTAGTTCCTCTACCGAATGATGAAATGAAAGGAAGAATTATCGGTAGGGAAGGCAGAAATATTCGAGCCCTTGAAACTTTAACAGGTATTGATTTAATCATTGATGACACACCAGAGGCTGTTATATTATCTGGTTTTGATCCTGTTAGAAGGGAAGTTGCTCGCGTTGCTTTAGAAAAGTTAATTGTAGATGGAAGAATCCATCCTGCCAGAATAGAGGAAATGGTTGAAAAAGCTCAGAAAGAAGTAGAGCAGCGGATTAGAGAAGAAGGCGAACAGGCAACCTTCGAAACAAGTGTACATGGACTTCATCCTGAATTGATCAAACTGCTTGGCAGACTTAAATTTAGGACGAGTTACGGTCAAAATGTTCTTAAACATTCAATAGAAGTCGCTCATCTTGCTGCAACTATGGCAGCTGAGTTAGGTGCTGATGTTAATTTGGCAAAACGGGCAGGGCTTTTACATGATATTGGTAAAGCTGTCGACCATGAAGTTGAAGGCCCTCACGTTACTATTGGCGTTGACCTAGCAAAGAAATATAAAGAATCACCTGAGGTTATACACGCTATTGCAGCCCACCATGGAGATATTGAGCCTCAAAGCATAGAGGCAGTATTGGTACAAGCTGCAGATGCTGTTTCTGCTGCTAGACCAGGAGCAAGGCGTGAAACATTAGAAACTTATATTAAACGACTACAAAAACTCGAGGAAATTGCAGATTCCTTTGAAGGGGTCGAAAAGTCCTTTGCAATTCAAGCTGGAAGAGAAATTCGTATAATGGTTAAACCTGATAAGATTGATGACCTTGCTGCAGTTAGGTTAGTAAGGGATATTGTAAAGAGAATTGAGCAAGAGTTAGAATATCCTGGACAGATCAAAGTTGTGGTAATTAGGGAAACAAGAGCAGTTGAATATGCAAAGTAATAATAAGCGGCTTTATAAAAGCCGCTTAACCATTTCTGCCAAAAATTTTAAAGCTCCTGCTTGCTAATAAAAAGAGGAATTCACTAGACTATGAAGAACATTAGTTAAAGACGGACAAAGTATGGAGGCAGGTGTAGCTTTTGAATCTAAAATACAAAAATGGGGAAGAGGTATCTGACAGCATAGGACTTTTAATTTCCATACTTGTTAGATACCCTGAAGTTGGTTCAACTAATTTTGATCCCGAAACAAGGAACCTAACTTTGACTTACACCATATCAAAAGTCTTAGGAGAGGAAACATTAAATTGTTTTAAAAACAAGCTATTGTCCTGTATACAGGCATTTCACTTTCTACAAAACAAAAGACCTTTTATGGTGGAAATTAAAGATTCCACATACGATAAATTAACAATGTTAGAAGTTAAAAGGGATGTAGAAACTATTTCTCATAAAGAGATTAATCTGATTACTTCACTAATGCAACAACACTTTTCTGATTACCTTCTGGCAGATGATAATGAGTCGTTTTTGGAAGAAGATTTAGAACTGCAGGAAGAAATGATTGGACATATGCTCGAAAACATAAAAGGCACCACAATTGGGAAAAAATTGATAGCATTTCGCGAAGAAGGGCGTGTACTAGTATTTAATAAGTAAAATTGGGACACAATTGTTGTGTCCCAATAAGTTTATACCAGAATAATGTTTTATTAATATTTGGGGGTTAAAGTGAAGATTTTATTTTTTGGAGATATTGTTGGAAGGCCAGGTCGATTAGCAACTAAAAATTTTTTACAAAGGCATTCACCAGATGATTATGATTTAATAATTGCTAATGGTGAAAATGCAGCTGGCGGCAATGGTATAACTCGTGAAATAGCTGAGGAGTTATATTCGTTAGGAATTGACTGTATTACGCTAGGCAATCATACCTGGGATAAAAAGGAAATATTATCTTTTATAAGTAAAGAAAAGCGGATAATTAGACCGGCTAATTATCCTTCTGGCACGCCTGGAAAAGGTTATACTATCTTGCTTACTCGAAACAATGAAAAAGTTGCCGTAATAAATTTGTTGGGGCGAGTTTATTTATCAAGTTTAGAATGTCCCTTTAGAGTGGCTGATGAACTTATAAAAGAAATAGAACCTATAACAAATAAAATCCTTGTTGATTTCCATGGGGAGGCTACATCGGAAAAAATTGCCTTAGGATGGTTTTTAGACGGTAGGGTGAGTACTGTCCTTGGAACACACACTCATGTTCAAACCAATGATTTTCGGATCTTACCGAAAAAAACTGCCTACATAACTGATGTAGGTATGACCGGGCCTCGAGATTCAGTACTTGGTGTTAAATCTGATCTTGTAATTCAAAAATTCTTAACCCAAATGCCTGTAAAATTTGAAGTTGCCAAAGGAACGATGCAGATTAATGCTGTCGTTATCCATCTTGATGATGAGGGTAAAGCTATTAATATAACAGCTATTAATGAATACTTAGAATAAAAATTTATATTTTTTAAGAAAAAAAGGATTTTCAGTAAATTGGAAGAATATATTTCACAATAGAAGGGATTCTTTTTCAACTTAACGTCTCAAAGGGAGGTCAAATGATGGAAGTGTTGAAAGTTTCAGCAAAATCTAGCCCAAATTCTGTTGCGGGAGCCTTAGCAGGTGTACTTAGAGAAAGAGGTTGCGCCGAATTACAAGCCATAGGTGCAGGAGCGTTAAATCAAGCAATTAAGGCTGTAGCTATTGCTCGAGGTTTTGTTGCGCCAAGTGGTGTAGATCTTATTTGTATTCCAGCCTTTACAGACATTCAAATTGATGGGGAAGAAAGAACTGCGATTAAGTTGATTGTAGAACCTAGATAATAAAATATTTTATTGACCTGAGATGGCATAATCTCAGGTTTTTATTGGCTCTATGTCAAATGTTGGGGTAAGAGAATAAAATAAGAGTATCTGGCTACCATCGTAAAGATATGATGGTAGCTTTTTTTACCCCAAAACAAAATTAAATACAACCCACATAAAAAATGAGT
>DUOV01000111.1 GCA_012838615.1 Clostridia bacterium | reverse complement strand
TTGTTCCGCCCAGTTCGCGGGCTATGAATATTGATACTCCTTATTTTAGTTATGTGATGGCAGCAGTTACAGTAGTATTTGCAATTTGTGCTGTTATTACAGTTTTTAATAAGGATTATCGGATTAAGTATTTACCTAAAGTAAAGTTTTATACAGTATTAATATTATTTATAAATCTGCTCAATTTTCTTACGGATAAAACAACTTTGCTTAAGGGTATATATTTTCCGCCGCTGAATAATGTTTTGGCTGTGGCAGTCACGGAGAGAGAAATGCTCATTAACTGTGTGCTCTATTCTGGTCGCCTGCTAATCCTAGGTATTATATTTGGCGGGGCAGCAGGTATCTTGACAGGCGTGCTCATCGGTTGGTACAAAGAAGCAAACTATTGGATATTTCCAGTTTTCCGTTTTATAGGTCCCATGCCTCCTGCAATTTGGATTCCAATTGCCTTGCTGGTGTTTCCCACCTTACTTAGTGCAAGTGTGTTTATAGTGGCCCTTTCCATGTGGTTCCCAACCATGGTCCAAACCAGCTCTGGCATACAAAATGTTAGCAAAGGATATTATGATGTGGCCAGGACCATGGGTGCCAGTACTCTTTACCAGATTATTAATATTGCTATTCCGGCAGCATTACCCCAAATCTTTGTAGGATTATTCTCAGGGGTTACCACCAGCTTTATCACGCTGATGATGGCAGAGCTGATGGGTTCCAAGTACGGCATCGGTTGGTATATCAACTGGCAGCAACAGATCATGTCTTACTCTAATGTCTGGATGGCTTTTCTTATTCTTGCTGTATGTTGTTTTTTAGTTCTAAAAGGCTTATTTGCTCTTCGCAAGAAATTCCTCAGTTGGCAGGAGGGTATTATTAGATGGTAAAAAACAATGAGGGAAGTAATTTATCCGGTCACATTAAGATAGTAAATGTAACAAAAAACTTTGTAAATCCAGACGGTGAAATCATTCCTACTGTAGATAATGTTTCTCTTGATATTGAGCCTGGCGATTTCGTTTGTCTAATGGGACCTTCCGGCTGCGGCAAGACTACACTTCTCAGGACAATTGCCGGACTGCTGCAACCTACCTCGGGGGAAATTCTTGTTGACGGAGAAAAAGTTACCGGTCCTGGACCTGAGCGGGGCTTGGTTTTCCAAGACCCGGAGCTATTCCAATGGATGGATATAGAACATAATGTGGCTTTTGGGCTCAAAGCCCGAAAAATCTATAAAGAAAGAAAAGCAGATGTTCAGAAATATATAGATTTGGTTGGCTTGAAGGGATTTGAAAAGGCTTATCCCCACCATCTATCCGGTGGGATGAAACAGCGTGCAGCTTTTGCCAGAGCACTTATCAATCAACCCAAGGTACTTTTACTAGACGAGCCTTTTGGCGCACTTGATGCTTTTACTCGCATTGCCCTCCAAGAGCGTTTGTTGGAAATTTGGAAAACCTTTGGGACAACTATTGTGATGGTTACCCATGACATTGAAGAGGCTGTTTTCTTAAGCACAAAAATAGTTGTCATGTCTCAACGTCCGGCAACAGTTAGGGAAGTTATTATTGATGATCTGGACAGACCGAGGGATCGGAATAGTATTGAGTTTATTGAAATGAGAAAGAAGATCATGTCTGTTCTAGATTTTGACATCTTGACCATGTCCGATCGGTTTGAGAAAGAGCCATGCTAAAAATTGCTTTAAGTAATATTACCCGGCGTCGCAATAATTCGATAATGGCAGTTATCTGCATAGCCCTTGCGGTTGGAATATTTACCTTGATCTGGTCGGTGTTTTCCCTAAGTAGCTCGGGACTTGAACTTAGCCAATCCCGCTTAGGTGCAGATGTTCTGATCTATCCAAGTCATGCCCAAGTAGATGAGGAAAAACTGTTATTTTCCGGCCTGGCTGAGATGGTCTATATGGATGAGGAAGCCTTTTCTGCCGCAATAGCAGGTGACCTTGCCCCTAAAATAGAGGAGACTTCAGCACAATTTTTTCTCCAAACATTACCTAATGCCGGCTGCTGTGAAGTAACAGAAGCTTTTAGAATTGTGGGAGTTGAAATCGAGTCGGACTTTATCTTAAAGGCATGGCTTGAACAGGAAGGGATTGAGTCGCTAAACGATCAGGAGATAATTGTGGGCCGGAACGTTGGCAAAAAAGCCGGCGATACTACATTGATTCTTAATAGCCTCTTTACAGTAAAAGGTGTACTCCATAAAACAGGCACAGGCATGGATAAGACTATTTTTATGAATATGGACATGGCCAGAAGATTGGCGGACCAGACTTTTCCCCTGACTTATCTAGGTGTAGATAGTGTAGACTCAGCAGTAACCTGTTACTTACTTAAGCTTAAAGATGGGACAGATGCTACTACTTTTGTGGAAGAACTGCAGAATAAAAGTACTGATATTAATGTGGCTTCGGTAAGGGAAACCCAAAGTCAGTTAAGAACACAGATTGCTTTGTTTTCTAAAATACTTTTTCTCTTCTGGATCGCTATTTTAATTCTTTGTACTATAGCTCTAGTATCTCTGTTTCGTGGCTTAATATATGGAAGAAAGAAAGAAATAGGATATCTTCGTGCCATAGGTATGCAGCGGAAGGAAATCTACCTTATGTTTCTTTGGGAGATTGGATTGTTAGGCGCTATGGGCGGTATTTTAGGTGGTGCGGCAGGAGTCTTGCTGGTAAATCCCCTGTTAAGTCAAATACAGTCACTACTTACTATACCAACGGGCGAATGGACAGTAAGTATGGGACTTATGCGGGTTTTTAGTGGTATTGGACTATCATTGCTTCTTTGTGCCCTTATAGCAGTTGTTCCTGTGTCTAATCTGTCCAAACTGGCTCCTTATGAAGTAATATCTGAAGGAGAAATATAATGGAATTGTTAAAACTTTTTAATGTAACAAAAACATTTGAAACAGGGGAAAAATGCACTCCTGTTGATAGAGTTAACCTTACAATTTGTGAAAATGATTTTATTTCTATTATGGGTGTGTCAGGCAGCGGAAAAAGTACTCTGCTAATGCTCATGGGAGGATTATTAAAACCAACTTCAGGAGACCTAAGCTACTGTGGCGAAAGTCTTTATAGTATGTCTGACAACGCCTTGGCAAAATGGCGTGGTAAAAATGTAGGCTATCTCTTCTAAAATGTGCAAATGGTTCAGGCTTTAACTCTGAGAGAAAATATCGAACTGGCCAGACGCTACGGCAATAATCCGAAAGCGGATATAGAGGAACTTTTAGAAAAACTTGAATTAACAAAGCTGCAAAACTCTCTTCCCAGCCAGATGAGCGGAGGCCAGAGAAGACGGGCCCTGTTTGCCGTTACCATGGTAAGAGATCCCAAGCTAATCTTAGCCGATGAACCTACTAATGACCTTGATAACCATTGGTCTCAAAAGATAGTTGACTTATTGGAAGATGCCGCCCAAAAAGGCAAGGCAGTTGTTCTGGTAACACATAATTCTAAATGGGCTGGGCGTGCAGACAAAAGATACATGATGGAAAACAGCACTCTTAATATTATTTAACTGACTAACTTAGCCTACTCTATAATCCCGGTTCTTAGGTTAGAAAACCAGCTAACTTCAAAAATTGGTTTATGGTACAACATATAAGGTGAGACCACACTTTATATGATTGTATATAAAAAGCAATGATTACAACAATTAACTGACGGAGGAGAAACAGAATGAAAACGAAAAAAATTATTTGCCTGTTATTAGTTCTTTGTATGGCATTTAGTTTAGTCGGTTGCGGGGAATCAAACCAACCGGCTCCGGAATCAAACGAATCTGCAGGAACTGATACAGGTAGCAGTAAGGACGATTATGTAGTACAAATGCCTATGCAAAGTGCAATCTGTAGCGCCCCTATTTTCATAGCCATGGAAAATGGTTTTCTTGACGAGATGGGAGTTAAGTTTGAGTACATTAACTCTGAGACTAACATTTGGGATCTAATTGCTTCCGGTAAGGCTGATGTGTCTTACGGGCTACTTCCTACCTTTATCCAAAGAATTGCCAATGGCTTTGATTTATCAGTAGTAGCAGGTATTCATTTTGGCTGCATTAATGTTGTCGCAGCAAAAGACTCTGACATTTACAGCATCGCTGACCTTAAAGGTAAAACAGTTGGTATTCCAGGTAGCATGGGTTCCGACCCTGCAGTTCTTTTGCAACGTTTGTTAGTTGCTAACAACATTCCTATTAACGAGGTTGACTTACAGGTTTACACTAATGCTGATCTAGAAACTGCACTTTTAGAGGGACATGTTGAAGCATTCGTATCTTGGGACCCTTATGCAACCGCTGTTGCCAGAAGAATGGATGAACGCATTATTTATAACATGGCTATTGACGACATGACTAAAGACGAATTCTGCTGTGTTTTAGGCTTGCGTAAAGAATTTGTTGAAGAGCACCCTGAAGTTGCTAAGCGTTTCACTCAAGCTGTAGTAAAAGCTAGTGAATGGATCGCAGAAAATCCTTACGAAGCTGCAAAGATTATCTATGAGAAAGGTTATGTACCTGATCCTGATGTGGATTTAAATGGAGAGCTTCTTGACAGCTATAATTATACTGGGAAATATGAGTCAGCAAAAGATTCTTTTGTTAAAGTTACTAAAGACTTAATGGATCTAGAGATCATTTCTATCAATGTTTCTGCTGAAGAGTTTGCAGATAATGTATTTGTAAATATAGGTGAATTGGAATAATTTCTTACCTAAATATTTCGGCAGGAGAATAAAGCACCGACTTTATTACTCCTGCTTTTTCTAGACAAGAGCTTTAAGAAATTATTTATATTTGAAATGGAGATTTATCATGAAGAAAAAACTATCGAAGGCTATGGCTCTGATTCAGATTTTAACTGGGCTTGTTGTTTTAGGTGCAAAATTTATCTGGGCACCTGTTTGTCAAAATATGCTTGCGCTAGAAAACGGCTCGACCGTCTACATGAAATGTCATTGGACAGGACAACTTGTTGTGGCATTGGGGATACTTTTGTTAGTGACCTCAATTATGACATTGCTAGCAAAAGATTACAGTAAATTTCAGATTGGGGTAATAATAATAGGAATTTTGATGTTCCTTGCTCCTACTTCGGCCATTATTGGTGTTTGCGCTAATGAGGAAATGATATGCCGTCAAACAGCTGTCTGGATTAAAGCTTGTGGAGCTGTAACAGTAATTTCAAGTATGATTGGACTTTGGGGAGGAGCGTCCCAGGTTAGTCAAGTGAAAGATTGGTAATAGAAAGGGAGATAAAAATGAGTCTGGAACAAAATAAAAAACTAGTACTGCAGCTTACCAACGCCCTTGAGTTACAAAGACATGTTGTGGGGGTGAAATTCCTCTATACCGAGGAAGAGTTCGAAGCAGCTGAGGCTAAAAAACTTAAGGGATATTTGCCATATTGCGTAATGGTAAGCTCTGCCTCTCGTGGTTACAGCATCAAAGCAACCAGATACGAATTTGGATGTTACGGAGGAGCTACAGCACTTCATGCTTTTGAACTGGATGAAATATACACAGGTAAAGAACCAGATTACTTTACTTCCGGAAAATCATATTATGAAGGTTCGAAAATCTATAAAACCATAGATTCAGCAAGAAAGACTGCTCAGGCTATTACAATATTAGAAAAAAAGATTTATGGAGTAATGCTAAAACCTTTAGAAGAATATGCCGAAGATCCTGATGTGGTAATCATTGTAACTGTTCCCTACAATATCATGCGTCTTGTACAGGGGTATAATTACGAGTACGGTACAAATCGTAATTTTAAAATGGGAGGTAATCAGGCTATTTGTTCTGAATCGACAGCTTATCCCTATGAAAGCGGCGATATAAACGTTTCTGTCCTCTGTTCCGGTACAAGACTAATTGCTAAGTGGGGCAGGGATGAGCTTTCCATGGGTATTCCGTATCATAAGTTTGCTGATATAGTCAACGGTGTTAATCAGACTGTTAATATGTTAGAGCGTGACCCAGATAAAAAGCGGATTGAAGAAAACATGGAAAAAACTAATGAGAAAGTCATAGACATAGTGTACGGCATTAATTACGATACAGGAGCCTATAAATTTGGTAAAGGAAAATAAATAAGTAAAAAAATAGAAATAGTAAAGCTGGGCAAAGGCTAGGCCCAGCTTGCTTTATTTATTACTACAGGAATTGATATTTTGCGGTTTATCTTGCATTCCTTAAAATTATATTTTTCAACTCATCGTCTGAAATTGAAGAATAGCCAGCGTTAATCCTTGGTAAGCTCATCTTATCAGTATTCTTGGTTACTACACCCGGTTTAATGGTAAAGTTGTAGTCTAAGCCTACCAAGTTGGCAATTTCATAAACGGTGGAATTAGCCCTGCCGTAAGGGACGGCTAAAACCTTTGTATCCTGATTTAAAAGTTCATCTAAAACTTCTTTGCTCTTTTTAAGGTCCTTATAGATTCTGTCATAATATTCTTCAAAAGTCTCAGGAACATGGTTGTCATTAAAAGTCCTGGTTACAAGAAAGGCGTCTTCTTTGCCATTTGCTCCTTCTATGTACTTATGGGCATTATGGCTGTGGCTTTGAAAATATATATTATGCTCAACCATTTCTTTCATCTGCTGAAGGTCGATTTTCGGATTCCAGCCGGTTTTATCTCCAATGGTACTGGTAATCATAAACATGGTAGCCGAAAGGTCTCTATTCTTTAAAACAGGGTAGGCTAGGTTATAAAAATCTTCATACCCGTCATCGAAAGTGATTAAAACAGCGTTTTCGGGAACTTGGCTTTTCCCTTCCATAAAGTTTATGAAAGTATCTAAAGTTATTACGTTAAAGCCGGAATTTTCCAGCATTTTCATGTGGTTATAAAACACATCTTTATTAATACAATGGTCATATTTATAATCTTCCCGGACGCTGTGATACATAAGCACTACGACTTTATTAGCGTAGTAAGTGCGGTTTATATTTAGTAAGCCGGCTACTCTGTCTAATAGCACAACTGCTTCAGCCCTGCTTAGCGGTAGCTGAGGTTTTAGGGTTTTGTCATCATAGCCTTCCAGTAGTTCGTGGTGAACAAAATAGGTTACATATTGTCTGGCAAAGTCAGAAACTAAATCACTATCAGCATGTAGGTGGCTAATTCTTTCTTGAGAGTTTTCTTCGATTAGGATTAATCTCCCGAGCATGGCGCTTGCTTCTTCCCGGGTAATTGGCTCATTTGGTCTGAAAGATTTGTCTCCCCAACCTGTAACATACCCGGCCTGGGAGGCGATGGCAATAGCTTCATAATACCAATCTTTTGCCTGTACATCCCAAAATTCAATTGGTCCTGGCACAGTTAGGTTAAATAGTTTGTTAATCATGCTGACAAATTCAGCCCGACTTACTGGGTCATTAGGTCTAAAGGTTCCATCTTCGTACATTTTTAAATAACCTTTTTCAACCCACATTTGAATAGTTTGCTCTGCCCAATGTCCTTCAAAGTCATATCTGGTTGCTAAAGAAGTGCTGGAAGGTGCAATAGTTATTAAAGTAAATATTAAGATGATAATAAGAGTTGTTTTGGGTCTCGCCATTAACTTATGCACTCCCTGTAAGTGGTTTAATTCTATCTACCATAGACGAAAGAGCCTTTCATTTGTTCCCCTCCACAATTCTGAAAGACTTAAAGCCTGTACCTTTATATAAGGAAAAAAATGGAGCATTAGAATATGCCCCATTTTATAAGCAAGAAGATACTGTTCAGCTCTAAGCTTTAAGCAGGTTCTATGGCTTAATAACCCGCATAGGCCTCATCATGTCGTGGTCCTCGTGTTCCAGAATGTGGCAGTGCCATACGTAGTCACCGGCATGGTCTTTAAAGTGCATGATAATCCTGGTAACCATTCCTGCCTCGGCCCTTACTGTATCCTTCCAACCATTTTCATACTCAGCCGGCGGAATAGGTGGTCCGGTATAGATGATTTCACCTGTATCCTGATATTTTTCAATATCAAAGGGGCGCCTGTCGAGAATTAAGAACTGTACCAAATGTACGTGAATAGGATGAGGGAAGGCAGTCAGATTTACTATATTCCATACCTCAATGGTGTCGTAGGCAGGTGTTTCTGTTACAGGATCTGACCACATTTTGTTGTCAAGAAGAAGCATGGGTCTGCCAAATTCATCGGTATTGGCACTTAGGGTTAGCTCTCTAACTTGTGCTGCCATTTCTTCTTTGAGGCGGTGTATATGGTATATTTTGTCGGGAATCTTGCTATTGTCTTTTCCTCTTAAGGGTAGTTCAACCCTAAACTGCATAATAACACCTGTGTGGAGACCTTGATCAAGAGTATTTTGAAGAACTATTCTTTGACCGAAGTAATTGGAAAAGTCTACGATAATGTCGGCTCTCTCCGCCGGCTCCAAAAGTATGGAGGTTACTTTTACGCTTTGTTCTAGAAATCCACCGTCTGTTCCAATTTGATAAAACTCCAGATCATTTTCAAATTTCAACTCATAGGCATTGGTGTTTGAACCGTTTAGCAATCTAAATCTGTACTTTCTTGGTTCTACATTTAAGTAGGGCCAAACCTTTCCATTAACAACTATGGTATTGCCGTTAAATGCCGGAATTACAGAGGGCTTAACATCTACCGGAAAAGGGGGAGCATCGGGGTAAAACAGAGAACCATCTTCGTTAAAAGATTTATCCTGAATCATGATAGGTATTTCGTAGCGACCTTGAGGTAATTCCAGCCTTTCTTCCATCTTATCACGAATGAGGTAAAAACCTGCTAGCCCTGCATAGACATTAAGTCTTGTTATACCAACGGCATGATCATGGTACCATAAGGTGGTTCCTTGTTGATGATTAGTATATTTGTAGACTTCTCTTGCAAAAGTACTTCCTGTATATTGATAGTTTTTAGTAAACCAAGCATTAGGGTGTCCATCACTATCCGGGGCTACGTTAGCTCCATGAAGGTGAACTACGGTTCTTACTTCCGGTGAGTCAATGGCGCCATGTAGGGTTAGATCAACAGGGAGAAAATGTTTTTCAGGTAAGTTATTAATCCACTTTACCAGGATGGTCTCGTCCTTATTTACTTCAATTGTCGGTCCAGGGTACAAACCGTTATATCCCCAAATGGAAGTACGGGGAAAATTCTTATGAAAACTATGGTAAGCTGCACGCATTTCTATTTCATAATAGTCATACCCATCTACTTTTTTACAGGGCTTGGCCAATATTGGCCTTGGCAGCTCATCACTAAACTTGGGAATAGTATCGGGATTACTGGGATTAACTTTAGTCGGCAGGCTGCTAGTTGGGCATGACCCTAAAATAATATCATTCATTATGTATTACCTCCTTAAGGCTAGTTAATAAACTTAGGCAAAGTCTTGCTATATAATATGAAATCCCTAACTATCCGGTATTAAATAAAAGAAATAATTTTTGTTACAACCGTGGTCATAGTCTACTTGAGGAAACTTTTTGTCCACATAGTAGGTCTATGTAGATGGCAATAAAGCATGGAAGGGACGAAAAAAGATGAAACTACTAAGAATTTTTGCTTTAACACTTCTCGTAGCTCTGACAGTTACCTCAAATCTTGGGGCAATGGAGACTCTCAAGCAACCATTAAATGAAGCTTTTGATCGCACTATTATCATTCCTTACGACTACCACAATAAGGTTTTTATAAATGGGCGAAAAACAAATATTTATGGTGATTACAAGTTGTATCAAAGAAATGATAGAGTGTTAGTTCCTGTTAGGCTTATGGGGCAATTAGCATCTTATAAACAAGTAATTCTGATTTCACCTTAGGTAAGCTTTATAAATTTGATCTGTCCGACGGAAAGAATGTACAACTGAGTGAGCAATCAGTTAGCCAGTTTTATGTAGGAAAAACCGGTATTTACTACATTTCGGAAGGCTATGATTTAGGATTATATAAAGTAGGGGCTGACGGTAAAAATACTTGCCTTGTTGACGACAGTATTGATTTCATAGAATTGACTCCTGAAGGTTTTGTCTACACTTTGCGCTACAAAGAAGGAATATATACAGCAAAGTAGAACTTAACTCCCATGGAAATTTGATAGTGTTCGAGGGAATCAGGAGGTAGCTTTATGAGACATCCATCTCCTACCTATCCGGATAATTCAATTCCCCCATGATTCCTTCTCTACTCAAAAATAGTTTATTTGAATGGGGGAAGGTAAATGGATAAATTGCTGGTCAAAGGAAAGTATGTTGTAACTGTTAATAGTCATAATGAGGTAATCAAGGACGGAGCAGTTTTCATCGTTAATGGGCGTATTGAGGAACTTGGTCCTGGAGCGGTATTGGAAAAGAAATTTAAAAACGTTCGCATTCTGGATGCAGGGGAAAGCATCATTATGCCAGGACTTGTAAATGCTCATACCCATGCTCACTTTTACCTGTTGCGTAATCTAGGTATGGATTTACAACTTTTAGATTGGCTAAAACTTTATATTTGGCCGGCCCTAAAGGTTATGGATTATGAAGATTCCTACTGGTCAGGACTCCTTGGCTACTTAGAAAACATTCGTACAGGCACCACTTGTATTGTAGATAATTACTATACAACCGGTGATCAGCCTGAAAATATTGATGGGGTTGCGCAGGCTTTTAAAGAAAGTAAGCTTAGAGGAGCTATCATTAGGGGTTATCATGATCTCCGCGGTATGGTTTCTGAAGAATTTTTGGAGACAAAGGAACAAATAATAGCTGAAGCAAATAGAATTAACTCTAAGTGGAATAACGGCAATAGATTTAAAATTGCTGTTGCACCTGTTAATTTGCTTTTTAGTGCCAAGGATACAGTTGCTGAAACAGGGAAATTGATGGCTGAGTGGGGCCTGCCTAATCATACCCATGTTGCTGAGTCACAAAGTGAGGTGGAGCATGTATACTCACTTTTTGGAGCAGGTTATGTAGATACTTTTAATCAGCTAGGTTTGCTTGGTCCCAATTTTCATTCGGTTCATTCAGTTTGTTTAACTGAGGTTGAATTAGAACTACTAAAAGCTAATAACAGCGTTTTAATTCACAACCCGACCAGTAACATGGTATTATCTTCCGGCATAGCGCCAATTCAGGAAGCCAAAAACAAAGGCATCTTGATTGCTCTGGGAACAGATTCTTTAAACCGGCAGGATATGTTTGAAATAATGAAAGTAGCAGCATTACTGCTAAAAGTATCAACCCTTAACCCGACGGGAATAACAGCGAGAGAAGTTCTCCGCATGGCTACTATCAACGGGGCTAAAAGCCTTGGATTGGATAAAGAAATTGGCAGTCTGGAGGTAGGGAAAAAGGCGGATATTACCATCTTAAAAGTAGATAAACCTCATCATGTGCCTCTATATGACCCAATTAGTACTATAGTTTATTCGGCTTCAGGCCAGGACGTGGAAACAGTCTTAATCGAAGGAGAAGTAATCTATCATAAAAGAGAATATACTTATCTTAATCCTGAAGAAATCTTAAGTAAGATTAAAGAACGGGCGGAAGCCTTGATGAAAAGGATTAGCTAATAATAAAACCGTAAACCCAAGCCTAGCTAAGGTTTACGGTTTTATCTTTCTTTCACTTTAGAAAATTATTTTAATTTGCAAGTTTGGTAACGGAAATGGCGCCACTTTTTAAGTCATTCATAATAGTATCAACTTTATCTTTTATTTCGTCACTAATTTCTGCATTCCAAGGAGATAAGTATATGGCGTTTTCTTTAAAACCTAACTCGTAAAACTTAGCTTCCAAGGTACCTTCAAGTGCTCTGCCAAGAATATCGCTAAACATAAGTGTAACGTCTTTTATACCGCTAATTACTACAAAGTCTCCTTCTTGGCTTTGGTCACCTGGGTAGCCTATGGCCCGAATACCTTTTTCCTTACAAGCTTCTAAAGCCCCCAGGGATGCTTGGTTAGCATTTGCGATTAAAACATCTGCTCCTTTTTCAATCATAGCTAAAGCTGTTTCTTTGGCCATAGCTGAATCTTCAAAATTACCGGTATAAGC
>DUOV01000110.1 GCA_012838615.1 Clostridia bacterium | reverse complement strand
TGCCGCCGACTTCCTTCAGATTCCACCTCACGATGGACACCCTTGTCTTAAGCTAACGGTTGGCACTACCAGCCCCCGTATCGGACTTTCACCGACTAGTTTGCGCCCATGCTGGGCGCACATAAAAAAGCGAGCGAATGATTGTCCATTCGCCGCTTCCCGGCCGGCTTTCAAAACCGCGAAAGATATAATCTCTTAGCAACAATAAAAACCATACTTTAAATTAGTAAAGTATGGTTTTTAGTACATAAGTCCGGATATTTTTCTTGCATTTCTAAGGCATCTTTACGGCATATTTCAAGTATCTCGACATCCCTAAGTAGATTCGCAATTCTAAATTCAGGCAGACCATGTTGCCTCGTACCAAAAAAGTCGCCTGGCCCTCGTAGTTTTAAATCCTCCTCTGCAATGGCAAAACCATCACTTGTGGTACAAAGTATTTTTACCCTTGCTTTGGCCTCGTCACTTCTTAAGTTTCCCAAAAGCAAGCAGTAGGACTTATATTCACCTCTTCCTATTCTTCCCCGTAGTTGATGAAGTTGAGATAAACCAAACCGTTCTACACCTTCAATCGCCATAATTGTAGCGTTAGGCACATTAACCCCTACCTCGATTACAGTTGTAGAAACTAAAATCGGAATTTTATTATCGTAAAACCTCGCCATAACCAATTCTTTTTCCTGAGTAGACATTTTACCGTGTAATAAACCGACTTGGTGCTCTCGAAAAAAGTTTTTTTGTAAATCTTCCTGCAACTTCACAGCTGCCTCCGCTTCAATTGCCTCAGATTCTTCAATTAAAGGACAAACAACATAGGCTTGCCGTCCTTTTTTTATTTCCTCTTTGATAAAAGCGTAGGCATCTCTACGTTTACTTTCCGGGACATAACGAGTCATTACAGGTTTTCTGCCTGGAGGTAATTCATCGATAATTGATACATCTAAGTCACCATAAAGTGTTAAAGCTAGTGTTCGTGGAATAGGAGTTGCTGTCATTACTAAGACGTCCGGGTTAAAGCCTTTCTCCTGTAGGGTGGCCCGCTGTACCACACCAAACCGATGTTGTTCATCTATAACAACTAGGCTCAATTTCTTGAATTTTACATGTTCCTGCAAGAGGGCATGAGTTCCTATAACAATGTTAATACTTCCATTCTTTAGTCCTTGGAGAACTTCATCCTTTTCCTTGTTAGTCATGCTTCCGGTAAGCAAGGCAACTTTAACACCTAATTTAGTTAATAAATCTTTAAAATTCAGGAAATGTTGTTCAGCCAGTATCTCAGTTGGTGCCATTAAAGCGCCCTGGAATCCTGAATCAACAGCTTTAAGCAAAGCACATATGGCAACAATTGTTTTACCAGAGCCCACATCACCTTGTACTAGTCTGGACATTGGATAGGGGCTTTCCATATCGCTAATGATTTTACTTATTACTCTTTTTTGGGCCCCCGTCAAGCTAAAAGGAAGGTTAGACAAAAAAGTTTCTAATACTCTACCGCTACTACGATGTAGTATACCTGTCTTCTTTTGGGCAGTAATCTTTTTAGTAGCAACTAATTTCATTTGAAATTCAAACAGTTCTTCATAGATAAAACGTCTTTCAGCCTCCTTTTGCAAGATCCAGTTTTTCGGAAAATGAATTTGTTTTAAAGCCTGATTTAGGGGCAGAAAGTTATATCTTTTGAGAATCTCCCAAGGTAAAGTTTCCTGTATATTCCCAAGAATATCTTTTAAGGTAGAAAAGATTAAACTCCTAAGAAATTTTTGCGATAAACGCTCAGTTAGAGAGTAAATAGGCACTATTCTACCTATATGTATAAGCTCCTTATTGTCTATGAGCTCAAATTCCTGAACTGTCATTTCAGCCATTAGAAATTTTTTATCGACTTTGCCATTAACAATAATTTCCTTGCCCGGCTTTAAGATTTTTTTAACATACGACTGATTAAACCAGGTGGCAATTAGTTTTCCGGTTTCATCTGCTAAAGTCGCCTTTAAAATCCTAAGTCCTTTCCTTGGTCTTAGTTCTTGCAAACTAATTAATTTACCTATAACCGTTTGAACTTGACCGTCAAGAAGCATATTGATCTTTGTTATCTTACTTCTATCCTCATACCTCCGAGGAAAATAGTATAGTAAATCTTTAACTGTTTTAATTCCTAGCTTTTCAAATAATTTCAATCTACTTGGACCGATTTGTTTAATTGTGCTTATTGGATTATTAATCCTAATATTTATCTTTGTAGAATATAGTGAAGCACTAGTCTCCCTTTTGGAAAGGGATTCTAGTGCCGCTTCAACTTTATTTATTATTTCTGCTCTTTCTTGAAAATTGCAGTTTGGGTAGTCAGAAGCCAAGTCGATTATTTGTTGTATTACTTGTATTTTTTCCGCGTCTACTATTCCATCTTGTAACTTTTCCACTTGTCCTAGTAAAAAATTATGAAATCCGCCAAAAAAGGAACCGTTACTAAAATCAAGTTTTTTTTCATTTTCCAACAAGGATTTTAATTGAGTAATAAATGCATGATTAATCCCCACATTAAGCACCTACTCTAGGGCAAAAATATAATAATATAATGGCTGTCCACCATAATGCATTTCTATCTCCAACTCAGGAAATTCCTTTTGTAGTTCCTTAAATAAATCGTCAGCCTCTTCGGCTTCAATATCCGAACCATAAAAAACTGTTAATAGCTCTCCACCGCGATCAAGCATCGAGCTAACTAAATCTTTAGCCACATCCCACATGTTATTTCCTTTAGTGATAATGTTAGCATTTACGATACCAAGGAGCTCCCCATTTTGAATCTCAAGACCGTTATATTGAGACTCTCTTACAGCATAAGTGATTTCACCGGTTTGTACCTGATTTATTGCTTCCTTCATACGTTTTTCATTTTCTTCAATGGGTCTTTCCGGATCATATGCTACTAAAGCTGTCATACCCTGAGGAAATTTTTTGGTTGGGATGACATGTACTTCAACATCTTCTAACAAGCTTTTGGCCTGCTCTGCGGCAAGAATAATATTTTTATTGTTAGGTAAAACAAATATATGTTTTGCATTAATTTCCTTAATACCCGCTACCAAATCCTCAGTACTAGGGTTCATGGTTTGTCCTCCATGAACAATAAGATCAGCACCTAAAGACTGTAAAATTTCAGCTAATCCGGAGCCAGCACATACTCCTAAGATACCAACATCCTTTAAAGTTGTCTCATTAACTTCTTCTAAATCCTCATCTTTACCTGCTAAGTACCTTTCCTGATGCTGTTCCTCCATATTATCAATTTTAATATCATGAAGGGTTCCCTGAGTTACCGCATACTCTAACACTTTGCCTGGATGGTTAGTATGGATATGAATTTTTGTTACATTAGCATTTCCTACAACTAAAAGACTGTCCCCTAGCTTTTCTAACGCCTTGCGGGTTAAATCTTGAGAAAGATTTAACCCTTTTATGATTAATTCTGTACAATATCTAAATTCCAAAGACTGAGCAACTTTTTCTTTTGTTTCAAGTTCCTTAATTTCCGAAGTTAAGCTCTCGGTACTATGCCACTCTCCACTAAGACTTTTTAAAGCCCCTTCTATCAACAGACACAAACCTTTCCCACCAGCGTCAACAACACCGGCTTGAGCAAGGGCAGGTAACATGGTTGGGGTTTTATCGAGAGCTTTCTGAGCGTATTGTAAGGCATTAGAAATTACCTTTTCATAATTATTTTCTTGAGCCGCCGCCTCTCTTGCGCCTTTAGCTGCAGCTTTAGCAACAGTTAAAATTGTACCCTCCACAGGTTTTATTACTGCCCTATAGGCTACTTCACTTGCACTTTGAAATGCTTTAGCTAAGATAACTCCATCAACTTTATCTGCGGTTTCAAGAACCTGAGTAAAGCCCCGAAATAATTGAGACAAAATTACACCCGAGTTACCCCTTGCGCCCATTAAAGCACCGGTAGCTGCTGCTTGAGCAAAAGTCTTTAACTGTAGGTCTTTTAAATTTTCAACCTCTTTAGCAGCTGCTTGAACAGTAAGACTCATATTTGTCCCCGTGTCACCATCTGGCACGGGGAAAACATTTAACGCATCTACCTGTTGTTTGTTAGCCGATAGATTCTCAAAACCAGCCAAGAGCATGGCTTTTAGTTGGAGGGGTTCAAGATATTTATGTTGCAAAGGTAGAACCTCCTTAATCTACTACTTTAACTCCTTGTACTATTATATTAACTCTGTCAAGCGGAATGCCTGTAAACTTTTGCACATTATAGTATACTCTTTCCATAACATTATGAGCAACCTCATTTATTTTTGTTCCATATCCTACAACTATGTAAACATCAATAGAAACTTTATCTTCAATGATATTTACCTGTATTCCTTTTTTTATCGCTTCCCTACCTAATAGTTCAAAAATACCGTCTTGAAGCTTTTGTGAGGCCATACCCACTAGTCCATAACATTCAACGGCAGCTGAACCTGCAACGGCAGCGATAACATCTTTGGAAATCGTTATTTTCCCGTATTTCGTTTGCAAGGTATTAGCCAAGAGTATACCCCCTCTCATTTTTAGGATGTACCTCGCATTAATATTAATCTATGTACTATCAGTTAAAATAGATAATGATTATTGTATCATATTAGCAATTAAGTCGGAGTAAAGCATCTAAAGTATTTGATTACTTTCAACATAAATCCCCTAAATCCCTGCTCACTACAAAACTTTTTTAAACCCTAAAAAACTTGCTATCATACCCTGTTTCTGATAAAATGAAAAAGTGTTTTAGGATTTAATGCCGTTTAAGGAGGTGGAAATATGGCTAAATGCGATATTTGTGGCAAAGGAGTTGCCTTTGGAAACCAAGCCAGCCACTCTAACATAAAAACCAGAAGAACATGGGGTGCTAACATAAAAAAAGTAAGAGCTATTGTTAATGGTACCCCTAAGCGGGTTAATGTTTGTACACGTTGCCTCCGTTCAGGCAAAATTGAAAGAGCTATTTAATTTAGTAAGAAAAAAGACTGGTTACATTAAACCAGTTTTTTTGCTTTCATATTTATATTTCCCAAGGAAACAATAATCTAAACTAAAGACTTAGCCCAAACTTCATACCAAGTCTTTAGTTTACATAGTTATATTTTCATTGAGTCTAATACTGAACCCGAATTCACATTTATTAAACTTATAGTATCAGTATCCCAAAGTCCTACTGTCTGCACTCCCCCATCCTTTGGCAAGGCACAGCTTCCAGGATTAAAATAAAGACATTTACTAACTTTAGAAAGAGTTGCTATATGTGTGTGACCGCTAATACAAAGATCTATTTCCCACCTATTCACAAGTTCCTCTAAACCCTCTCCCTCCAGACTATGTCCGTGATGAACAAGAACTCTTTTCCCATTTAGAACCGTAAAGAGAAAAGGATTAGCTAGTGGGATTTTTAAAAGCAGTTGGTCAACTTCAGCATCGCAATTCCCTTTAGCAATTAAAACAGGTGATTTTAAACTGTTTAATATTTCAGCAAGCCGACTTGGATTATATCCCTTAGGGATCAAGTTGCGAGGACCGTGATAAAGAACATCTCCGGCATGTAAAATAATATCTATTTCATGAAAAATAGTGCTCATAACTTTTTCTAATGTTGCAGCGTCACCATGGGTATCACTTATAATTCCTATCCGCATATATCCTACCCCTTTACCTTAGAACTCTTAACAAAAATTTGCTTTTCCAGCCAATAGTGTACTCTTTTGTATACAACAAATGTAGCAACAGAACTAATTATAGCTTTTGCTAAATTAAAAGGTATTACTGCTGATACTACTAAAGGCAAAATTTCGGCCTGTGAAATACCCCATAAAGGCAACAATACGAAATAATTTGCAAAAGTCATAACTACTGTCATCGCTATAGAACCAGCAATCAAAGAAATTACGGCTCCGGTCTTTGTATGCACTTTTTCATAAATTAGCCCTCCGACAAAAACAAAGGAACCACCGGCTAAAAAGGCTGCTGTAGCCCCTACAAGTCCGGATGTTGCTTTGCCAGACATGAAAAACAAAAAAGTTTTAATAAATTCAACTAAAACACCTGTCCAAGGTCCCCAGGCAAAGGCAGCAATTAAAGCAGGTACTTCACTTGGATCGTATTTCAAAAAAGGAGGTAAAAAAGGTAAGGGAAACTCAATAGTAAACATAAGAAGAAAGCCTAAAACCGACAATAAAGAAATGTTAACTAATTTTTTTGTTGACATAAAATCACCCCATAATGATTTAGTATAGACAAAAAGAAAACCCGTTGAATAAATCCAACGGGTTAGGTTCGAACGCATAAGAACACACATTCTTATCTTCCTTCTCCCATCCAGACTTTACTGTCGGCTCTGGAATTTCACCAGATCGGCAAAAACTAATAAATAGTTTTTGTTCGCGGGCTTTACCGCCGGTAAGGAATTTCACCTTGCCCCGAAGGATTACTCATATATTTAATTCTGTTCTAATACTATCATTGGGTTAATCTGATGTCAAGGATTTAATTGTTACTTAACCCTCTGCTTTAAATTTTGTAAGGCTTCTTTAATGTTTGGTTGACCGAAAATTGCTGAACCAGCAACAAGTATATTTGCTCCAGCTTCAACTGCTTGAGATACAGTTTCTTCATTTATACCACCATCTACCTGAATGTCAGTATTAAGTCCCTTGTTTTCTATCATTTTTCTCAACTTTTTAATTTTTTCCAAGCCTTCAGGAATAAACTTTTGTCCACCAAAGCCAGGATTAACTGTCATTATGAGAACCATATCTAAGTATGGCAAAATACACTCAAGGGTTTGTAGAGGTGTTGCAGGATTTAAAGCAACGCTAGATTTAATACCGTGCTTTTTTATCTCCTGAATTGTACGGTGCAAATGTATACAGGCCTCAACATGGACTGTAATCAAATCCGCTCCAGCTTTAACAAAATCTCCAATATATTTGTCTGGGTCACTTATCATGAGATGAACATCAAAGAAGAGTTTAGAATGAGGCCGTAGCGCATGAACCATACCAGGACCAAATGAAATATTAGGTACAAAATGACCATCCATGATATCTAAATGAAGCCACTCAGCCCCTGCTTCCTCCACCTGACGAATCTGTTCTTTTAAACAACTAAAATCTGCAGATAAGATCGAAGGAGCAAAAATTGTCATTTTAGTAACTCCTTTCTCTAGCAATAACTTCAGATAAAAAGGTAAGATAATGCTCATATCGATGACTGTCAAGCAAGCCTTCTTCTAAGGCCTTTTTAACAGCGCAATCAGGTTCTTTATGATGTAAACAAGTATTAAACCTGCAGAGCTGAGCATAATCATTAAATTCAGGAAAACACTTGCTTAATTCTTCCCGTTTCATGTCAGGCAAGTAAAGCCTACTAAAACCGGGAGTATCTGCTACTAATCCTCCACTTGGAAGAGGTATTAGATTGGTATAACGAGTGGTATGTTTGCCTCGTTGACTCTTTACTCCAACATCTCCGGTCTTTAAAGCAAGCCCAGGCATTATTAGATTTAACAAACTAGACTTCCCAACACCAGAGGGACCGGCAAAAACAGTCACATGATTTTTTAAATGGTTCTTAAGTTCAACAAGACCAATATTTTTCTTGGTACTTGTCAGTATTACAGTATACCCAGCTTTTCTGTAAATAGATGCAAGCTCTGCCCCTTTATTTCCGTCTAAATCTATCTTATTAAAGCAAATAACCGGAATAATGCTTTGATAATTGGCAATGACTAATAGCCGGTCTAATAGTTGTAAATCCGGTAAGGGATTTTTTACTGCCATAACAAGTACTGCCTGATTTACATTGGCTATTGGAGGACGAACAAGTTGGTTTTCTCTAGGTAAAACTTCCTCAATTACACCCTTGTTATCTTCTACCACCGAGATTAAGACATAATCACCAGGTAAAAAATCCTGCTTTTTTACTCGGTACTTACCACGCAATGAACATTCATATTCCTTGTCTTCAACTAATACATAATAAAAGCTACTGTAGCCTCTTAAGATAATACCCTTAAGCAAGAAACCCCCCCTACTCTTGAGGTACCGGAGTCTGGTAATAAACCTCTCCATCCTGTAAAACTTTTAAAACCCCAGTTCCAAAATATTCGGCAGTAGTACGAATAAAATCTCCCGAATTATGCCACTCATCATATTCGATATGGGTTCCGGTTATATCAGTAACAACAATTTGTATTTGATGCTGTTCCCCGTCAGGTTCAACCCGAATCTCAACAGTAGCAATTTGTGGAGTTAGACCTGGGCCTTTACTTACTGTAAGATTAACTGCTTCTCCCTGTAAAATCTTTTTCTGAGGTTGTACACTTTGTGCCATTATTTGACCGCTAAAGTACTCATAACTTATTTCATTTTCCACTTTACCAATTTCCAGTTTATTCTCTGCTAAAATCTTTTCAGCTTCTTCTAGGGTTTTTCCTAACAGATTCGGCATAGGTATCTCTTTTAGTTTTGGCCCCAAACTAACTGTCAAACGTACTTTAGAACCCACAGGCAGTTTAGTTTCTGGTTTAGGATCCTGATCAATAACTGTTCCTGCCGGAATCTGTTCGTCATATACTTCTTCCACATTTTCATCAGCCGTAAATCCAGCATTTGTTAACATAATCTTAGCACTTCGTTCTGTTTCACCAATAACACCTGGCACCGACTTTAACTCTGGACCCAAACTAATATCAATAAGTACTGGGCGAGTTCTTTTTATAAGTTCACCAGGTTCTGGAGATTGTTTAATAATATAATTTTCGGGATGGTCGGCATCATGTACCTTCCTGTCTATTTGGTAGGTCAAACCAACCTCATCTAAAATTTTTTCAGCTTCAGTTAATGATTTGCCTTCTATCAAAGGCACCTGGACCTCTCCTGTTTCAAAGTATTTTTGAACACCTAACCAAAAACCGCCTGCTGCTACCAGTAAAAACAACGGAATGAGAATCCAAACAAAAGGTTTTGGCTTCCGCCTTTTAGTCTTTAATTTGTCACCCTTTTCTCTCAAATTATCCATATCGATAGCTGGCAATACTTGGGTAGGTAGATCTTCAACCATTGTGCCGCGTATTTTTTCCAGGGCCATTTTCATTTCAGAAGCAGATTGAAAGCGGTGAGTCGGTTCTTTAGCCATAGCTTTCATCACCACTCGTTCTAAAGAAAGCGGTATTCCTTCTACAATTTCACTAGGTGGAGCAAAGTCAGATTGAATGTGTTTTAAAGCAATGCTTATGGCATTATCCCCTGTAAAAGGCAGGACCCCTGTTAATAATTCATACAAAACCACGCCTGCAGAGTAAATATCTGAATAAATCCCTGTAGGCTCGCCTTTTGCTTGCTCAGGGGAAATATATTGGACAGAACCTACCACAGTTCCAGAATAAGTTAAAGTTGCTGATGTAACAGCTTGGGCAATACCAAAATCCGTAACCTTAACTTTTCCATTATTAGTTACAAGTATATTGTGAGGTTTGATATCTCGATGAACAACACCACTCTCATGGGCATGTTCTAAAGCATCTAATATTTGGATTAAATAATCTATAGCTTCTAAAGGATCCACAGGAGCTTTTTGGACAATAATTTCTTTAAGGTTTTGTCCTTCAACATATTCCATTACAAGATAATGAAAATCTTGCTCATGACCTACATCGTAAATGCTTACAATGTTAGGATGGGATAATTTAGCAACTGCCTGAGCTTCCCTCTGAAACCGTTTAATAAAATCAGCTTCTCTAACAAACTGTTCCCTTAATACTTTGACAGTTACTATTCTATTTAGCAGTAAATCTTTACCTTTATAAACAACTGCCATGCCGCCTCCACCTATTTTTTCTAACACTTCATATCGGGCGGCTAGAACTTTCCCGATCATAGTCACACCTCACATTCCTAGCGCTAATTTAAATAATTCACGAGCAATAGGTGCAGCATGAGTGCCACCTGCCCCTTGGTTTTCTAACACTACTGCTACTGCTATTTGAGGATTATCAGCTGGCGCAAAACCAACAAACCAGGCATGGCTAATCCCTAAGGGATTTTCCGCTGAACCTGTTTTTCCTGCTACACTCACCCCGGGAATTCTGGCATTTTTGCCGTATCCCTCTTCTACAACAGCTACCATTCCTTCAGTTACAAGATTAGCAGTCTCCGCAGTTATTGGTTGCCCTAGTATAGAACTGTTCCCTTGTTTTATCAAAGCACCTTGCGGACTGACAATCTGCTCAACTAAGTAAGGCTTGTACATTATTCCGTCATTAGCTATTGTGGCGGTAATAAGTGCCATGTGTAAGGGCGTAATCAAAGTTTCCCCTTGGCCAATTCCTAGCTCTGCCAAGGCATTTTTCGTTAATTTATTTGCCTTTGGAACTGAACTCCTTTTTATAAACAAATCAAAAGGAATAGTTTTATTAAAATAAAAATTTTCAAATCCTTGGATCAAAGAATCGCTTCCCAGTTCCAACGCCAAGCTACCGAACAAAACATTAGAAGATATAGCTAATCCTTCTTTCATAGTAAGCTCTGTTCTTACTGTTGTATCATGAATCCTTCTTCCATTTATCTCAAGATAGCCCGGATTCTCAAATGTTTGATTCCAATAGTCTGGGTTGTTTTCCAGAGCTGCTGCAGCAACCATAATTTTAAGTACTGAGCCAGGTGGATAAACCCCTTGCAAGGCTCTGTTCAATAAAGGGCTGTTATCATTATTAGTTAAGCTATCCCAGCTTTCAGGTAAGCGATTTGCATCGAAAGAAGGCGAACTTGCCAAAGCTAAAACAGCCCCGTTCTGGGGATTAATTGCAACAACAGCCCCTCTTCTTCCTGCCAACATATCTAAAGCAACCTTTTGCATGTTTAGATCAAGAGTAAGAAGAAGATTATCCCCTTCAGGTGCTTTTCCCGCTAAACGCCTAAAATAGTTAATATATTTCTGGGTACCAATTGTTCCCAAAAGATAACCATCATACCGATCTTCCAACCCTGTCTTCCCAAAACGGACAGATGAATAACCAACTAAATGGGCGGTATACTCTTTTTGGGGGTAAACACGAGTATGATCCTCGGTTGTTCTTGCTAAAATTTCTCCGTTTCGAGCAAAAATTCCTCCCCTGATAGTCTCAGCTTCTAGCTCCCATATTCGACGATTTTTAGGATGAGTTGTAAGCATTTCGCTTTCAAACTGGTTAATATATATGAGACTTAGTATGAGGATAAAATATAAGCCAAAAAAGAACAAGGCTACTTTATAAATGTTTTGTTTCATCCTAAAAACTCCTTTGGCTCCGCCCAACATTCATAAGTAAACCAAGCAAGATATAACTGACTAGCATAGAACTTCCCCCGTAGCTCACAAAGGGTAAAGTGACACCTGTTAGAGGAAGTAGCTTCATAACTCCGCTTAAGATGATAAAGCTCTGCAAAGCAAACAAAGTGGTAATCCCTGTAGCTAATAATATTCCAAAATTGTTGTCGGATACAATAGCCACTCGAAAACCACGATAGCTGATAAATAAAAATAATAAAATAATGCCGATCCCGCCAAGTAGACCTAATTCTTCAGTTAATACTGCAAAAATTAAATCAGTAGCTGCTGCCGGAATAACCTGGGGCTGTCCCAATCCATACCCGCTTCCGAAGATTCCACCGCTGGCCAGGGCAAACAAGCTTTGAGTGATTTGATAGCCACTTCCATCTATCCTTGACCATGGCGCAAGCCAAGCCAGAACACGTATCCTTATATGCCCGAAAATATAATAGGCTATAATTGCCCCAATTGAAAAAACACCTAGTCCTATAAATAAAAAAGCAAGACTAGCAGTACTCGTAAATAACATAACTAAAAAAATACCGAAAAATATTAGGGCAGCGCCTAAATCCTTTTGAATTGCCAAAAGCCCTAAAGAAGCACCGGCCATAATGATAATAGGGGTCATAGCCCTAGGTTCCATCAACAACTTAAAAACTTCATTATGACTCACTTTCAAAGCACTTTTAATTTCCTGTAAATAACTGGCTAAAAAGAAAATCACTAGAATTTTAACGATTTCAGCAGGTTGAAATCTAAAACCTCCTAATTCCAACCAAGCTCTAGCACCTCCTACAGTTTCACCCGCCAAAACGGTAATCAATAAGAAAAAAATCGCTACTAACATAAAGATAAACTTATAAGCTTCCAATTTGCGATAATCCTGAACCAATATCATGATTAGGACAAAAGATCCCAACCCAAGTAAAACCCATAACCACTGCTTAAAGGCCATTTGCGAGTCAACTCGATAAATCCCTAATAAACCTAATAAAGATAACATAGCTGAGATGGGTAAAATAAATTGATCAGTACCAGTACCCCAGACACAAAGAACAAGGTGGACAAAAAACAGTAGACCTATTAGTGCACTAGAATAAAATAAAATTTGCCTTTCCTGGCCGCTGGTAAAATAGATATAAAAGGTACCCAAACCAGCAACAACAGCCACCAATATAAGTAATCCAAACTCATGCCACCTAGCTCTTAACTTCATAAAGCATCACCTAGTATTGGGTTAATAAAATAGTAACATTATCGTTAGCACCTTTGTTATAAGCCAATTCCATCATCTTATCCAAAGCCTGATTTAAGTCTTGAGTGGCTAAAATCAATTCAAGTATTTTGTCTTCAGAAATGTGATTAGTTAATCCGTCTGTGCACAAAAGAATGAGGTCATTTGGCAGTAAATTGACTTCCAATAGATCTATATCTATAGTAGGGCTAGTCCCTACTGCTCTTAATAACACGTTTCGTTGGGGATGAGTTAAAGCTTGCTCCTCTGTAATTCCACCGCTTCTAACCAGTTCTCCTACATAAGAATGATCTTGAGTTAACAGGGTAATTTCCTGATTTCTAATTAAATAAACTCTGCTGTCACCTACATGGGCAATATACAGCTTGCCATCCGCAAACAGAGCTAAAGTCAAGGTTGTTCCCATCCCCTTATGATTACGATCTCCCTGAGAGTTGTTATAAATAACTTGATTAGCGTATTCTACCGCATCTTTTAGCTTTAACAAAGGATCCGAACCGTCTAACTGTAAATGATTTGCTACAGCTTCAATTGCCAGTTTACTTGCAACTTCACCGGCTAGATGTCCCCCCATGCCATCTGCTACAATAAAGAGCCCACGCTCTTTATCACATAAAAAACTGTCTTCATTAGTCTTGCGAACTAAACCAGTCTCACTCCGAGCTACTGCTCTCATTCTCCCACCCCACAACTTCAAAGGATACATCACCTATAGTAATTTCTTCCCCCAACAAAATTTTCTGCTTACCTTTAATTCTTCTCCCGTTAACAAAAGTTCCGTTTGTACTGCCTAAATCTATTATAAATATGTCTTCCCCATCAATCTCTAACCTAGCATGTTTAGAAGATATATGAGGATCATTGATTACAATGTCGTTACTAGCATCTCTACCTATGAACGATACTTCTTTTAGTGGTAAAACAGTATCAGCATGTAAATTTTCGCTCTCACCTGGATCAAGAATATATAACTGAAAATAAGATCTGATTTGTCCTGCTTTACTATAACTTTTTTTTAAAAGTGTTAAATCCTGCACCATCATCTTATAAACAAAATAGATAAAAACTAAAAGGAAACATAAAAACGAGTACCTGACTAGTGCCAGTAAAATTTCAACAATTTTCAAGTCTTTCCTACTCCTTAACGACCAAAAGTTTACTTTGGCCTAGTATTATTTCATCCCCGGCAAAAACTTGACTTTCTTTAATTGGCAAGCCGTTTACAACAACACCATTTGTGCTATCTAAGTCAGTAATAGTAAGTTTATTGCTTTGTAACCTTACCCTAGCATGGACCCGTGAAATACTGCTATCATTAAGTACAATATCATTTTCCGGCTTTCGCCCGATAGTCATCAGGCCTGAAATAATTCTGAATTTCTTCCCTTTATCAGGGCCTTGTAAAACTTGAAAACTCCAATCGTTTTGAACAGGTAGGCGACTAGTCTGCTGTTTGGAAAAGGTTAGAGTGTCTTCCAGGACTTTTTTTTCATCTTCAATTATTACAGGACTCTTTGTTTCTACATATTTAGTATTTATCTTCAACTGACCCTGAGACAGCTCTGAATTTATTTCAAAGGTTACCAGAGGTTTTCCTAGAATTGTAAAGCTTCTTTCTGCAGCATTAGCCGCCAATGTCTCACTTATTTCTTCGCTAAAGGAATCTAAGATAGGTTGAATTTGTAAATAATCTTCCTTACTTAAGTTAATTTGATAATAATTTGGTACATAAGTTTTATTAATGCTAACTTTTTTATTCCTAATCATAACCCGAATGGCTTTACCGGCAATTTCCCCAGGTTTTAGTGGCCCCTTAAATATTTTCCCAATCCATCTCTCATAAACTGTCTCTAATTTTTCTTCAACAGATCTAAGAAAAGACATCTTCCTCGACTCCTCTGCGTCTTAATTGACCACAAGCCGCCTCAATATCGCTGCCTTTTTCTTCCCTGAAAGTTGCTTCTATTCCTGCCCTTTTTAAATTATTTAAAAAAGCTTGAGCCTTACTTTTTGAAGAACGCCTTAATCCTGTACCCTCAACATTATCCTCAACATTATTGAGAGGAATTAAATTTACATTGGCATTTAATCCGGACAAAATGTTAGCCAATTTTTCAGCATGATGAATAGAATCATTAACATCTGCAATTAGTGCGTATTCAAAAGTTATTCTTCTGCCCGTACTTTGTATATAATGACGGCAAGCTTCCATCAACATTTTAATAGGGTACTTTTTATTGATTGGTAAAAGCTTGTTCCTTAACATATCAATTGGAGCATGAAGAGATATTGCTAATACTATTGGTAACTTTTCCTCCGCCAACTTATAAATCTGAGGTACTAAGCCACAAGTCGATACTGTTATCTTTCGCATCCCGATATTTAATCCAAGGGGATTATTTAATAAGTGGATGGCTTTCAACACATTTTCATAGTTTAGTAGTGGTTCACCCATCCCCATAAAAACAACATTAGTTATTTTTTCTTCGCTAGAAGCTTTTTGCAACTCTCTTTGGGCCATAAGAACCTGAGCTAAAATTTCCCCTGTGGTCAAGTTCCTTCTCCAGCCTGATAATCCTGTAGCGCAAAAAACACATCCCATGGCACATCCAACTTGGGAAGAAACACATACTGTATGGCGATCTTTAATATCCTTCCCAAGGTACGACATGCGCACAGTTTCTACAGTATTGCCATCAGATAAAGTTAATAAATATTTAACGGTATCATCTAATTGAGATTGCCTGATTTTTGCTATTTTAGGAGGCTCAAATACACGCAAACTTGCCAGTTTTGCTTGTAAACTTTTAGGTATATTTGTCATTTCAGCAAAGGAAATTGCAGCCTTTTGGTGAATCCACTGAAATAACTGTCTGGCTCTGTATTCAGGTTCTTGTAATTGTTTTAGCAAATTCGTGATTTCTTCTATGTCCATACCTTGTAAATCAATTTTACCCATAAATACCTCCGCCTACATCCTTCTCTTAGTATACAACATAAAAGAACCAACATATACCAATAAACAATTTATTTATTGACCCTTTTAACATTCTACAAAGTGTTTCTAATAACAACTACCTAAACAATAATTTAAATCTTGCAGTAGGTAGAGGAGAAAATGGGAATTTACTATAACAATAAGCTTTAAAACTTTAGTAGGACGTTATAAAATTATAAGAAATGATTAAGCCCATTATTTTATAAAGAGTGATTAAATGAAAAAAAAATTAGCTATTACCTTTTCAATTGTTTTAATAATTAGTTGCACCATTGGAGTTTTTTCTTATCTGATACTTAAAAATCTACCAAATTGGGGAAGCATCAACAAAAAATCTCCTTTGCAAACAGAAAGAATTGAAAACCAGAACGATAACCATAATATTATCGCTCAGCTAGCAAAGCTTAAAGGCAGGGCTGCAGGCACGAAATATGAAAAAGAAGCTGCTACTTTAATTGCAAGAGAATTTGTCAATTTAGATTTGGAACCTCTACCTAATAATACGAATTTTTATTTTCAGACCTTTAAAGTACCTCAAAGTGAGTCGTATATTTCGGGAGAAAGGCTGCGTTTTCGGGGGCAGGGGCCACCTGTTCTTTCCTCCCAAAATGTGTTTGGTTTTTTACCAGGTACTAATAAAGATAAAGTACTTATTTTTACTGCTCACTATGACGGTCAAGGTATCAATAATAATGAAATTTACGAAAGTGCCAATGATAATTTGTCAGGAGTTTATGTATTACTAAAGGTTGCCCAAGCCCTGAAAGATAGACCTAAAAGAAACCTATCTTACCTTTTTGTTGCTTTTGGCTCAGAAGAGATAGGCCTTTATGGCTCTGAATTCTTTCTGCAAAACCTGCCCATTCGTAGTGATACAATTTTAGGGGTTATTAATTGTGATACGGTAAGCTCAGAAAAGGAAGTAATGATCTTACAGGCTTTTACTAAGAATCCTCTGGTAGCTAAAGTAGAAGAGGCTCTCACAAATTATAATTTTAGAGTTAAACTAGAACTATCTAAGCTTCGCACTAGTGATCATTATCATTTCTCTGCTGCCGGATTAGATGCTTTGACCATCGCGGCAGCCGATTGGCTTGAAGGTAATCACACTCCCCAAGACACTTATGAAAAGCTGAATTTTAAAATACTGGACCAATTAGGCAAAGCCCTTGTAGACATGGCTTTAACCATGGATGAACATACAATGTATTAAATTTGTAAAAGCATACTTTATTCCTACAGAAAAATGAAAAAACAATCATTCGCCCGCTGACTTTTCATAATCAAAAAATATAAATTCTATAATTCAATAAAACATTAAAGACAGGTTTTGGCCTGTCTTTTTCACTATGCTTCTTTAATCATTCTGGCAGCAAAAAAACCGTCCGTACCATGAATGTGAGGTAAAAACTGTATATAGCCTTCTTTGGCAGTTTCAAGATCTTCAGCTCTCTCCAAAGAGAAAGGCAAATATTCCAACAGACTACTTAATCTAAACTTACTGCTAGATTGTAAAAACTCTCTTACAACTTCAATATTTTCTTCCGGGGAGATTGAACAAGTACTATAAATCAAAGAACCCCCCGGTTTTAAACAACCACAAGCACCCTGAAGAATTTCTAACTGTAATTTTTTCAATTCTTTAATTTGCTCCAAGCTTTTTTTCCAGCGGGCATCCGCTCTTCTACGCAATACACCCAGTCCCGAACATGGTGCATCAATTAATAAGTAGTCAGCTTGCCCCAAATAAAGACTACCGATTTCCCTAGCATCTTTTAAATCTACTCTAACACTATTTATCCCCAGGCGCCGACAATTATCTCTAATTAAACTAAGTTTGTGTTCGTAGATGTCAAAGGCCAAGATCTGTCCTCTATCATTACTCAGTTGGGCTAAATGGGTTGTTTTAGTACCAGGAGCAGCACAGGCATCAATAATAAAAGCGCCAGGTTGAGGTTTTAAAAGATGGGCAATTACCATCGAAGCCTCATCCTGCAATAGAAAATAACCCTTTTTAAATGCCTCTAATTCATCTAGGCTATTAAATTTGTCAATGATGAGGCCCTCCGGAGTGAAAGAACTTTCCTGGCAGCTAACCCCTTCTTTTTTTAGTTCAAGCATTAAATCTTCTCTGGAAATTTTTAAAGTGTTGGTTCTAATACTATTTGTTGCCGGTCTGTTATTTGCTTTACATAGCTCTATTGTAGCCTTTATTCCAAATTCCTTAAGCCAACGTTTCACCATCCATTCTGGATGTGAGTATTTGATACTGATGTGTTGTACAGGTTTCTCATTAAGATCAGGAAATACGAATTCTTGTTTCCGACGTTCAAAATTGCGTAAAACTCCATTTACCAGCTTTACTGTTCCTGGATGTCCATATTTTTTGGCCAATTTAACCGATTCGTTAACTGCTGCCGAAGCAGGAATTTTGTCTAAAAAATAAAGCTGATACACTCCTAAACGAAGAATATTCCTAATCCAGGGAGTAACCTTTTTTATTCCTTTACTAAGTAGCTGATCCAAAAACCAGTCTATTGTATTGCGTGTTCTAGCTGTTCCATAGACTAGCTCCGTAACCAAACCTCTGTCAGGACCGTTTAAAATAGAGTGTTTTAAGGCATCTCGAACTGCAATATTGGCATATGTATCTTCAACATCAATTTTATATAGGATTTTTAAGGCTATTTCCCTGGCACTTGCCATCTAAATTAATCATCCCTTCTCAACATGCCTGACAGGAGCAGTAAACGAAGTAAAGTGAGTACAGCACTTAAGGCGGCAGCAACATAAGTTAAGGCTGCAGCACTTAGCACACTTTGAGCAGGCTTGATTTCCTGTCTAGTTAAATACCCTCCACCTTCAAGCAAAGCTATTGCTCTATTGGAAGCGTTATATTCTACAGGTAAAGTAATTAGCTGGAATAAAACCACTGCTATAAAAGCGTATACACCTAGTCTTGCTAAGTTAAAACTACCGGCAATTAATCCGATAAATAAAATTGGAAAGGCCAGACTAGAACCGATTTGGGCAACGGGAGCTAAATTATTGCGAATAGCTAATGGAAAATAACCTGTATCATGTTGAATTGCATGCCCTGTTTCATGAGCTGCTATGCCTAAAGCAGCAATTGAGGAACTCTGATAAACTTGAGGGGAAAGCCTTAGTTTTCTATGTCTCGGATCGTAATGATCAGTTAATCTTCCCTGAACCATTTCAACTTCCACATCATAGATTTTTGCTTGCTGCAGTAACTGCCGCGCCACATCTGCCCCAGTTAGACCGCTAGAGGATCTTACCTGAGAATATTTGGCGTAAGTGCCCTGAACTTTAGTTTGAGCATATAGGGCTAAAATAATGGCTGGGATAAGAATTATCATCGTAGGATCGTAAAAAGGAAATATCATAAAAAATCCACCCACCTTAAAAAATAAGTTTTAAGATTTTTGAACCAAACCTTGTCCCTTTTCAACATAGTTTTCTACTTCTGCCTTACCGTACAAAAAATTTACTACTGCTTTCTCTAACAGGTTACGATCTAAATCTGTATTGTAACATGGACCATTAGGCCGTAAGTTTAGTATTCCTAATACTGGTAAAGGAGAAGTTTCTTGAATTCCACTTGTTAAATCTTGTTCACAGGCGATTGCCACAATACCTTTAGGCCTCAGTTCTTTGACAAATTTTCTGGCTAAAGTACCGCCCGAAACGACAATAAACTTAACCCCATATTTATCCCTGATCTCGTGTAAAAAATCTACTGAGCATTTTCCACAACGGTGACAATTATTTACATCTAAAGTGATTTTGTAAGGACACTTGCTCCATTGTAAGCAGTGAGGAGCAAGAATTAATAAATCGTCAGCACTAAAATTTAAATTTTGATTTTTAACTAATTCATTGTTGACAGCAATGAAAGACTTTTTAATTGACTCTTGTTTTACGTGTAATATTTTCCCAAGACTTAACGAAATGGGGAACAAGATATTAACAGCCGATAAAATCAGGTTTAATAAAGATGAGTTTACTTTAGCCCTCCAAATAGCAATAATGAGGCACAATAAACCAAATCCTATAAGAATAAGAAAAGCTATAGCTAGCATCCCGAAAAATATTACAAGTTGATTGAAAAAATTGTCATTATACTTGGCCACTAAGCCTAAAACAATTGTTATTGTAAAAATGACAACCAAACTACCTAAAAGCAACCCCAGAAAAATTCGCTTTTTCATATCATTCATCAAATACCAGTCCCGGTTTCACATCATTATGCCCACGGCAAAAAGCATCTGCAGTCATCTCTCTTTTGCCTTGTGGCTTGACAAGTTTTAATAAGACAGATCCTTCTCCACATTGGACATATATTCCTTTTTTATCGATCTTTGTAATAGTGCCGGGCCTGGAAACTTGACTTGCATTGACAATTTCTGCATCTATTATTTTTAATATTTGACCATTACAAATAGTATACGTACCTGGCCAGGGATTCATTCCTCGAATATGATTTACAACCTCTTGGTTAGTTTTTTCCCAACAGATAATCTCATCTTCCTTTTTTAATTGAGGTGCATAGGTAGCTAGTGAGTCATCTTGAAGAATCGGCTTAATTCTATTGCTTGCCAGATCAGCAAGTGAACTGATTAGAGCCTTTGCTCCTAAATCAGCTAAAATGTCGTGTAAGATACCCACATTATAATGAGGCTCGATCTTTACTTCTCGCTGCTCAATTATATCCCCACTATCTAATGCCTCTTCCATATACATGATAGTAACTCCTGTTTCAGATTCACCATTGATAATTGCCCAATGAATGGGGGCTGCCCCCCGGTATTTAGGTAATAAAGAAGCATGGACATTAATACAGCCTTTTTTTGGTAAATCAAGCACTTTTCGCGATAAAATCTGTCCGTATGCAACTACAACAAACAACTCTGCTTCAAGACCCTGCAGGTAGTCAATTGATTCCTGTTCCTTAATATTTAAGGGTTGAAAAACAGGCAAATTTAAAGCAAGAGCAGCTTCTTTTACCGGCGAAAAACGTATTTGCTGGCCCCGGCCTTTTGGGCGATCAGGTTGGGTAACAACACTAATTATTTCGTGACCGGCTTGTACTAGCATTTTTAACGAGGGAACTGCAAATTCAGCCGTACCCATAAAAACTATTCGCAACGAAAACACCTCTTACCAAATTAGCTTATTTTTTAAGATAATCGACAAAAAGAATACCGTCTAGATGATCAATTTCATGTTGTAAGGCCCGAGCCAAAAGATCCGTACCTTCAATAATAATCTCGTTACCATTACGGTCTAAAGCTTTTACTTTTACTTCGGCTGCCCGTGTTACCTCCTCCTGAACCCCTGGAACGCTAAGACACCCTTCTACATCGCTGGCTTGTCCCGAGCTACTTATAATTTCGGGATTAATAAGCTCCAGCGGCCCTTCTCCTACATCAATCACTACAACTCGTTTCGAAATCCCTATTTGAGGGGCAGCTAAACCAACCCCTTCCGCGTCATACATTGTATCTTTCATATTATCTAATAATTTATGAATATTAGAATTAATTTTAGTTACTGTTTTTGCTTTTTCACGTAATACCGGATCGCCAATTTTTACAATATGATAAATTGCCATGTTAACTCCTCCTTTATAACATCCCAAGTGGGTCCACATCAATACTCCAGCGTAATTGCCCAGCAATATAGGTAAACTCATGGATTTTTCGCAAAGACCTAGTTGTAGCTTGACGAAGTTCTTCGACTTGCGTACCTTTCAAAATAACTTGCCAACGATACAAATTTTGCAACTTAGAAATAGGTGCGGGGGCAGGGCCTAAGACTGCAATATCTCGATATTTTACTATTTCTTCCTTTATTATTTGCGCAAAGTCGAAGCAACCCTCTCTTACTTTTTCTTCATCTTCACCTAACACTAAAATTCTTATAATGTGAGAAAAAGGAGGGTAGCCCAACTCTTTACGAATCAATATTTCATGCTGATAAAACTCATTATAGTTTTGCTTTTTAGAAGCTAAAATAACTTGGTTTTCGGGCCAATAAGTTTGAATAACAACTTCCCCAGGCTTTTCTCCCCTTCCTGCCCGCCCGGCAACTTGAGTAAGCAGTTGAAAAGTTCTTTCTCTGGCCCTAAAATCAGGCATGTTTAAACTTAAATCAGCACTTATCACGCCAACTAAAGTTACACCATGAAAGTCAAATCCCTTAGCGATCATTTGGGTGCCAACTAAAATATCCACATTTCCTTCCTTAAACTCGTTTAAAACCGTCTTGCGATGACCTCTTTGAGCTACATCAGTATCAAGCCTGGCCACCCTTGCCTCGGGGAACAACTTCCTAACTTCTTGCTCCACTCTTTCGGTTCCAATCCCAAACCCCCGAATTCTTTCCGAACCGCATTGGGGGCACACTTCAGGGATCTTTTGTCGAAATCCACAGTAGTGGCATTTTAATTCCTTCGCCGAGGCATGATAAGTCAAGGAAATATCACAGCTATTACATCGAACATTATGCCCACAATCACGACAAATAAAAAAACTGTTGAAACCTCTACGATTTAAAAATAAAATAACCTGTTCCCGGGCAGCAAGCCTATCTCTAATCGTGCTCTGTAAGAGTTCACTAAAAATACTAAAATTGCCTTTATGCAATTCTTGTCTTAAATCTACTATTTCAACCCTGGGCATTGGCCTGGCATCTACCCGTTCATTGAGAGCAACAAATAAGTACTCGCCTTTGCTCGCCCTATATGCAGTTTCTAAGGAAGGAGTTGCACTTCCAAGTACCACGGTTGCTCCTTCTATCATGCCTCTTTTTAGTGCCACTTCCCTAGCATGGTATTTTGGATTCTGCTCCTGACGATAACTATTTTCATGTTCCTCATCAATTATTATTAAACCTAAATTTGAAAAGGGTGCAAAAATGGCGGACCTGGCCCCCACAATAATTGTAGCTTGGCCTAAACTCATTTTTTCCCAGGCCATCCTTCTTTCCCTTGTTGTAAGATTGCTATGCCATATAACGACCTGGTTTCCTAGCCTAGACTTAAACAAGTCGATCATATGGTCTGTTAAGGCAATTTCTGGTAATAACACTATGGCTTGCCTGCCATTTTGACTATTAGTCTCGAGAGCTCGTAAATAGACTTCTGTCTTCCCACTACCTGTAACTCCATAAAGTAAAATGGGGACAAAAGATTTTTTGTTTAACCCCTTAATTATTTTTTGTAGTGCCCCTTCCTGTTCGGAAGTTAAGGTTAGTAACGGCTTCTTACCTACTAAATATTCAGGTTCCTGAGCTGAAACTACTTCAACATAGCCTTTCTGGGCTAGTGCCTTAACCAGAGCAGAGGCTGACTTGAAGGACTTATTCAGACTTTTTAGCGAAATAGGTGAATTTTCCGCAAGATAAAGAAACAATTCCCTTTGTTTCGGTGCTCTATGGAGTTCCCTCAGAACTTCTTCTTTTACAATATCTTTAACCAACCGAACAGATTTTTCTTCCCGTGTCTGAACGTTAAAGT
>DUOV01000109.1 GCA_012838615.1 Clostridia bacterium | reverse complement strand
GAAGAAGCAGGCTTCGACAAAGAAGAAGTTCGCAAGATGGTTGCCGAAGCAATGAGGAATTTTGCCAACGCATTGAAAGTAGATTAGAGGCAAAATTGCAGTCGTTAGTCGCTAGTCGTTAGTTGATGAGTATCAGGACATCGTAGACCCAATTTGTATCAACACATCGTTTACCCTTAATAGTCATTTTTGTATCAGGACATCGTAGACTTATGAAGAATCTTCTTTTTGATTAGCAATCAAAAGGAGGATTCAAATGACAGAGTATGACGTACGAATGGAAGCTATTAAACGATATTTAGCTAATGAAAAACCTTGTGATATATATAAAAGCTTAAATCGCTCTAAAGCATGGTTTTTTAAGTGGTTAAAAAGATATCAGGAGTTTGGTGAACCTGGCCTCAAAGATCAATCTAGGCGGCCCCGTAATTCGCCTAACAAAACTAAGCCTGATATGGAGCAACGTATTGTTAATATTAGAAAAACACTAGCTGCTCGTTCTACACTTGAAACTTTTTATGCGCCTATAGGTGCCGACAGTATTAGTTGGGAGCTTAATAAATTAGGTATTGAGGCTGATAAGATGCCTTCAATAGCTACAATAAACAGGATTCTTAAACGAAACGGACTAATTAAAAAATCAGTTAAAACACAACGAAAATCTGTTATTCCTTACCCAAGCCCTGTAGTTGAAAAGCCTAACGATGTACACCAATTGGATCCTGTAGGTCCTCGCTACATTAAGGGTAATAATGGCGTTGAACGCTTTTTCTCCATACACCTTGTAGACTGTTTTAGTAAAATGGTCGTTATTAGGCAATATGAAGATACCCAAAATCAGACTCTCATTAACTTTTTAACAAAAGAAGCTTGGCCGAATCTGGGGTTACCTAAGGTTTTGCAAGTAGACAATATGCTTTCAATAAAAGGAAGTAATAGATATCCCAGATCACCAGGAAATGTTATTAGGCTTTGCCTACTTTTTGGAATAGAAATACTATTTATTCCTATAAATGAGCCACAAAGAAATGGTGTAGTAGAAAGCTTTAATAACACATTTAATAAAATTTTCTATCAAAGACAGCAATTTACTGACTTAGTACATTTGAAAAATGAATCTGCGGTATTTGAACGCTTCTATTGCCATAAAAGACCTCATTCTAAACTGAATGTAGCTAAACATGGCTCTAAAATACCTTATCAGGTTCATATGAATAAGGATTTTAGGGCATTTTCCTCAAACTTTACTCTTAAAGATTTTAGGGTTAAAGGTAAGCTTAAAATCCCTTTAGCCGAAGGAAAAATATCATTTATTCGCTGGATAAATAAAAATTGCCAACTTGATATTTTTTCAGAAAAATTCCCTGTTCCAGAAAGCCTAAAGTATAGTTATGTTAAAGCATCGATCCTGACTAAAGAACAATGTCTACAGATATGGCATGAAAATAATTTGGTTAAAGAATTTCCTTATTACCTAATGGAATGAGCATTAGGTAAACGATGTCATGATACCAATTTAACCACTAAGAAAGGTAAACGATGTCGTGATATTTACCAACTAACGACTAAACTAATGTTTCCTACTATTAGTTTCTCCCATCTCTTCCCTCAAAATCAAAATTCCTTCCATAGTTTTCGGGAAACCGGCAGTTGGGGCTACCAGCATTATGGCATGTTCAATTTCTTCCCTGCTGCACCCTG
>DUOV01000108.1 GCA_012838615.1 Clostridia bacterium | reverse complement strand
CTGCTAAAACTTTTAAATTGGGCCGGTAATTTACCTTATATTGCTATTAAGGTAGCAACTCCAAATATTTTATTAGTTATAGCCAGTTATCTGTCCTTAATTCTAATGGTAGAACTGTACCATAAAAAAGAACTTAGGTTTGATTTTTTACGACCTTTAACTGTAGTACTTTGTATATGTGTTTTTATCAGTTTCCTGCTTCCTCCGCCTTTACATGGTAAATTGGAGATAACTTTTATCGATGTTGGACAGGGAGACGGGATCTTTGTTCAGACTCCCCAGGGCCGAAGATTCTTAATTGACGGTGGAGGGACTAACTTTTTGGGAACATTTAATGCCGGAGAAAACATTGTAGTGCCATACTTAACCCGAAGGGGTATTTTTAAGCTTGACGGAGTGATAAATACCCATCCTGATGGTGACCATTTAGCGGGGCTTTTTCCTGTCATAGAGGTAATAAAAGTAGTTGTAGCTTTAACTCCTCCCCCCAGGTTTTTTGCTGACGGTTATCAGGAATGGGGGGAATTATTAGCAAAGCATGATGTTTCATGGAAGGAGGGACGGGGAGGGCAAACCCTTTGGTTAGACGATGGGAGGATAAAGATGGAATTTCTTCATCCGGGGGAAGTGCCGGTAGTTTCTAAGCGTAGCCCGGATAACGATAACTCCTTAGTATTAAAAATATCCTACGGTAATTTTTCTTGCCTCTTAACAGGGGATATCGAAGAAGACGGCCTTGAGGCCATGCTTAAACAGGGAGGGGACTTTTCCTGTACAGTTTTTAAAGCCCCTCATCACGGCAGTAAATATGCTTTTAATCAACAGTTTTACTTACAAGCTGATCCGGAAATCGTAGTTTTTTCCGTAGGTCAAAACAATTTTGGTCACCCGGCCCCGGAACTAATCCAATACTGGGAAGAGAGAAATGTAGCTGTTTACAGGACTGATTACGACGGCGCTGTTACTTTTTTAACTGATGGAGAAAAGCTGGAAGTCAGGACCATGGGTCGGGAAGTGCCTTATTATTAGTCACCAGTCTCCAGTAATAGATAGTACGTACTAGGGTCAGGAGGCGAATGGTTGTTCCGCTCTGGACGGCATCCTACGCCGTTAACGTGAGCCAAGCTCACGACGGCTGGGGATGCAAGTCCCGCTCCACAAAACATTCGCCCCCTTACATGCATGATTTTACTGGGGACTGGCGACTGAGGACTGGTGACTGACCATAGAGAATCGCCCCAAAGTTTAGACTGGTGACTCCACGTAGTGGACGCTGGCGACTCCGCGTAGCGGGTTAGACGTGATATAATGCTAAGCGGGTTAGGGTTTTCATCTGGCTGATGATTTTGCCGGTACCTAAGGCCACACAATCTATTGGATCTTCAGCTATTGTTACAGGTAAGTTCATTTCCTGAGCAATCAGCTTATCTATATTTTTAAGCAGGGCTCCTCCTCCTGTTAGTGTGATACCTGTGTCAATAATATCGGAAGCAAGCTGAGCGGGGGTATTTTCGTAAATCTTTTTTATACCCGTAAGCATATTTGTTAAAGGCTCTTGCATAGCCTCTGTAATCTCTTCTCCTGTTAACTCTAAAGCCATTGGCAAACTATTTCTTAAATTAATGCCACGTACCTCCATTTTTATTTCTGACTTAGGTGAAGTGGCATAACCGATTTGGATTTTAATATTTTCAGCAGTACGTTCGCCAATTTCCATGCGGAAGTTTTTGCGTAAGTAGTCGATAATCGATCTGTTAAGGGCATCGCCGCCGCTACGGACAGAAACGCCTCTTACAATGCCACCCAAAGAAATAACGGCTATTTCAGTAGTTCCGCC
Source organism: Clostridia bacterium (assembly GCA_012838615.1). Lineage (GTDB taxonomy): Bacteria > Bacillota > DUOV01 > DUOV01 > Zhaonellaceae > DUOV01. The sequence continues at coordinate 17,577 of DUOV01000108.1, read as the reverse complement.
ACCAATATTTACTATCATATGGCCTACAGGCTCTTCTACCGGCAGTCCGGCGCCGATAGCTGCTGCCAGCGGCTCCTCTACTAAAAATACCTCTTTTGCTCCTCCCTGATGGGCTGCTTCAATCACAGCCCTTTTTTCAACTTGGGTTGTACCAAAAGGAACGCTAATGATAACCCGAGGTTTAAGCCAGAGATTTTTACCTAGAGTCTTTTCGATAAAGTACTTTAGCATCCGTCTGGTAGTTTCAAAGTCGGCAATTGCACCTTCTTTTAAGGGTCTGATTGCAGCAATATTAGCAGGAGTTCTGCCCAGCATATCCTTAGCTTCGGAACCCACAGCTAGAATTGAATTGGTATTTAAGCTTATAGCCACCACCGAAGGTTCTTTTAAAACTACACCTTTACCTTTGACATAGACGATGGTATTTGCAGTTCCTAAATCTATTCCTAAGTCTTTTACCGGACCTAGACGCCAATATCTTTTTGCCTTTTTGCCCAAGAGATCACGTCCTCTTAACCTTTGCTCATAGTATTTCTAGTATTTGTAATTGATTTTTACAAATACATGGAAAGATTTATTAATTTTTAGTGTGATATGTAACTTAGCTAAATTATGCTAAAATATGTGTATAGAGAACAAAATAAACTTAAGGGTGAAATTATGGATTTGAAGAATTTTAAGGAAAGCCTAGTTCAAAATAAGCCTAAACCTGTTTACTTATTTTACGGTAATTCTGAATTTTTAATGGAAGAGGCTTTAAAATGGTATAAAGAATATCTCACAAACCTTACCTCTGGAAATATTTCCATAGAAGTTGTTCAGGAGGAAACAGAACTGGATGAGTTAGTCGAAAACGCTAATACCATCCCTCTTTTTTGTTCCAACAAGTTAATTGTTCACAAAAACCCCAATTATTTTACTGCTAAAAAAAGGGAGAATGGGAAACGGGCGGAAGGTAAAATTGTTGAAAGATTCCTGGAGTACCTAAAGAATCCTAACCCTGCCACTTTTATCGTTTTATTAGTTGAGGGGAAGCCGGATAGCCGTAAAAAAATTTTCCAGGCTCTACATAAAGAAAATATGGTCCTGGAATTAAACCAGTTAAAGGGACGAAGCTTACAAGAATGGGTTGCTGAGCGATTTATCGATTATAACAAAAAGATAACTCCTCAGGCTCTTGATTACCTTATTTCTGTAGTGGGAACAGATTTATCCTTGCTTGAACAGGAGATTACAAAACTGGTACTGTTTGCGGGAGAGAGGCAAGATATCCATCTTGAAATGGTAGAAGAGTTAGTTAGCAAAACTGCCCAAGCTACAATTTTTAACTTAGTCGATGCGGTGGCTGAAGGTAGAGGTGTTGATGCTGTTAAACATTGCCAAGAGTTACTAAATCAAGGCGAAAAAGAAATGTTTATTGTCTATATGCTGACCAGGCAATTCCGTATCATATTAGAGGCTAAGTTGCTGGTAGCCAAGGGATATGGTCAGGGTCAGTTATCCCAGATTTTACAGATACCAGAATTTGCTGTTAGGAAGGCTTTAAAGCAGGGGCATAATTTTTCTATTGCTCAACTGGCCGCAATTATGGATAAATTGTTAAGTTTAGATGTGGCTATAAAAACAGGAAAGGGAAATCCAAACTTGCTTTTGGAAATGATCATTGTGGAGTTATGCGCTTAACAACTTTTATAAACAACAGGCCTGCCAATTTGGCAGGCCTGGTATTTTTTAAAAAGCAAGTTATAAATAGCTAGCTAACGGAGGTGTTGTACATTTTTTGCAGTTTAGATTTTTTTCTAGCAGCAGCATTTTTATGAATTATACCTTTTTTAGCTGCTTTATCAAGAGTGCTGATGGCTTTCACTAAACTTTCTTTAGCCAGTTCTTGGTCACCGTTATCAACAGCTTTTATAAACTTTTTGATGGTAGTTTTCATATGAGATTTAGCAGAGGCATTTCTAAGAGTACGAATGCGAGCGATTTCAACTCTTTTTATAGCGGATTTAATATTAGCCACGATCTGTCACCTCCTTAGGCCATCGAGCAAATATCCATGAATTAACAAACTACATTCTATCATGAATAGCTTTTTGACGCAAGTATAATCTGTAGCAATTGATAAGTATATTTTATCCTAAAAAAGGCAAAAATGAGGGATAAAAAGGAGGTGAGTTTCATGGGCAAGTTTTTTGGTACTATTGTTCGCTTTATAGTGTCAGCACTTGTTTTATTAGTAGTTGGTTGGCTGGTACCCGGGATAAGAGTTTCCGGCTTTACCGGGGCGTTACTTGCTGCAATCGTAATAGCAGTATTAGGTTACATTGTTGAAAGCTTATTAGGGGAAAAGGTTTCACCCCAGGCAAGAGGAATCATAGGCTTTTTGACATCTGCGGTTATTATTTATCTGGCCCAGTTTATAGTACCTAATTATTTAAGCGTAAATATTTTAGGTGCTTTGCTTTCAGCTTTAGTTATTGGTTTTATTGATGCCTTTGTTCCTACGGAACTAAGGTAAAAGTGACTTTAGATAGCATTCAGGCTTTTGAACTACCCCCTGTCATTTAGATAGGGGGTAGTTCATTTAATATAAGCTTGAACGTTTTTTATCTTCCCGCGCCCAGAGCGGAACAATCATTCGCCCGACCCCGGCATACTTGTTTGACAATTCAAAATTACCCTTAACTATTTATACGAAACGCTCATTGCTCTACTTTTTCATGTACTAAATTTTTCAGATTGAGCATAGATTATTGTATGCTTTAAGTCTGGAGGTTCCTACATTGCGTTCAGTATTTGTCCGTATCTCACCAGGTTTTAAGAAAAAATTTCAAAAAGTAATTTTGTTTGTTTTACTCTTAGGAATTGCTTGGCAATTTGGGGGCAGGCTTGCCCAAATGAGTAAAGACAAAGAAAAAAGTCCAAAATATTTTTCGGGTGAAACACTAAAAATCGTTCATTCGCTTACTGATATTGAGCGTATAGTATTAAATACCCTTCCAATATTAGCTATTGGGGATTATACTGAAACATTTGCAGGACTAGAGTACGATGAGTTTGATCTGGACCACAATATTTTATCAGACGTAACCCAAACCGATTTTAATAACCCCAAAAGCCTATTAGAGTCTCAGCTAAGTTTGTTTCGAATGATCAGCAGCACAGGCTTTGATGAAAAAATTTATGAAGATAGAGATGAGGAAATAATCCCTGATTTGGAAAGTGATGCTTTTGAAGAGGAATGGACGCCTCCTATTTCTCCTGAGTTTATTGCTAGTGATAAACCTTTGGTTGCAATTTACACTACCCATAACGCTGAAACTTACGAACCTACTGATGGGAAACCAAAGTTGGAAGGGAAAAATGCAGGAATAACAAAAGTAGCAACCAAACTGAGTGAAACTCTGGAGTCTAAAGGTATTGGAGTTATTCGTTCCACTACTATTCATGATTATCCTAGTTTTCCTAGATCCTATGGCAATTCGGAAAAAACAGTAAAAGCGATGTTGGCAGAAAATCCATCAGTTCAGATTGTGATTGATGTTCATAGAGATGCTGGGGTAAATAAAAAAGAAGTTGTACGGATAAATAATAAAGATGCTGCTAAGATCTTGCTAGTTGTAGGTACCAATACCCGTCTTGAGCATCCTCATTGGAAGAAAAACAAGGCTTTTGCTGAGACAGTAGTTAAAAAAATGGATGAACTATATCCAGGACTGTCTAAAGGAATTCGCATGCAAGATGGCCGTTACAATCAGCATGTTCACCCCAATGCAATTCTAATCGAAGTAGGCAACGCAGAAAAGACAACCCAGGAAGAAGCAGAATATGCTGTAACCTTGTTTGCTGATGTGATTCACCATGTTTTGGCCGATATGCAAAAAACAAGAATTTGAGTGTACCCTGTTAAGCAGGGTATTTTTATTTTTAAAATTGGCAAAAGTTATGATAAAAGCTATTTAGTAAAGGGATGATCATAGTGCGTTTAAGATATTTTATTTTGCTGGTCAGCTTAATCGTATTTATTGGTTTAAATGCGGCGGCTCAGGGAATTACTAGTGTGGTAGGAGATGGGCCATGGCAGGTAACAAAGCTGGAGAGGCACGATGACCACATTATATTGGTCCTATTTGGCCGGAGTATAGTTTTATCTCAGTCTGAAGTACCCATATGGTTTGAAGAAATTAGAGAAATTGTTAGTATGTTTATTAATAATGACAGTAAATAGTATTGAGGCTGCTAAAGTTAATGGTATAATTGATTTTAATTAGTTAACTTTACGCAAGTCAACTATCAGTTTGGGACAAGGAGTTAAGATGAGTAAAAACAAAAGGGTGGCGGAAGCAGCGGGCTTTATTATGATCTGTATGGTGATTTCCCGGATTTTAGGCTATGTCCGTGATGTGGTTATTTACGCTCAATTTGGGCAAAACAGGCTCACGGATGCCTATAACGCTGCTTTCTCCGTACCAGACTTCCTTTATCAGTTATTGGTTGGTGGAGCTTTAAGTTCCGCATTCATTCCTGTCTTTTCCAGTTACATAGCTACAGATAGAGAGGAAGATGCCTGGCAGGTAGCCAGTATTACTTTCAACATTATAATGATCCTAATGGCTATTGGTATAGGTTTAGGGGTAGCATTTGCCCCTCAATTGATTAAGATTTTGGTTCCAGGTTTTGATGCTGAGACAACAAAGCTAACCATTTTCTTAACCAGGATATTGTTTATCCAGGTTATTTTTATGGCTTTCAGCGGCATTTCTATGGGGATCTTAAATTCCTACAAGCATTTTACCGCCCCGGCCATTGGCTCAGTCTTATATAATCTAGGTACCATAGTAGTGGGCTATCTTTTGTCGCCCTATATTGGAATTACAGCCTTTACCGTAGGAGTGATTGTAGGAGCTATTTTAAACTTCATCTATCAGCTGCCAGCTTTACTTGAAATCGGCATGAGTTACCGTTGGTCATTAAATTGGCGCCATCCAGGTGTACGTCGTCTCTTTAGTTTAATTCTTCCGGTGCTGGTAGGTTTGTCTATTACCGAGCTTAATCTATTTGTCAATCAAAATTTAGCATCTCAACTTAGCCCTGGTATTGTGGCAGCACTTCGGTCTGGTCAACGCTTAATGCAGTTACCTATTGGTGTTTTTGCTATTGCCATAGCTATTGCGGTTTTCCCTACTTTAACCGAATATGCAGCCAAAAATGAACTTGTGAGTTTCAAGATTGCTATGTCGGAAGGGGTCAGAAATGTTGTTTTTATTACTCTTCCTGCATCTACTGGGTTAATTGCTCTAGGCAAACCTCTTATACGTCTAATTTACGAACAAGGTAAATTTACACCCCAAGCTACAGAGGCGACAGCTTTTGCTTTATTTTTCTACAGTTTAGGTATTTTTGCCTATTCTGCTATTCATGTTTTAAGTAGAACCTTTTATGCTCTTAAAGATACTATTACCCCTGTAATTGTAGGCTCTATAGCCATGATCATTAACATTATCTTTAGCCTGCTCTTGATTGGGCCTTTGAAACATGGTGGATTAGCTTTAGCCTACTCTATGGCGGGTGTAGTGAATATGCTGGTCCTGCTAGGTGTGCTAAGACATAAAATTGGTTCCATAAATGGGCGAGTTATGCTAATATCCTTTATTAAGAGTTTGATTGCTTCTGTTTTAATGGGCTTGGTAGTTTACAGCTTTACCATGCAACTGGAAAAAGTCTTAGACATATCGAGTAAGCTAAATCAAGGGTTAATAGTTATGGGAGGCATAATACTTGGCGTTTTAATATACATGTTCTTAGCTTTTATTTTCCAAATGGAGGAAGCTAAAACGGTAGGAAAAATTATAAAAAGGCGTTTGAGGTTTAAGAGGGTCTAAAGACCCTTATTGCTACCTTAGTAGATTATTGTGTATAATAATTTGGAATAATTTTGACTAGTGGAGGAACCCAAGTGACACAAGACTGGCAAAAACATATTAGAAATTTTTGTATTATTGCCCATATCGATCATGGTAAATCCACCTTGGCTGATCGCCTTTTAGAATATACAGGTGCTGTAAGTGACAGGGAAATGGAAGAACAGCTTTTAGACAAGATGGATCTGGAAAGGGAAAGAGGTATAACCATTAAACTAAAAGCAGTTCGTCTCAACTACAAGGCTAAAGACGGAGAGGTTTACCAGCTTAACTTAATTGATACGCCTGGGCATGTGGATTTCACATATGAGGTCTCTCGCAGTTTAGCAGCTTGTGAGGGGGCCTTGTTGATAGTCGATGCAGCCCAAGGTATTGAAGCTCAAACTTTGGCTAATGTGTATCTGGCCTTAGAACATGATTTAGAAATTATCCCCGTTATTAATAAGATCGATTTACCTAGTGCTGAACCTGATAGAGTAAAGCAGGAAATTGAAGAAGTAATTGGTCTTGACGCTAGTCAAGCCATCTTAACTTCTGCTAAAACCGGTGAAGGCACTCAAGAGATATTGGAAGCTATTGTTCAGAGAATACCTGCGCCTCAGGGTGAAGTAGATAAACCACTTCGGGCTCTGATCTTTGACTCCTTTTTCGATCCCTATAAAGGGGCTATTCCTAATATCCGAGTGGTAGAGGGCGAAGTGAAAAAAGGAGCAAAAATCAAAATGATGTCTTCGGGAAAGACATTTGAAGTGACTGATGTAGGTATTTATACCCCTGCTCTTCAGCCGGTAGAGAGCTTAGCAGCCGGTGAAGTTGGTTTTATTGCTGCCAGTATTAAAAATGTGAAGGATACACGGGTAGGCGATACAATTACTGAAGAAGATAGACCTGCCTCAGAGCCTCTTCCCGGCTATAAAAAAGCTACTCCAATGGTTTATTGTGGGCTATATCCAATTGAAACTAATCAATACGAAGATTTGCGGGATGCTTTGGAAAAACTCCAGTTAAACGATGCTTCTCTTCTTTATGAACCGGAAACATCTACGGCATTAGGTTTTGGTTTTCGTTGTGGATTTCTAGGTCTACTACACATGGAGATCGTAAAAGAACGGCTGGAACGGGAATATGACTTGCAGCTGATTACTACTGCTCCTAGTGTAATCTACCAGGTCATAAAAACCGATGGGGAAGTTATGATGGTCGATAATCCTACTAACTTACCTGATTCAAGTCAGGTGGAAGCCATTGAAGAACCTTATGTTGAAGCTTCGATTATTGTCCCCAGCGATTATGTAGGCTCAGTAATGGAACTGTGCCAGGAGAAAAGGGGCCAATTCGACAATATGGAGTACGTAGCCCAAAACAGAGTGGTTATGACTTACACCTTACCCCTTAGCGAGATAATTTTTGACTTCTTCGATGCCCTTAAATCACGTACCAGAGGATATGCTTCCTTTGATTACGAGTTTAAAGGTTATTTTGAAGCTGATTTAGTTAAGCTTGACATTATGATTAACGGAGAAGTTGTGGATGCCTTATCATGTATTGTTCATAAAGAAAAAGCTTACTATCGTGGTAGGGTCTTAGCTCAAAAACTTCGAAAATTAATTCCTCGTCAACTTTTTGAAGTACCTATTCAAGCTGCAATTGGGAATAAGATCATTGCCCGGGAGACTGTTAAAGCCATGCGTAAGGATGTATTGGAAAAATGCTATGGTGGTGACATTTCGAGAAAGCGTAAGCTGTTAGAGAAACAAAAAGAAGGTAAAAAGCGCATGAAACAGGTGGGGTCGGTGGAAATTCCGCAGGAAGCATTTATGGCAGTTTTAAGTATTGACGAATAGTCGCTAGTCGTTAGTCGTTAGTAAAAAAATAATACTTGGGACTGAGGACTTTATGGAGGTAAACCATGCTCGGACTTTACATTCACTTCCCTTTTTGCGTTCAAAAATGTAACTATTGTGACTTCTTATCCGGTCCAATATCTAGCAGGGATGTTGTTCAGGACTATCTGCAAGCCTTAGAAAAAGAACTGACCATCTATCATGATTTCCTGAAGAGAGACGGGAATCTTAAACTGGAAACCATTTACCTTGGCGGAGGCACACCGAGCTTATTGGAAACTCATGAGTTGGTCCGGGTACTGGAAAAGTGCCGGGACCTTTTTAATTGGTCGCCTCAAATGGAGGTGACCCTGGAGGCTAATCCAGGAACCGTAGATATTAAGAAACTTGTACAATTGAAAAAAGCCGGTCTAAATCGCCTATCTTTTGGAGTCCAATCATTTGATCAGAATCTGCTGGCCAGTATGGGCAGAATCCATTCGCCTAAAATGGCCAAGGAAAGTATAATGGCGGCTAAAGAAGCCGGCTTTAAAAATATAAGTCTGGATTTGATGTATGGATTGCCGGAGCAAAGTTTAGGCCAATGGGAAGAAACTCTCGTCCAAACCATTGAATTAGATGTTCAACATATCTCAGTCTACGGTTTAAAAGTAGAAGAAGGTACGGTCTGGGGGGAGTGGGAGTCGGAAGGACGGCTTTCTTTACCTGAAGAAGATGTGGTTTTGACTATGCGTAAGTATGCTAATAAGATTTTACGGCAAGCTGGTTTTGTTAGATACGAAATTTCTAATTATGCTCGCCCGGGTTACGAATCAAGGCACAATCTTGGTTACTGGACTGGGAAACCATATCTGGGATTAGGTTTGGGGGCAAGTTCAGATTACTGGAACAGGCGCTTTGTAAATACCTCTAATATGGAACATTATATTTTTCTTTTAAAGAGGGGCCAACTTCCTGTTACTGAAGAAGAAATACTGAGCTTTAGGCAAAGAATGGGGGAAACCATATTTTTAGGCTTAAGGCTTAGTACAGGTTTGGATTTAGAACAGTTTAAAAAACGCTATGGTGTAGAGATCGAGGTCATATATGGAGCTGAAATAGAAAAACTAAAGAAGATGGGCTTACTTAAAATAAATCAGGGACACTTACAACTTACGACTAAAGCTGTTTCTATAGCAAACTATGTCTTTACATTTTTTGTCTAGACAAGCTTTCTACACCTTGACAAACGTGTACCGGCATGATACTTTTTAAGTGTAAATATTAGCACTCAGTAACTAGGAGTGCTAACAAAGAGGTGTAAGATGCCAATGGATGAGCGAAAAAAGAAGGTATTGCAGGCAATTATCCAAGATTATATTGCTACCGCGGAACCCGTTGGATCCAGAACTATAGCTCGAAAATATGACTTAGGCGTAAGTCCGGCAACTATTCGTAACGAGATGGCTGATTTAGAAGAATTGGGATATATTGAACAACCTCATACTTCAGCCGGTAGAATTCCTTCCGACTTAGGCTATCGTTATTACGTGGACTGGTTGATGGAAAAAGAAAAGTTAAAACCATATGAGGAAGAATATATTCATCAAGTGTTTTCCCAAAAGATGAAGGAAATTGAAAGTGTGATTAAACAGGCTAGCGAGATTCTCTCTCAAATTTCCAACTATACAGCTATTATTCTAGGTCCCCAGTTGGGAAAACGCACTTTTCAGCGCATTGAATTGTTACCATTAGTTCCTGGCAAGGCTTTAATGATTACCATAATTAATTCTCGTTTTGTACGACATCATATAATTGACATTCCTGAAAGTATTACTCATTTAGATCTTGAGAGAATAAGTATGGTATTAAATGATAAGCTACATGGCTATGCTCTGGAGCAAGTTAAAAAAGAAACCATGAAAGAAATATACGAAGAACTCGCTCACTATAAAAACATTTTGAGCAATATCTTGGATATGATTGAACATTTGAATTCTGATCATTCTACTGAAAAAGTATATCTGGGTGGCACCTTAAACATATTTAACCAACCAGAGTTTAAAGACATTGACAAAGTAAAAAATTTGCTTAGTGTTTTGGAAAAGGATGAAGTACTTGTAGATTTGCTGGAAGCCAATGATACAGTAGGGCTAAGTATTAAAATTGGTGGAGAAAATAAACACCAAGGTATTAGTAACTGTAGTCTTATTACTTCAACCTATCAGGTAAACGATGAAATAGTAGGGAGTATTGGTATCTTAGGTCCTACCCGGATGCCCTATTCCAAAGCCATATCTTTAGTTGAATGTGTAACAATAAATCTTACAAGAGCTTTGGAAAAGATGCTAAAGTAGGTTGTTTAACATTGCTATAATAATAGAATTAGTAACAAGACATGCCCTGTTTGAAAAGTGAGGAGTCAATCATGAGTGTAAAACAAGTAAGTAATAACGCAGAAGTAGATGAAAGATTGGCTGCATTAACTACTAATGCTAATGCTATTAGGGCCATAGCTTCTGCAGTAGAAGGGACTATTGGTCCTAAGGGATTAGACACAATGCTGGTAGATAAATTTGGCGGTGTGGTGATAACTAATGATGGGGTTACTATCTTAAATTTAATGGAGGTTAATCACCCTGCTGCCAAAATGCTAATTAACATTGCAAAAGGGCAACAAGAAGAAATAGGTGACGGTACAACTACTGCTACCATTATGGCAGGTAGTTTGGTAAATGCCGGTATGGAACAGGTTATAAAAGGTGTACCGGTAGCCAAAGTCATTGAAGGTTTGCAGGTCGGTGTCCGTAAGGCGCTGACTTTTTTTAAGAAACATGCGATTTTCATCGAAGATTTTAACGATTCTTTGTTAAAACAGATTGCTCTGGTTGCGGGACGGGGGCATGAGGATATTGCTGATTTAACAGTTAAGGCTGCTAGGTTAATCGGCATGGAAAAGCTTAAAGAAGCTAATTTTAAATTGTCTGAGACAATAGTAGCTCAGGTTGGGGCTGAAAACCGAGTTTTTGAAGGAATCGTTATTAATAAACAGCGCATGAATCCTCAAATGCCACTAGAAATTAAAGATGCTAAAGTTTTGATTGTTGACGATGCTTTAGAGCCGGAAGAGATTGAGGAAGAATCTTTAAGTACTGAGGCTGGATTTCAAAGATTTGTTGAGTTGCAGCAAGAATTTTGCCGTAACTTAGAAAAATTGAAGCTTTTGGGTGTTAAATTAGTTCTGGTTGACCGAGGAGTATCTCCATTGGCTGAAGAGATATTAACAGATGCAGGTATTATGGTGTTACAACGGGTAGCCCATAAAGAGTTACGTCGAGCCATGGAGCATTGTGGTGCTCGCTTTATCAAGAGAACTGGGCTGAAAAAAGATGTAGCCGATTTAGAGAAATATTTGGGAAAAGCTGCCTTAGTATATGAAGATGAAAAATTGGAGCAGACCTTTATTCTTGATGGGGCCGGTAAACCCATGGCTACTGTTTTAGTGGGAGCCGCAACTGAGGAGGTAGTTGGCGAGCGGGAGAGAATTGCTAAAGATGCTGCTAGCTCTATTCAAGCTGCTATCAAAGGCGGTTATGTTCCTGGTGGTGGAGCCGTGGAACTTGCAGCTGCTCAGTTTGTAAAGGACAATAGACAGGATGTAAAGGGAATGGCTGTTTACGGCTTAGAGTGTGTAGTGGAAGCTTTGGAAAAGCCTTTTTCCCAAATTGTTCTTAACGCTGGCTTTAACCCTTTGGAAAAAATTGGAGATGTGGTAGCCTGCCAAATAGAAAAGAAAAGTATTGCCTATGCTCTTGATTGTGATACAGGTAACGTAATAGACATGCTGGAAAAGGGCATCGTAGATCCTGCCTTAGTTAAAATTTATGCTTTAAAAGCTGCAGGAGAAGTTGCAGAAGCCATACTGCGCATTAATACCATCATCAAGATGAAAGAGTATAAATCAAATATAGAGGAAACTGATTTTGATGCCTAGGAGGGTGAGAAGTGCAGGAAGAAAAGTTACATACAGATGGTTTTGGAGGACAATTGTCTGAGGAAGAAGCAAAAGTTGAGGAAACTGTTGAAAACCAAAATGAAAAAAATGATGAGGGAAAAAGCCAAGTAGAAGAACAGGAAGAACTAAGAGAATTATTAGAAGCCAAAACACAAGAATATGATGTTCTAGTTAACCGCTATCAACGTCTTCAGGCTGATTTTGATAATTACAAAAAGCGTTCCCGTAAGGAGCTAGAAGATATGGCCAAATACGGGGCGGAAAAATTAGTATTGGGTTTATTGCCGGTTTTAGATAACTTTTCCCGGGCCTTGGAAGCAGCACCTCAGGAAGGGGAAGTTGGTAAATACATGTCTGGCATGGATATGATTTATCGGCAATGGTTAGATGTTTTAAAGAGTGAAGGGTTAATGGAAATTGAAGCAGTTGGCCAACCATTTGATCCGGAAAAGCACCATGCGGTTATGCAGGTAGAAGCTGAAAGTGCCGAAGAAGATAACATAGTTAAAGAAGAGCTACAAGTTGGCTATACTCTTAATGGTAAAGTGATTCGTCCTAGTATGGTTAAAGTAGCTAAGTATAATGGATAACCCATTTATGAGTTAAGTTTTGAGTTATGGTCAGTCACCAGTCCTCAGTCTCCAGTCGCCAGAATATTTGTCTTTTACTGGGGACTGGTGACTAGGGACTGGCGACTCTGCGAAGCGGGTAATCCCTAATAAAAACTCGCCCTAGTGGCTTCGCAACGACTAACAACGAATAATTACAATATTTTGTTACATAGATGAAGGAGGAATATTAGTTGAGTAAAGTAATAGGTATTGACCTTGGAACAACAAACTCCTGTGTTGCTGTTATGGAAGGTGGAGAAGCAACTGTTATAACTAATGCCGAAGGAAATAGAACAACCCCTTCAGTTATAGCTTTTACTAAAGACGGTGAACGTTTAGCGGGTCAAATAGCTAAACGTCAAGCCGTTACTAACCCTGATAGAACTGTTATGTCCATAAAGCGCCATATGGGTACAAACTATAAAGTAAATATTGATGGTAAAGATTATTCACCCCAAGAGATTTCAGCCATTATACTTCAGAAGTTAAAAGCAGATGCTGAAAGTTATTTAGGGGAAAAGGTAACTAAAGCAGTTATTACAGTACCCGCCTATTTTTCTGACAGTCAGCGTCAGGCAACTAAGGATGCCGGTAGGATTGCAGGTCTGGAAGTGCTCAGAATTATTAACGAGCCGACAGCTGCGGCTCTAGCCTACGGCTTGGATAAAGAGGAAGACCAGACTATTCTTGTCTATGATTTAGGCGGAGGTACTTTTGACGTTTCTATTTTGGAACTGGGTGACGGAGTTTTTGAAGTTAAAGCTACTAGCGGAAATAATAAATTAGGCGGCGACGATTTTGATGATCGGATAATTGATTACTTGGTTAGTGAATTTAAAAAATCCCATGGTGTTGATTTGAGTAAAGACAAAATGGCTATGCAGCGTTTAAAGGAAGCTGCTGAAAAGGCCAAACATGAACTGTCAAGTGCTACAACTACCAACATTAACTTACCTTTTATTACGGCTACTGCTGAAGGGCCTCAGCACATGGATATTACTTTGACCAGAGCAAAATTTGAAGAGCTGATTGCTGATTTAATCGAAAAAACCATGATACCTACAAGACAGGCTATGGCTGATGCAGGGTTAAAGCCTGAGGACATTAAAAAAGTTATCCTGGTAGGGGGAAGTACTCGTGTTCCAGCCGTCCAGGCTGCTATTAAAAACTTCCTTGGTAAGGAACCCTATAAAGGAATTAACCCTGATGAATGTGTGGCTATAGGTGCTGCTATTCAGGGTGGTGTTTTAACAGGGGAAGTTAAAGATGTTCTGCTTTTAGACGTGACACCTCTTTCCCTTGGTATTGAAACCTTAGGCGGAGTATTTACCCGTTTAATCGAACGGAATACTACCATTCCTACATCGAAAAGTCAAATTTTCTCAACAGCTGCCGACGGACAAACCAGCGTAGAGATTCACGTCTTACAGGGTGAGCGTCAGATGGCCGCCGATAATAAGACATTAGGTCGTTTTACCCTGACGGGAATTCCGCCTGCACCGAGAGGAGTACCACAAATCGAAGTTAAATTCGACATTGATGCTAACGGTATTGTCCATGTGTCTGCTAAGGATTTAGGAACCGGAAAACAGCAAGAAATAACCATTACCAACTCCGGTGGTTTAGATGATAAAGAAATTGACCGTATGATGAAGGAAGCAGAAAAATATGCGGAAGAGGACAGGAAACGTAAAGAAAAAGTTGAAGCTATGAACCAAGCTGACTCTCTTATCTATCAAGCTGAAAAAACACTAAAAGATTTTGCCGATAAACTTGATAGCAACGATAAGGATAATATAAATAAAGCTAAAGAAGAACTACAAGCAGCTGTAAAGAGTGAAGATGTTGAGCAAATAAAAGCCAAATCAGAAAGCTTATCCCAAGCAATTTATGCAGTCAGTTCAAAAATTTATCAGTCTACTCAAACTGCTGGCGGCCAATCTGGTCAAGCTGGTGGCCAGGGAGGAGCCAGTAACGATAATGTAGTGGATGCAGATTACGAAGTGGTTGACGACGACAAAAATTAAAAAGCTAACTGGAGAAACAAATGGCAAAACGAGATTATTACGAAATTCTAGGTGTAGCAAGAGAGGCTACTCCTGACGAGATAAAAAAAGCATATCGTAAACTGGCTCGTAAATATCACCCTGATGTAAATCCAAACAATAAAGAGGCAGAGGAGAAATTTAAAGAAGTCCAAGAAGCCTACGATGTTTTAAGTGATCCAGACAAACGTGCCCGGTATGACCAGTTTGGTCATGCCGGAACTTCTGATCAGGGCTTTGGTGGTTTTGGCGATTTCGCCGGAGCTGGCTTTGGCGGTTTTGGTGATATTTTCGATATGTTTTTTGGTGGTTTTGGCGGAGGAACTAGGCACCAAGGGCCACAGAAAGGTAGTGATCTGCGCCTTGACCTGGATATTTCTTTTGAAGAAGCAGCTTTTGGTGTAGAAAAGGATGTGGAAATACCTAGAGTAGAAGAATGTCCTACTTGCCATGGTTCCGGAGCTGCGCCAGGTAGTCATCCAACCACTTGTAGTGCTTGCGGCGGTACGGGGCAAATGCGTGTTGCTCAATCTACACCTTTTGGACGAATTCAAACAGTTACTACTTGTACCCAGTGTAAAGGTACTGGTAAAATTATTAGTACACCTTGTAACAAATGTAAAGGCAAGGGAAAAGTTCGCCGGATGAGAACTATTCACATAACTGTCCCGGCAGGAGTGGATACTAATTCTAAACTCAGGATGGCCGGAGAAGGTGAAGCCGGTACCTTAGGTGGGCCTCCCGGTGATCTATATGTTGTTATTAATGTTAGACCCCATAAGAAATTTAGTCGTTCCGGTTTTGATGTTCTGGGAAATGTAGATATTAACCTTGTCCAGGCTGCTTTGGGCGATGAAATAATGGTACCTACCCTAGACGGTTTGGTTAAGCTGAAAATTCCTGAAGGAACCCAGTCAGGAACTGTTTTCCGTTTAAAAGGAAGAGGGATAACTCGGTTACGAGGTGCTGGTCGTGGTGATCACCACGTAACTGTACGAGTGTTAACTCCCACAAATCTATCAGAAAAACAAAAGGAAATCTTAAAGGAGTTTGGCAAGACACTAACTTCAGAAAATCACCAAAACAAAGCTCAAAAAGATAAAGGATTTTTTGATCGATTTAAAGATGCTTTTAAAGGCTAATAATTTATTATTTACGGCTGGCCACCGGAAATTTTGGGTGAGGAGATTAATCTATGAGTAAATGGCAAGAGATAACAGTTACAACTACTGAGGAGGCTCAGGAAGCAGTTGCCAACCTATTTTATGAAATAGGTGCAGCTGGTGTAGTCATTGGGGATCCCAATGCTGTATTTCAATTTGATGCTGATGAATTGTGGGATTCATACGAGGCAGTTGATGAATTGGCTGAAGCCGGAAATGTGGTCATAAAAGGGTATTTGCCTATTGATGATGCTTTAAAAACAAGGCTTGAGCATTTGAAAGATGAGTTGGCCAGAATTGGTGAGTATTTTACTGATTATCTGGCTAAGGTATCTCTTGCCGAAATTTCGGAAGAAGATTGGTCTACTTCGTGGAAAGCCTACTATAAACCGGAGAAAGTTGGCCGTAAAATTGTAATTGTTCCTAGTTGGGAAAAATACGAACCGAACCCAGAGGAGATAATTGTAACTCTTGATCCTGGTATGGCTTTTGGTACGGGAAACCATCCAACAACGATTCTTTCCATCAGGTTCCTGGAAAAGTATCTAAAAGAAGGGGATACGGTTATTGATGTGGGTACAGGTTCGGGAATTCTTGCCATAACAGCTGCCAAACTTGGTGCCAAAAAGGTTTTCGCTTATGATGTTGATACAGTTGCGGTACAGGTAGCAGAAGAAAATGTTAAGGTTAATAAGGTAGAAAATATAGTGTCTACCAGCTACAATGATCTGCTTACAGGAGTTGACATTAAAGCTGATTTAATCGTATCAAATATTATTGCTGATATTATTATCAAATTAATTCCTCAGGCTTTTCATTGCCTTACAGCTGGAGGACATTTTATAGCGTCAGGTATTGTTGTTGAGCGTTGGCCAGATGTTTACCAAGCTTTAACTAAACAAGGCCTGACCATCATAGAGGTAAATGAAATGGATGACTGGATTACTGCTGTTGCCCGAAAGGAATAACTATGATTCATCGCTTTTTTGTAGAACCAAACCAAATTTCAGATAAATCCATTACTATTACCGGTAGTGATGTTCAGCATATTTTAAAAGTATTACGTTTGGAAGAAGGTGCAATACTAAACATTGCTGATGGTACCGGGATGGAATATAAGGGTTCTATTGTTGATAAGGGTAAAGACTTTGTAAGGTTGTCTGTAATAGACAGGTATTATAATTCAACTGAATCTCCTGTGGAGGTAACCCTTTTACAGGGTTTACCAAAGGGAGATAAAATGGAACTGATAATTCAAAAGTGTACAGAGCTTGGCGTGAAAAAATTTGTACCTGTAGCCTGTCAGCGTTCTATAGTTAAGTTAAGACCTGAGAAAGCAAAGCAAAAACAGGCCCGGTGGCAAAAAATCAGCGAGGAAGCTGCCAAGCAAAGTAGACGTAGCTTAATACCAGAGATAACACCAGTCCAAACTTTAGAAGAAGCTTTAAAAAACATTAAACAAGATGAAGCCCTTCTAATACCCTGGGAAGAGGAAAAAGCTAACAATTTGAAGGATGCTCTACAGCCTTTAAAAGGGAAATGCCGAAAGGTGAGCATTTTAATCGGACCTGAAGGCGGCCTGACCTGTGAGGAAGTCGCTTTAGCTAAAGCTGCTGGCGGAAGCATTGTAACCCTGGGTCCGCGCATCCTTCGGACAGAAACAGCCGGAATGGTAGTAGTTACTATGGTTTTATATGAACTGGGTGACTTAGGAGGAACGCCTTGTGGTACAAGATAGAATAGCTCTTCACTCGCTGGGTTGCAAGGTTAATCAGAATGAAGCCGAAGCTATGCTTCATATGTTTCGACAGGCCGGTTACCGAGAAGTGGACTTTAATCAAAAGGCAGATGTTTATTTGATTCATACCTGCACGGTAACCCATTTAGGTGATCGAAAATCCCGCCAAATGATAAGACGGGCTATCAAGCAAAATCCGGCAGCTATTATCATCGTTTCTGGATGCTATGCCCAAATGGCTCCTGATGAGATTTTGGAAAT
>DUOV01000107.1 GCA_012838615.1 Clostridia bacterium | reverse complement strand
CTAATCCATCTGTCTAAAAAGGTATCAGCATAGATAGGCATGACATTCATGTAGTAGTTAAATAAACCACCCACTTTATCTGGATCAGTTTTAGGTGGAACAACTGCCGTGTAAACATAGCTGCCGATTTTTTTGGCAATCCATTCACTACCTATAGGTGCACCGAAGCGGCGATACATATACTCGCAGCCAGGGCCCCACCACCCACCCACGTCAAAATAGAGCGGAGAGATAGGATGGGGACAATGCAGATCGTCATAAAACCAGAATAAACTTTTTTCTTTTTCATCCTTCCAATCGACTTTAATCGATTCGTCGCCAAAGTATGTCGCCAAAACCTTGTCATTACTCAAAAAAATAACCCCCTTTTTTATTTTTAAGGACTTTTTTGCGTCCTTTATATAGACAATGAAATCAGGTGTTAGGAGTTTGGCAGCAGTTGACGCAGGTAGTGTTGGTTGCTACAATTAAATCAATAATCGATTATATTTTAATGGTAAATGGTCAAGGTTTTTTTGTCAATAACATTTTGAAAATTCAGGAGGGTTAGAAGTTTGGAAAAAAAGAACATTACAATGGCTGTTGATACTCACACCCACACCATTCTTTCCGGTCATGCTTTCAGCACACTTGCTGAGAATGTAGCTGCTGCTAAGGAAAGGGGGCTTTACGGAATTTGTGTTACTGAACACGGGCCCCTTACTCCTAATGGGCCGCCCGACTTTATTCCACATAGTCAGCGCATGCTTCCGGATTTTATTGACGGTATTCGCGTCTATTTAGGTATTGAAGCGAATATTATCGATTACGGAGGGAGGGTTGATGTTCCTGAGCGCTATTTGGCTCTTTGTGAATTTGCTATAGCAAGCTTCCACGATTTTGCCTTAAAGCCAGGTACAAAAGAAGAAAATACGGCAGCTTACTTAGGGGCATTACGCAACCCGTTTATTGACATACTGGGACATGCAGACGATCCGGCGGTACCGTGTGATTTTGAGGCTCTGGCTAAAGAAGCGGCGCGATTAGGCAAACTGCTTGAACTTAACAATAATTCTTTGACGCCCCATCGTCCGAATAGCAAGCCTTCTTTAATTGAATACATAAAAGCTTGTGCAAAGTACGGGGTAGGGGTGTGTGTGGCAAGTGATGCCCATTTCTGCGCTATGATTGGCAACGCTAAGCCCTTATTTCAACTACTGGTGGAAATGAAGTTCCCCTTGGAATTGGTTGTTAATCTAACCAGGGAAAGATTTGAGACTTATTTACAACAACGCCAATTAAGATTAAAAAAAGAAAATTTAATTGCTAATTGACAACAGAAATACAGAGGAATAAAATTAGCGTATAATCGATTATCGGTTATAATTAATTAATTGTACTGGGGATGTGGTTATGAAAAAAGTTATTCAGACAGGAGACGTTGTGACTCTGAGGGAAGGGGTTTTAGCTGCAAAAGTACACAAAAATACTATGCGTACTCAAATTAAAAAATATATTCAGGACTGTATTAAAAAGGGGATTTATAAACCTGGGGATCGTATTCCGGAAACAGGCTTGGCCAAAGAGTTAAATGTATCTCAGGCACCTGTCAGGGAGGCTATATTAGAACTTTCCGTGATGGGGTTACTGGAGGAAAGGCCTTATTCAGGTACTTACGTACGGGAGTTGACTGCTGAAGATATTGAAGATATTTATAACACCCGGGCCTTTATTGAAGAGTATGCGGCTAGGCGAGCTGCCAAACGGATGACAGATGAACAACTACAGGCTTTTTTACCTATACTTGACCAAATGGAATTGGCTGTACAAGACAACGATGTGGATCTTTTTAACACCGCAGATATAAAGTTTCATGAATTAGTCTTAGACGGAGCCCAAAGCAAGGCTTTGAAACGTGCCTGGGAGGTCTTGCATATGGGGGAATGGACTTCCTTTACTTTACAGGCTACCAAACGCTCACTCCATGAACTGGTGGAAGATCACAAAGCTATCTATCAGCATTTGTTAAACCATGCCGATCATAGTGCCGGGGCAGCCATGTTTCTGCATATTAAAAACTTTACTAATGAATTGGTAGCCTTTATAGCTGCTAAGGAGGAGCCTAAGGAAGATTGAGTAACAATAGGGCTATTTACAATTCTGGAGGGGGATGAAATGGATTTAAAAGTTGTAGGGAAGCCTGTTGCGAGAAAAGATGCTATTGAAAAGGTAACGGGACAAACTAAATTCGGGGCTGATATTGATCTACCAGGTCAGCTATATGGGGCAGTCTGCCGCAGTACATATCCACATGCCACGATCAAGAATGTAAATACGGAGATGGCTTTAAAGTTACCAGGAGTCCGTGCCGTAATTACTGGAAAAGATTATACTAAGCTTTACGGCCAGTTTATTGAAGATCAACCTGTAATAGCTTTTGATAAAGTACGCTACCAAGGCGAACCTGTAGCTTTGGTAGCAGCGGAAGATTTGCTTACAGCCCAAGAAGCAGCCCGTCTCATAGAAATTGAGTACGAACCTTTACCTGTTGTAAACTCCATTGATGAAGCATTGACAAATGAGACTTTACTTCATGAGGATTGGAGTAAGTATAATATTCCCGGTGCCTGTCACCCTGTCCAAAATACAAATATAGGCGATACTTTTACCTTACGAAAAGGAGATATAGAGCAAGGCTTTAAAGAATCTGATCTTGTAGTAGAAAACAAATTTTCCTGCAGTATGCTGCAGCATACAACTATTGAAACTCATACCGCAACCGCTTATGTTAACCAAATCACGGGAGAAATTACAGTATACACACCAGCCCAATCACCCTTCACTATTCGTCCTGTTCTTGCCAAAGCTTTTAATGTTCCATTAGAAAAAATTAGAATTATCTGCACAGCCATCGGCGGAGGTTTCGGCTCCAAGTATGAAGTTCGAGCTGAACCCCTTGCAATTGCTTTAGCTCTTTTTACTAATGGGCGTCCAGTAAAACTGCAGTTTAGCCGTGAGGAAGAATTTATGGCTAGCGTAGCTCGGGCTCCTGCCCAGATTCATCTTAAAACCGGAGTAAAAAAAGACGGAACCCTTGTAGCCCAGCAGGTTAAAATTTATTGGGATACGGGAGCTTATGTTACGACAGGCCCCAGAGTTAACTATAATGCAGGTTTTGCGGCCTGTGGTCCTTATAAGATTCCCCATGCCTGGGTTGATGGGTATTGTTTGGTGACCAATAAGTCTTTAGGCACGGCTTACCGGGGGTTTGGTGTACCGGAAGTAGCTTGCGCCCACGAATTTCAGATGGATTGTATTGCTAAAGAGCTTGGCCTGGACCCTCTGGAACTGCGTTTAAAGAATGTTCTGGAAGAAGGAGATATTTCCGTTACTGGTGAGGTTATGCAGAGCATAGCTGTTAAGGAGTGTTTGGAAGAAGCGGCTAAAAATATTGGCTGGTATGATAAACCACTAAACTGGACTACCCAGGACGGCAAATTAGCCGGTAAGGGTATTGCCTGTTTTTGTAAGCTGACAGGTACACCTTCTACTACCTCAACTGTTTTAAAACTTAATGAAAACGGCTCCTTGACCATTCAGTATTCTGGCAGGGAAATGGGACAGGGGGTAACTACGGTAATACCCCAGATGGCAGCAGAAGCATTAGGCATTAGTCTGGATAAAATACATATGGCACCGGTAGATACAGCCTATAGTCCCTATGATAAGACTACCACTTCCAGCCGTTCTACTTTTCATGGAGGTAACGCTGTTCTGATGGCAGCTGAGCAAATTAAAGAGCAGTTATTAGACTTGGCGGCTAAATATTTTCAAGTTTCCCCATCCCAAATGGAATATGTAGACGGGGTGATAAGGTGTAAAGGCGAGCCGACAAAAGCCATTCATATTGAAGACATTGAGGCTTCTGGCATTCTCAAAGAACAACCTCCGGTTATTGGAAACGGGACGTACAGCACTTTAAACCTTTATTACAAGCCAGATCCTTTAACACGTCAGTCTAAGCGCCCTACAGTTATGTGGATGTTTGGGGCCCAGGCAGCTATTACGGAAGTTGATCCGGCTACCGGCTGCATAAAACTAAAAACTATTGGCGCCGCCCATGACGTAGGATACGCTATTAATCCTGTCGGGTGTTTGCAGCAAATTGAAGGCCCGATCATTATGGGTTTAGGTCATGCCTTGCTGGAAGAAATGATTTATGAAAATGGCATTTTAAGAAACGGGAACATGGTAGATTATAAAGTACCTACTTTTCAGGATTCTGATGTGGAAATGAAGATTACTTTAGTAGAAAAGCAACATCCGGAAGGTCCTTTTGGCGCCAAGGGTATCGGTGAGCCTGGAATTTGCCCGGTTGCAGCTGCCATTGTAAATAGTGTTAACGCGGCATGTGAAGCAAACCTTAACTCTATTCCAATCAAACCAGAGCATGTCTTGTTTAGAAAGGAGGATTAAGCATGCTTCCTCAATTTGAACTGTATCGTCCCACAAATTTGCTAGAGGCATGCCGGCTTAAAGCCCAAGGGGCAGTAGTAGTTGCAGGGGGTACTGATGTGTATGTGGCCATGCATGGAGGCAAGTTAAGACCACAAGCTCTGGTCGATATTAAGGGTATAGCTGACATGCAGGAGGCTACTTACGACCAAAATTCCGGTCTTACGATAGGTGCTCTTACTACCCACCGTACTATTGAAGAGTGGGAACTCGTTAAACAAAAATACTATGCCCTCTTTGAAGGCTGTTCCCAGGTAGGTTCTGTTCAAATTAGGCAAAGGGGAACCATTGGAGGAAATATTTGCAACGGGGCACCTTCAGCTGATTCTGTCGGTCCCTTACTTGTATTTGGCGCAGAATGTCTGGTTGTAGGGGAAAAAGGCCAAAGAAAAGTACCTTTAGCTGGGTTTTTTACAGGCCCCAAGAAAACCATCCTGGCAGATGATGAATTGCTTTATAAAATATTAGTTCCTCCACCTGCTCCAAATTCCGCTAGTGCCTACATCAAATATACCAGGCGTAGAGCTATGGATTTGGCTTTGCTGGGTGTGAGTATTTACCTGGCTTTAGATAAAAGCAGAATAGAGGAACTGCGCATCGCCTTTGCTACAGCCGCTCCCACACCTATGCGGGCTTATCAAACAGAAGCTAAACTGCGGGGGAAAGATTATCGGTCTATATCTCTGGCCGATATAGGGAAAATGGCGGCTGCGGAAGCTAATCCGCGTTCCAGTTGGCGAGCCAGCAGGGAATTTAGATTAAGATTGCTGGAACAACTGGTGCAGCAAGCCTTTACTACTGCTTTACAAAGGGCGGAGGGGGGAGACTTATGAAGACCTTGACCATTCAAGTTACAGTAAACGGCGAGGCGTTTTGTAAAACGGTCGGAGTTAATATGACCTTGTTAGAGTTCTTAAGAGAAGAACTGCACCTTACAGGCACGAAATTAGGCTGCAATGAGGGGGAATGCGGGGCTTGTACAGTACTCGTCGACGGTAAGCCTGTTAACTCCTGTCTCATGCTGGCAGTAGAAGCCGATGGTGCCGAAATATTTACTGTAGAAGGTTTAGCCAAAGACGGTACTTTACATCCTTTACAGGAGGCTTTTATTGAAGCCGGAGCCGTTCAATGCGGGTTTTGTACCCCCGGAATGCTCATGAGTGCCAAAGCTCTCCTGGATAAATACCCTAAACCTACTGCCCAACAAATCCGTAAAGAGCTGGAAGGCAATATTTGCCGTTGTACTGGATATGACCGTATTGTAAAAGCTATAATTCTGGCTTCTGAAATGAATAAGGAGGGCTGAGAATTTTTAGAATTTTTCGTCCTTCTTAAAGACTATTATTTTTAGGGGGGAGCTTAATGATTTCTACAGAACGGCAGCTTTGGATTTACGAAGTAATGAATAAAATCCGTTGCTTCG
>DUOV01000106.1 GCA_012838615.1 Clostridia bacterium | reverse complement strand
TGATGGTTTCGATTTCTTCCGCACGCACTTGTCTCATCCGACAACTTATCTTAGCAGGATCTTTAGCACCCTTTAAAGTCATTTCTCTTGCCGCAAACGAGCTAATACATCGGTAGTATAAGTATTGATAATACTTACGCCTACCAGAGGCCAACTTAGCAACCCTATCACTCACTACTCCACGCATTGGACTGTTGCAATAGCCACATCTCATTTTGCCGTTCAACAAAAAATTGTAACGGATACCTGGGCGGCATTGGCGACGTTTATCTAACAGTTCTTGCGCCCTGTCATATATACTCTTAGATACTATAGCGGGTACATCAACCCATATCCATTCTTTTTCATCTTTGATCTTGGACTTATTCGTTAACTTGTTATATGGATGCTTGCCCATGTATGCCGGTCGTCTCAACACACCAAGCACGCTGCCAGACCGCCATTTTTTTAACCGACGTGTCTTGTAGCCTCGCTTATTAAGCTCATCTGCTACTTTAGCAAGAGACATGTCCACACCGCAGTATAAATCAAACATTAATCTAACCACTTCAGCTTCTTGCTCGAATATTTCAAACTTGCCATTTGCCCTGTTATAGGTATAACCATATGGTATTTGGCCTGCCCACACAAGTCCTTTTTCGAGCCGCTTAATTCGTCCCATTTTGGACCGCTGTAGAAATATGCCACGCTCTAATTCGGCAACACTGCCAAATAGTTGCAGGGTGAATCTACCTACGGGAGTGCCCGAATCAAAAGGTTCAGTGGCTGAACAGACTGACACCCCGTAGGTCTCTAACTCGTGTACCAAATTTAAAAGATGCCGAACACTCCGAAACAAACGATCAACTTTATAGACCACTATGGCCTCAAACTTACCGTCGATTGCATCATTGATTAATTTCTGATATTCGGGGCGCTGAACCAGCGTCCCGGAATATCCAGAATCAACGTATTCCTTGTAAATTTGAAGGTTGTGTGCTTTCGCGTAATCCCTCAATTGGTCCAATTGTGCATCGATGCTATGTTTCAAAGCTTGTTCATCGGTAGAAACACGAGCATAAAGGGCTACGGTCTTCAACCCGGCTCACCTCCCTTTTGGTGCCAATTTAACCTACCGCTTTCTCACTTTCGCCTCTGTAATGCTTATTACCTTCTGCCACATTGGTAAGATTGTCGGAATTGATATTTGGTGGAATATATGTTGACATGATCCCCAGCAAGAGATCATAAATCTCATTGGATCGATTAGAATCGCTAAAAAATAGCCTTACATGCATTCTTTATCACCTCCTTTTCTTAAAATAAACAAACAAAAAGCACCTTCAGGTGCTGTTGAGAATGGCAGTTAAACAGCTGCTAATATGTTTACATAACTACAGAAAACCGAAGGAAACGCAATTATTACTAAAAGCGCTCCCTTCGGTTATGTTAAAAACTTTAGCACACAAAGGTATACTGACGTGTGGATATTCCCAAGAAGCTAACCGATTACGCCCTACCTTGTCCTGCTAATCCATCACACTTCTCAAGCTATCCGCAGGACCAACTAATACCAATGGTGCTCCATTGCAAAAAAAGGTGAGAACTTCAAGTGCCAAAACCTACGAGACAAAAACAGCACCAGGTTCTCACTAAAAAATTCTTCAATCATGCTCTCTTTACATACAGCCACACAATGAATAGTGGGCCTTATCTCACAAACCCCTACACTTAGTAAAACACCACACAGCTTTCCTTTTCTTGATGTTAGCTACTGGAACCAGTTTAAAGGAATGCTATATGAGTTATGCGCACATACTACCGCGGCGGCACGCAGGGAGCTAGCCATAGTTTTACCAACAATCTTCCCTTTGGCTAAAAACATTCAACAATAACTAACCAAGGTCGGTCCCGCCCGCGAATACACTTATCCCCATGTCCGTTTTATTCGATGCAAAATAGCCCATGCTGCTCCTACCTACTACTAATCAGCTATATTTGCATAAATAAAATACAAATACAACGGAAACCACAGGATTCAAAGCAACATTTCCAAAAACAATCTTTCAGACAAACTCTCAAAAATCTTTATTCCTGTACGTTCTTATACTTCCTCTTTCCTCTATAACTGAAGCATAACAAAATCATATGGAGAGTTATAATGAGAAATTAGTATAAAGTCCCTAAATCCCCGTCCAGGTTAGAGAATAAAAAATGACTTCGGACGGTAAACAAGCATCCTACTTCATAATTAAAAAAGGAGCGCGAACAGCCTTATACACCTCTGACACAAATCACTTCAGACTTATCAACCTCTCATCTCAATGCCATAATACTGGAAGCTACTTACACATAATTATGCGTCGTTTTTTATCACCGTTAGAAGGGTGTTTTCAGCACTTTATCCGCCCAAAAGAGTAGTATAAAGACACATAAAGCCTATTATGTGTCGTTTCTTAACTGGTTCAGTCATTTCCTCCTCGGTACAACCAAAAAGTTGTTTGTGGTGGCACCAGGATGGCCCTGTTTCGATTTTGCATACTGACCCAATGGTTTTATATACCCTTATTAATACAAAAAAGGTTTCTACGGCCCTAGCTTTGGCTTTATAAAAGGAGCTGTAGCCTACACACTCAAGGTTCATCCAGAAATTAACTGAAGGCAATAACAATTAGCAAACTCCCAAAATATTTATTATAGCGAATGTCGTCTAAGCCTGCACTTTATTATTATTATTATAGATTCCCTACATCAAAAGTTGAATTTGTAATATATGCTGGGTACATATTTTCAATATACAATTTACCCTTTGTTAATAAACAACCAAACTCAAGCAACTTTAAAACTTCTATTGCGGTACCCTTTATCCCAGTATCTTCCGAGATTTCTTTTAAGGGAGAAGCAACATCTTCACAAAAACACGAACTAACAAATGCAAAAGCGTGAAGTGGAATGCTATCCTTAAGAAGTTCTCTGCCGTGTAGATCTATATACTCTTTCATTTTTCTAATATCGCCTGCCGGGAAGGTATACTTATCCGAAGTTGCCTTAGAATCAATAATTATTCCATATGACCGCGCGTAGATTTTATTTATATATCGTGCTATTACATCAGCAGTTCGTCCACGTCCTTGCCCAAAATATTCAGTTTTGTACCCTAGATACCTGAAGAATTGAGCAACTGTAATCTCAAAATTTATGCCCTCAGAACCATCATATCCATATCGCACCAAACCATCTACCAGTTTCGCTGGTATTGTATCCTCATACTGTACAACTAGCTTTTCTATCAACTTTTCAATTTCAGTTTCACTTTCCTCCGTGATGTTGGATAACAATTCAGGATTAACATCAAGACAGACTTTGTCATCCAGCTTTAAATATGGTCCAAGTTGATGAATGTGAAAACCAGCTTGTCGAAGACTAATTATCTCGAAAAGAACTAAGTTATCGTCTGCTTCAATACCATTATCCCTTAGTTCATTAACTAGCTCCAATATAAGTGCTTCTTCTTTTCTTTGCGCTTTTCTTAATAGAAACCCTAAAATTACCACTCTTCGTTTTTGTATAAGCTTTGGGAAAGGGTGTTTTTCTGAGCATAACATCTCAGACGGAACATTTCTTTCAACCCTCTTAACGTTATATCTAAGTATGTTATCAATTTCCGATGTGGCTTTATAACGAGAAAGAGTTTTACCACAAATAGTAGCTCTTTCCTCAGCCAGATAGGCCCACCCTACTTGTCTAAGCCAACTTAAAATTGTGCGAGCCCACTTATCGGCATCACCCTCTTTATTATGAAAACTATAACCACTGCTAGCAATCCAAACTGGGTCTAAATGGGTAAATCCCGGATCACCTACAAAGCCAAGTTGTTCGCCAATCTCATATTTTGTTAGTCCTATATTTGTTGTACGTCTTTCTCTATTAAGAAGTTCTAGTACACGTATCACCGGTGGATTTGTTAAAAGGCCATTACAGAAGATATCTATTTCCTCAGTTGTTAATATCCTTTTACCTCTAAGGTGATCTGTTGCCTTAGGACAGCTTTTTAGCTGCTGCCCCAAGTCAGTTAATTCATAACCCTGTATGTGCCTATTTAGTTTAACTAAGCCACAAGCATGAATAGCCTTAATCCTACAGCGAGCATCCCAACTCCAATATTTGGGTAAATCATTATTCGCACACCTGTACTCCCGAATTCTTTCTCTTAGTTCTAAATGTCTTATACCATGATCCGGGACCAAATCTATGGTGTCCCTTATAGTAGATAAATTTGAAGTATTTTGAACCCATCCATAGTTATCCATTAATTTATTTCTTTTTATTGTAGAACTCATTTCAGCTATTCCTTTCTAAATATCAATACATATTGATGTATTTGATTCATAACAAAGCTGTATGGATAGCCAAAAGGATAAAGCGACATAGCCTGATCATGCCATATACGCATACCTTTATATTGCAATCTAGGAATCTCGGACAACAAGTATATTATATCAGCATGTAATATGTTTGGGTTATCTTTCTCCGGTTGGAAATCCTTGCAAAAAACTACAAGATATTTATTATTTTTTAACCTTGTGCTCGCTAAGTGCATAATCTTCTTTAATTTCTCAAGGTATCGTTCTCTATTCAGATTTCCTAAGTCCTCTTGGTAATCCGTATATGGCGTAGCCAATTTTTCACCGTTTAACTTTGCTTTTTGGCCAGTTCTTACTTTGTTCATCATATTTGAATATGGTGGGTCAGCTATTATTAAATCAAATTCTTCTTCTGCTATCAATTTGTAATTCATCATATTTAATGAATCATCTATGATCATTGGCATTATCTCAATACATTCTGAAAGACAAGCCTTTTTGTAAGCATCATAGTACTTTGGTTCTAATTCTATTCCTATAGCCTTTCTATTTCCTCCAGCCATTGCTGCGCCAATTAGTGTTCCACCTACACCAGCAAAAGGATCAAGTATTAGTGAATTGGATTTGGTAAAAAACAGAATTATATCTTTTAAAAGACCAGGGGGTTTAGGTGACGGGTGAATTTTTCTATACTTTAAACCTGCATTTTCTATAGCAGTAGGACTATATCCCGTAATCCATATACTGTTAGTAAAATATACCCACTCTTTACCTGTTAACTCATTTAACTTATTCCTTACATCATATACTCCTCGTTCGCCTAAATCTATACCGTATTTTTTTACTTTTTTTATACTATGACTTTTTTTTAACATAAAATATTAACTCCTTGAGTTTGTTCTTTTTGGGTATACCATTACTATTTGATTTGTACCTTCTATATGATTGGCGAAAAACCGAAACGGGTCCATATTTGCTTAGGGTGTCTTTTATTTCCAACTTACTTAATAAACCATCCGTATTATAACTCAAAAATATATGATCAAAATCAGCTTCATCGATTAACCTTTCCAAAGCATAACTAACTGACTTCTTGATACAGAATGGTGAAATTTTATCTTTATATGGTCGTCTTCCTGTCTTGCCATAAATTGCAGGATTATCGTATAATGTTACCGTTTCTAAAATATGATAATATGGTGGATATTGTCTGTTGTTATACGGAGGGTCTAGATATAGGATATCGCCGTGTATTTTATTAATAATTTGAAAAATATCTTCACAGTACACAGAATGCTCATACTCGCTTTTAATAAATTCTATAGGTTCAAGCATAAGCGGTTTGTTTTTCCGGTAATCATCGAATTTAAGAAAAGCCCCATAAGTACCTGATGTATTGGATACCTTCGTTGTCGCTTCAATTAGACTACTTATAAGGATGTAATACTCTTCCTCATTTATATAATTGTTTTGATACCACTCCTCTATCATTAATCTAATAGAATCGATCTTCCTCGCATTAGATTCCGAAAAATAGTTTCGCTTAAACTTGCTATTCTTTGAGCCAGTTAGGGAATATTCATTGTAAAAAAAGCCT
>DUOV01000105.1 GCA_012838615.1 Clostridia bacterium | reverse complement strand
TAATAATCTATTCTATCATAACACCACTACAATTGTTGAGCCTTCTTTTAAACTCAAAAAAAAGCGGGAGACCACCGGGCTCCCAGGCTGAACATAATATTATATTAAAGAAAATATTCTAATTCTTCAGCAACCGTTGTAAATTCCCCATTGTGTAAGGTTATAAAACCTCGATCTTTTAATTCTTTGGCCACCAGATAGAGTGAGGCTTTCTTTTCTTCCGGAAGAGCAGAAACAAACTCATTGATTATGCGTGGCGAAACATTGCTTGAAAATTTTATGCCTCCGTACTTTAAATAGTATTCATCAGCCAAGCCTATTCCCCCTTTTATTTTGATAAAAGAACACAAAAACCCCCAATTAGGGGATTCTAACATTAATGAAATTCAATATCAATTTTTCTTCTGTTTTCAGATTCTTTTTTGGGCAAGCGAACGTCTAATACTCCGTTTTTGTAAGTAGCCTTTACGCCTTCCGGAGATACATTGGCAGGTAAACTAACAGATTTTTGGAACCGACCAAAAAAACGCTCTTGCCTGTGAATTCTTTCTTCTTCCGTTTCGCTCATTCTATTAATTGTACCGCTAATAGTTAAAACATTGTTATCGATCTCGATATTAACGTCTTCTTTCTTTTCTAAACCCGGAAGTTCAAAACTGACCACAACCTCCTTTCCAGTTTCATATAGATCTATTCTGGGACCTCCAAAGCGCTCACTAATTGTTGTTTTAATGGCAGGAATATCATTATTTAGAAAATGGTCAAATTCCCGTCTAATATTTTCCAGATGACGAAAAGGTTCGTAAGGGATTAAAGCCATAGAAATTACCTCCATTATTGCTTTCTTTTGTATATTAAAATTCCCAAGTTAACTAAATTTTATTCCGCTTCTAAACTTTAGGCTTAAACCCCTAAGTTAAATTTCTATATCTCTTTTTCAATAATATTTTTATCCTTTAATTTCGCTTTATATAACAATTTATCAATGCGCTCAAACAAGGAAGTAAATTTCTCATCTCCTAATTCTGCCACGCCCCCACTAACAGTAATTTTTAAATTATTTTTCCAATTTAAGGCCAAAATTTTTTTCCGAGTTCTTTCCGTAACGGCATATCCTTCTTTCCAATCAGTATTAGGTAAAATAATTAGAAATTCGTCTCCCCCAAAACGCCCGACTATGTCATTTTGTCTTATATTCTCTTTGATAATTTTTGCTATCCTTTGTAATGCATAATCGCCAAACAAATGACCGTTTGTGTCGTTAATTTTTTTAAAATCATCAATATCTATCAAAGCTACGGTTAGTTTTTTGCGGCTTAGGTGAGACAACTGTATTTCCTCTTTTAATCTGGTAATTATGTACTCTTTATTAAAGGTACCTGTCAAATAATCTGTAATCGAAAGCTTCTGTAGCTTTTGTTTTTCCTCCGTCAGCAAACGGTTGAGCTGTTCCGTTCTTTCTTTTGCCTCTTTAAGTCTGACGTAGCTTCTTTCCAGTTTCCTATTTTTAATGGCTATTTCCTTACTTTGTTTCTTTATTTCCATAAGATAGTTCTTAGCTTTTTGGCGCTCTTTTTCGTAGTTATCTATAAGAGTGCTTATAAATAAAACATTTGCAAACAAGCAGATAAACAAACCGAAAGATAAGTCATAGTATCGGGCAGCCTCCGACTGATATCCCACTATAAGATGGGGCATCCAATATTCTATGACAATAAGTATTATTACCACAATTATAAATAAAAGAAAAGTTACCAATCTTTTAAGCCCGGTTAGCAATATGCCTATTACTCCCGCATTTATTATAAAATAATAGGGAATTCCGCCCTTAGTTCCTCCATTTATCAACCACATCACCGGGAAAAAAAAGAAGCTGAGCAAAATTGTAGATAATGTAGCAGGTAATTCATACATTCTTTCCTTTCGGGAAGCCAAGTACAAACCTAGGACCATAAAACCAAAAACAAAAGGAACAATTATGCTTGGGGTGCCTAAATCTAAAAAGTAATTTATAATTACTGCAGAAAAGGACATTAATGTGCCAACAATCAGTAAGACGTTAAATACCCTATGTCTTGGAGGGAAAGTTTTATGATCGCCAATAAGGGTTGTAACTAAATCACTTTTCATATACTCACCTTTTCAAATCACAAGAAATATTAGAATATTTTGTTTAATGTAAGCGGAGCTTTTTAACTGTTATCTGAAAAAACTAGAACGTTTAAAAAGATTAGTTAAGTATTTGTAAGCTAATAGCTATAACTATCATTCCGGCCACCAAACCATAAATTGACAAGTGATGCTCCCCATATTCTTCTGCTGTAGGAAGCAGTTCATCTAAGGAAATAAATACCATTATTCCTGCTATAGCCCCGAATAATACGCCAAAAACCGTATCATTTAAGAGAGGCAACAATATTAAATAGGCAATAAGTGCGCCTAAAGGTTCAGTTAAGCCTGAAAGAAGTGACCAACCCAAAGCCTTTTTCTTATCCCCGGTAGCAAAATAGATGGGAATTGCTACAGAAATCCCTTCAGGAATATTATGAATAGCAACAGCTATAGCTATAGCAATGCCAAGAGACGGACGTTGGATTGAAGACACAAATGTTGCCATGCCTTCAGGAAAATTATGGATGGCAATAATAATAGCTGTCAAGATACCCGTTCTAAAGAGATTCTTGCTTTTATTAGAATCCGAATAGTGAGCCGCATCTTCAATTTCATGAGGGTTCTCAGCAGCAGGTACCAATTTATCAATAATGGCTATGAATAACATTCCCCCAAAAAAAGATAAGAGATTAACCATAACTCCTATTTTTTCTCCAAGGGTAGCCATTAAGAGATTTCGGGAATCAAAAAACATTTCAACAAATGAGATATAGATCATTACTCCGGCCGAAAAACCTAAGGCTAGTGACAAAAGTTTAGTATTAGTTCTTTTAAAAAATAAGACTGTTAAGCCGCCAATTCCGGTAGACAGACCGGCAAGAGTTGTTAATCCTATGGCTAACCAGATATTTTCCAAATTCAATTGTCGCACATCCCCTATTTAATTTAACTGCTATAGCTTACACTCTATTAATTACCAAAACACTTCTTACCATATAATATAGTAAATTCTACAGTAATTTTATTTAAACCACTTCTGATTACCTGCTCAATTTTTTCAGTTGGAACATTCCATGATAAAGGAGTCATCTTAATTAAATGCTCTAGATCTGCCCGGTTTATATTCACAAAATATAATATTTCCCTTAAGTCCAGTAAAGCAAATTTTTCCTTAAAGTGTTCCACAGTTTTAGTATTTGAGTAGGTTTGCTTTTCCCCTCCGGTATAAAATGCTTCCCTTAATTCCTTTAAGTAATTGGCTCCGGGTACAACCTTAATAAGTATCCCATTTTTCAAAAGGAGTCTGTTAAATTCAGCATAATTGGAAGGAGAAAGAATGTTAAGTATTACTGCAAATTTATTACTTTGAAAAGGATTATTGGCTAAATCCCCTACACACCAAACATGTTCAGGATATTCCTTAGAAGCGATTTGGAT
Organism: Clostridia bacterium; assembly: GCA_012838615.1. Taxonomy (GTDB): domain Bacteria; phylum Bacillota; class DUOV01; order DUOV01; family Zhaonellaceae; genus DUOV01. Next base: position 625 of record DUOV01000105.1, on the reverse strand, counting down.
ACCCTCTTTAGAAATATCTACCCCTACACCTTCAAAGACATGAGAAGTTTTGCTGCGTAGCATGGATAATATTTGGTTTAGGTGAGAACCTTCCCCGCAGCCTATATCTAAAATCAGCTTTTTATTGCCATCGTTTGGGATTTCCTGCAGTAAGAGCTCACTTATTTCCACAAGCAAGGGTTTAAAAAAATTACTCTTACATATTATGTTCCGAGATCTTAACATTGATTTGTCATACCCGGTCTTGGCAGCACGTAACAAAAAGTTTACATAGCCGCTTCTGGCCAGATCAAAACAATGATTTGCCTTGCAGACCAAGCTTTTTAGTTGGTAAAGATCCATCCTACTACCACATATAGGGCATTTAAAAATATCTACATGCGCTTTAACTTTAAATTTAGACATTTTTAAGCATAATCCTTTCTTAACTTACAATCATTTAAATCAACTTTTTAAATTAAAATGCCTGTTCCTATTTTTTAGTCTTTATCTTTTTCATTATTCTCACCATAGTTTTTTTAAGTCTGAACTTATTTTATATAAATTCTCTTATATAATACAACACCTACTCCTTAAAATTAGAGAAAAGCGGGCGAATGAACAATCATTCGCCCGCTCCCCCGCT
>DUOV01000104.1 GCA_012838615.1 Clostridia bacterium | reverse complement strand
TTATTCTGATGATACTTCCCTCGGTAAACTCTTGATCACATAATTCCCTAATTTGGGCTATCGCTTCATCTTCTAAATTATGTGTAAACACTTTAGCAGTATTATACTTTCCCTTTATTTCAAGCATACTTTTCACCGTTTTGTTTGGTATTTCTTTAGCAATTATATACTAGGCGGGTGAAAATATAAACGTTTTAGCAATTACTAAGACTCTTAAAGAGAAAAGCAAACCTTACACGAGTGCACGGGAGCGAAAAGGTAATCTGAAATTTTCATTTTTTGTGTGTTTTTATTACACGTGTCAACTGTGAAAAAAGTAAAGAAAGAGTCATTGGTATTACTGCGTAACCCGCATTTGCTTTACCACCTTTATAAAGAACATATACTGCACCACAAATTGATAACGCAGCAAAAATAACTGACAATAATTTTGTTATCTTCATTCTTACTCACCCGGTTCATATAAGGATTATTCTTAATTAATGAACAACATTCTACTAATATTCATTACAACTTACTCTGCAGATATTACGCAGTATTCTTATTCTAGTAACATGACTAAGAGCTACCTTTTTGCATACTTCAAACTAAAATGTTGTTAATGTGATAGTAACTAATAAGTAAAATATTTTCTGTTGCATAAAATTGTTGTGAGGTACAGTAGAAGAATGTGAAAAAAACAGCCAACTGGGAAATTGCCTATTTCATAACAGTATTTGTATCAATTTTTTACGCATGCCAGGAGGCGAATGGTTGTTCCGCTCTGGACGGCATCCTACGCCGTTACCGACATCGTAGCTGTCGACGGCTGGGGATGCGAGTCCCGCTCCACAAAACATCCGCCCCTTTACATGCATGATTTTACCGGGGACTGGTGACTCCGCGTAGCGGACGCTGGCGACTCCACGAAGAGGAAACTCCCATAGGGACTCGCCCCCACACAAGGGGCTTCGTAACGACCAACGACCCCTAAAGGGGCTAGCGCCATACTAGCGCGTCGTAACGACAAAAGTCATGCATAATTAAGGCTTATTTGGAAAATAATGTGCCTATGAGGAGGATTACTAGTGGATCTTAAAAAGCTTGTACAACAAATTTTTGCTTATCAGGGGCCCCCAACCTACAAGGCTTTTACATTGGAGGAGACTGAGAGAGAAGAAAAGCTAAGTTCCGATGGCCAGAACTCGACTCCTATAGAAGCTAAGAACAAGGGGGGCGAATTTAAAAAGCCTAAAAAACCTCAAAGACCTAAAGATGCTCAGTTAAAATTTTCACCCCAGAAGATAAAAGAAATGGAGCTTTCCTCAAATCTGGAGCAAAGCAGGGAATTTATTGAACTTTTATTCCACCTTCCCCAAAATAAGGACGTAGTCATTAGGGATTTTACCATTGGTTCCAGCCCTAATTTTGCCGCTTTCGCCTTATTTATAGAAGGTATGATTGACAAAACAATAATTAATGAGCATATTTTGGAACCCCTTATGTTTTCTAGCTTTTTTCAGGATGAAAAGCTAGATCCTATCTTAACTTGTAAAACAGTTTTACTCAGGCATATTCCTGCCAACCAAGTAAGGGAGCTTTCAACTTACCAAGAAGTTATTGAAGCAGTAACTGCCGGGGATTCAGTAATTTTTATCGAGGGTTCAAGACATGCCCTAGCTTGCGAAACAAAAGGTTTTGCTGTTCGCAGTATTAGCACACCAACATCGGAACAAGTAGTTCAAGGGCCCCAAGAAGCTTTTGTAGAAGCTCTAAGGCAGAATACTGCTCTCGTGCGCAGGATTATTCATTCCGAAAACTTAATCACCGAAATGCTTCAGGTCGGCTCCCGCAATAAGGCAAACGTAGCTGTTATGTACCTTAATGACTTGGCAAATCCTAATTTGGTGCGGGAAGTCAAAAGACGAATTTCTATGATCAATTCCGATTTTATTGCAGATACAGGAATGTTGGAGGAATTTATCGAGGATCATCCTTTTTCTTTAGTTCCCCAATGCTTAAAAACGGAACGTCCTGATCGGGTGGCTGCTCATTTGATAGAAGGAAGAGTTGCCGTAATGATAGATGGTAGCCCTTTTGCGCTGATTGTGCCTGTTGATTTTTTTGCTTTCCTTCACAGCTCAGAGGATTACTATGTGCGTTTTCCTTACGGTTTTTGGTTGAGAGCTTTGCGGATGGTTGCCATTTTTTTAACGCTTTTACTACCGGCCTTTTATATTGCTGTAGCTACTTTTCATCAGGAAATGATCCCGACCGATCTCTTGTTGTCTATTTCAGCAGCTAAAGAGAGAGTACCCTTTCCGACAGTACTGGAAATCCTTTCTATGGAATTGTCTTTTGAGTTAATCAGAGAAGCAGGGGTACGGGTGCCCGGGGTTATCGGGGCTACCTTGGGAATTGTAGGAACTCTCATTTTAGGACAGGCTGCTGTAAGCGCTGCTATTGTCAGCCCTATTTCCATCATTATTGTAGCTGTTACCGGACTGGCTTCTTTTGCTATTCCCAACTATTCTTTGGCTTTTGGTTTTCGCTTTATGCGTTTTATCTTTATCTTTTTAGCTAGTGTCTTAGGTTTCTTTGGCATTTCCACCGGTTTATTTGTTCTTTTGCTATCCCTATTAAGCATGAAATCTTTTGGTGCACCCTTTTTTGCTCCTGTTGCACCTAGGACAGCCACAAGTACTGACATAGTAATGCGTTATCCTATTTGGACTCAAGAACAAAGGCCTGACTCTGTACAGTCCTTGGATGTAGGACGTCAGCCAAAATTTAGTAGAGGATGGGAAAAAGAAAAGTACCAGAACAGTTCAGGTGCTCAAAAAGGAAGTGAACAGGGCAATGGAAATCAGTAAAATTGGAGAAAAAGAGGCTGTCGCCTACCTGGTTACTATTGTTATAGCCAAAGTTTTTTTAACATACCCTGCTGTGTTGGTTGGCTATGTAGCAAATGCTGCATGGGCAGTAGTAGCGCTTTCAGGTTTAATGACTTTGTTTTTTATGTACTTTGTTGTCAAATTAGTTGTAAGTTTTCCTGGAAAATCTTTTCCGCAAATATGTGAAAAAATTTTAGGACCATACTTGGGGTCTTTTGTAGCTTTATTGCCGTTCCTTGGCTGGTTGATCGAGGAGTCTTTGCTAATGCGTAACTTTTCCGAATCTATGCTAATCGTAGCTCTTCCCGAAACGACGCTAAGCATAGTGATGCTTTGCTTTGTGGGAGCCTGTGTTGTGGCTGTTTATCTGGGTATCGAGAGCATAGCCAGGGCTTCTTATATTTCTTTTCCCTTTACGCTGGTTGCCATTCTTGCTATAACTTTATTGTCTTTTAATGCCTGGAAACCTCAATATCTCTTTCCTCTTTTCGGCAAAGGGCTATTTCCCATTGTGAGAGCAGGTGTTATTCGGAGTTCAGATTTCTTAGAGTTAATTACCATTTACCTTATGCCTTTTCTTTTTTATCCTTACCAGGTGAGGAAAGTTGGGTTAAAAGCGGTTATGGTTTCAATCGTAATCTTTTTGCTGGTGGTTATAACTTATACCATGAGCTTTCCTTTTCCTGTTAGCCAGGAGCCTTATCTTCCTTTATATATGATGGCCAAGGGAGTTTATTTAGGCCATTTTTTCCAGCGGATTGAAGCAATTTTTCTTATCTTTTGGGTCTTTGCAGGTTTGCTTTTGCTTTCCGGTGGCTTTTACGCTTTATGTATAATTTTAAGTCAAGTTTTAAAATTACCTGATTACAAACCTTTAATACTTCCCCTGGCAATTATTACCTTCGCCTTAGCTTTTGCACCACCAAGTCTGCCTGACGCAGTATATCTTTCTAACTATGGACTCAGAGAGTGGGCTTGGTTTGTATTTTACGGAATACCAATTTTTTTGCTCATTGTGGCTCGGTTAAGGGGGATTGATGGCAAAAATGAATTTACTAAAAAAGAAAACTAAAACCTTTATTTCCTTGTTATTTATTTTTACCCTGATGATGCTTACCGGTTGTGGTAGTGCTTATGAACCCAACGAACTTAGCTTAGTTCAGTTTGTCGGTATTGATCGGGGACAGGAAAACTTGTTGGAAGTATCCTTTCTTATTGCTATACCTCAAAATTTAGCTGGAGAAAACAGTAAAGGAGGAGAAGGATCTTTCCTGGTTACAGTTTCGGCTCCAACCGTTTTCCAGGCTCTCAGGTTGGCTAATACATTTGTAGGACGAAGGCTGTCTTTTATACATGCTAAGGGTGTTATTTTTTCTGACATAATTGCTAAGGAAGGTCTGATTTCAAAACTTTTACCAACTTTGTTGCAGTTTAGAGAGACCCGCGGGACTGCCTTTGTGGCTATTACTGAAGATGCGCCTGCTAAACTTATGGAAAAACTGGTGCCTTTGTTGGAAGCCAATCCTTCAAGGTATATGGAATTACTAACTCAGAATTATGCTTTTACAGGTTTTATTTCTAGTGCTCAGGTACAAGACGTTTATAATGAATTAAAGATTTTAGGTATGGATTCTGTAGTTACTTTAATAAATTTATCACCTGAAAAATTGCCAGAAGGGGAGGAAAAAGGGGACTATAAGCCAGGCGGCATCTATACGGCCGGTGAGTTGCCCAAAAAAGGAGGGGTAGAAATTGAGGCTATAGGTGGAGCTGTCTTGAAAGACGGGAAAATGGTTGCAACTTTAAATGGTACGGAAACAATGATTTACAATATGATCAGGGGAGAATTTAATTCAAGTTTTATATCTTTGCCGGTACCTCAAGAGGAAAAGGCCGTTATTAATTTAGAAATTTTTTATGCCCGCCGTCCTCAAATTAAAATTAAACTTACGGAACAAGGGGCTGTTGTAGATCTTGAGTTAAGGTTTGAAGGAAATGTTCTGGGTGGAGGCACTACTATTGACTATGCACTATCAGAAGATAGGGTCATACTGGAAGAAGCTGTGGCCAAATCCTTAAAACGAGAAGTGGAAAAACTGGTGGCCAAAAGTCAGGTCTTAGGATCTGATATTTTAGAAATTGGGCTTAATGCCAGACGTTTAGTCAAGACTGTAGATGAGTGGAATAACTTAAACTGGGATGTTCTCTTTATGAACAGCAAGGTAAATGTGAAGGTAGACTTTAAAATCAGACGAACCAGCACTTTATTTAAACACGCTCCAATTACACAGAAATAGTTGGGGAGGGGGAAGAGTAAGTGTTATTGTGGATAGCAGTATGGTTCTTGGTGGGTATTGTAGCAATTCGGACTATTAGTTACGGTCGTTGGGCAGGAAAACAAGGCAATGCCAGAGGAGCTATTGGTTTATATATCTTATCATCTCTTACTATTATAATACCGGCTTTCATTTATTACTTAAATAACATGAGATAAATAACCTTTTGTTTATTCCAGAAGGTTATTTTTATACTACCAGGATTCAAGACATTGTTTTCTGATAATTTTAATAATACGAAAAACTTCTAGATAAAATATCAAAATACTTTATAATATATATAAAGGAAATATTCAGAGCTACGTGGAATGTTATCGTAAAATTCTCCGAAAGAGAGGTGAGTCTTATTATACATGATAAAGGCAACAAATTAAATCCTGATAGTTTTACCCCACAAATATGTTCCAACCTGGTAGATTTGCAAAATAAATATAATGTTATGTCCAGTATAATTAACAGCATCCCAGACAATCTTATAGCTGTAGACCAAAATTGGCGTATAATCTTTGTAAATAGCGGTGCAAGAAGGCACTTGTCTGCTACCGGGCAACAAGAATTACTGGGTAAAAACCTTTGGGAGATTCTACCCCAGGCTACAGAAGATACTTTAATTTATCAGTCTTGTCAGAAAGTAATGAAAGATAGAACTCCTTTGCGTTTTGAAGCAGTTAGCTTGGTAAAGCCTGGGTGGTTTGATTTTCGGGTTTACCCCTGTTTGAACGGCATTTTTATTTTATTTAGTAATATTGATGCCATCAAAGAGGCAAAAGCCAAACTCCAGGAATCCAGAAAGCTTTTTCTTACTACTTTTAATGCCAGTCCTTATATGAAGTCTATTATTAGTCTAAAAGATTTTACGTATATTGACGTTAACGATACCTGGGTTAATAAGTTAGGTTATACACGCCAAGAAGTAGTAGGAAAACACGTTTGTCAGATTGCGGTTATGGATCTGAAACACGGTCGAAAACTTTTCCGTACTGTTTTAAGGCACGGCCGCATTTATAATGAAGAAGGTATTTTTTATAGTAAAAATAAGAAAGATATTTATCAGGTACTTATATCTGCTGTTAAAACAAAGCTTGACAATGAGAAGATTATAGTCTTGAGCATAAATGATATAACTGAACTAAGAAAATATCAAGCTGAAGTTAAACGCTTAGACAGCTTAAATTTAGTGGAAGAAATGGCTTCGGGTATTTCCCACGAAATACGAAATCCAATTACTACTGTCAGAGGTTTTTTACAAATCCTAAGGGGCAAAGAAGAAAATACTAAGTATTTAGATTATTACAACCTGATGATTGAGGAGCTGGATAGGGTTAATTCAATTATTACAGAGTATCTTTCCTTAACAAAAAACAAAAAAACAGAACGCAGCCTGGCTAACTTGAAAGATATTGTAGAAAACATGTTACCCTTATTAGAATCAGACGCTGTAGGCAATGACCGTTGTTTAGAAGTGGATTTACGCCAGGTTCCCGATCTTTTACTTGATCCGAAAGAAATTCGTCAACTTTTATTAAATTTAATTCGCAATGGTTTTGAAGCTACAACTGATGGTGGTGTAGTAAAAGTTATGACCTATCAAGAGGGTAATCAGGTCATACTGGCAGTAGCTGATAACGGTTGCGGCATCCCTGAGGAAGTACGTGATAAAATAGGAACTCCCTTTTTTACAACTAAAGAAACAGGTACAGGTTTAGGCCTGTCGGTATGTTACAGTATAGTTGATCGCCACAATGCTCAGATGACATTTGACACAGGTCCGGACGGAACAACTTTTTATGTAAGATTTAACCTTAACTGAGGGAAGCAGGTTATAAGTTCATGCCTGCTTCTCATATTTCACTTCCATTTCACCATAACTCCATCAACTGCCACCTCATTTATTTCAATTATGTGATATATTATTGTAATAAGCTAAAAAACCTAACTAAGATGTTAATACTTTGAAGTAACATTTTTTTTTGGCAGGAATCAAGAAGAACCTTGTGGAATAAAATGTCTCTATAATTCCCCGTGAGGATGGTAAGTTAAGGAGGAAATGTTGTGTATTGGAATCAGAAATATGAATGTATGCCCAGAGAAGAACTGTTGGCACTTCAACTGGAACGCTTAAAAAATACGGTAGAAAAATGTTTTTATAATGTTCCTCATTATCGGAAAGCTTTTCAAGAAATAGGTTTCGAACCGGGAGATTTAAATTCATTACAGGACTTGGCTAAACTACCGTTTACATATAAAACGGATTTAAGAGATAATTACCCTTACGGCATGTTTGCTGTACCCCTTAGTGAAGTGGTTAGGATTCATTCTTCCTCAGGAACTACAGGTAAACCTACTGTAGTTGGTTACACCAGGAGCGATATTAACACCTGGGCTGAGCTGATGGCCAGAGCATTAGTTACGGCGGGCGTAACTAAAAATGATGTTATACAAAATGCTTACGGTTATGGTTTGTTTACTGGTGGACTTGGTGTTCACTACGGAGCAGAACGTTTAGGTGCCTCGGTTATCCCAATATCCGGAGGAAATACTAAAAGACAAGTTATGATCATGAAGGACTATGGTACCACAGTTTTGACTTGTACACCCTCTTATGCCCTGAATATTTCCGAAGTTATTGAGGAAATGGGCTTGACTCAAGATGACTTCCAACTAAAAGTAGGCATTTTTGGTGCTGAACCCTGGTCTGATAACATGCGCAAAGAAATTGAACAAAAACTGGGTATAATCGCTTTGGATATCTATGGACTTAGTGAGATAATCGGACCTGGCGTAGCTATTGAATGTCCTTCTAAGACAGGACTGCATATTTTTGAAGATCATTTTATTCCTGAAATCATCGATCCGGACACAGGAGAAGTACTTCCTTACGGCAGCACGGGGGAGCTGGTATTTACCTCCTTAACTAAGGAAGCTTTGCCCATGATCCGTTATCGGACCAGAGATATTGCCTCCCTGACTCTGGAAGAATGTAGCTGTGGTCGGACTCATCTAAAAATGAAGAGAGTAAGCGGGAGAACAGACGATATGCTCATTATCAGGGGAGTTAATGTTTTCCCCTCCCAAATTGAAAGCGTATTGTTAGAAATCGGGCAAACAGAACCTCATTATCAGATTGTTGTCGATCGGATTGGTACTTTAGATACAGTAGAAGTATTGGTTGAAGTATCTGCCAGCTTTTTCTCAGATCAAATTCGTCAGCTGGAAGTATTAGAAGCTAAAATCAGAGAAGCTATTGAAAGCACCTTAGGAATTTCAGTAAAAGTTCGTTTGGTAGAACCTAAAACAATTGAAAGAAGTGAAGGAAAAGCTAAAAGGGTAATTGACAAAAGAAAATTAGATTAATAGTTAGGGGGCGGTCACATGAAAGTCAAGCAAATATCTGTTTTTCTTGAAAACAAGACAGGTAGACTGGCAGCCGTAACAAATGCCTTAGGGTCAAACCAAATTAATATTCGAGCACTATCTATTGCTGATACTTCAGATTTTGGTATTTTGCGCCTAATTGTAGATCAACCTGATAAAGCTTATGAGATATTAAAAGCTAAGGACTTTACGGTAAGTGTTACAGACGTTATAGGAGTAGAAATGCCGGATCAACCTGGAGGTTTGGCAAAAGTATTAAGTGAACTGGAAGAGGCTAAAATCAATATTGAATATTTATATGCTTTCTTGGGACGTGGTGAGCGGGGAGCTTTAGTTGTTTTCAGAGTAGAGGACATTGACTCAGCTATAGAAAAATTGGCCAAGAGCGGTTTAAATGTCTTGAAGGGCGAAGAAATTTATAAAATGTAGCTATCTGACTAAGGAGTGTAGTAAATGAACTTGAACAATTTGCCGGACGCGAGGAAAGCACTAGAAAACATTAAACCTTACGTTCCGGGTAAACCAATTGAGGAAGTAGAGAGGGAATTAGGAATAAAAAATGCTATTAAAATGGCCTCCAACGAAAACCCTTTAGGCCCCTCCCCTAAAGCAGTAGAGGCGGTACAAAAAGCAATAACAAAACTTAATCTCTACCCTGATGGGGCCTCTCATTATTTGCGGCAAGCAATAGGGGCACGTTATCAATTAGATGTGGGACAAGTTATTGTAGGCAATGGTTCTGATGAGATAATCAAGCTACTTGCCGAAACATTCCTTAACCCTGATGACGAAGCTGTAATGGCGAAGCCAAGTTTTTCAGAATATGATTTTGCTGTTACTTTAATGGGGGGAAAGTGTATATTCGTAGATTGTGTTGATTTCCGACACGACTTGGACGGTATGCTTCAAGCCATTACTCCTAAAACTAAAATGGTTTTTATTTGCAACCCTAATAACCCTACCGGAACAATTGTAACAAAGAAAGAAATTGAAAAATTCATGGCTAAGGTGCCTAAGCAAGTGGTTGTTGTTTTTGATGAGGCTTATTATGAATACGTAGACCATCCCGATTATATTTCAGGCTTAGAATATGTGCGAGCAGGTTATGAAAATGTCATAGTTTTACGTACTTTTTCCAAAATTTACGGTTTGGCGGGATTGCGTGTAGGTTATGGAATTGCCGCTCCTGAGCTAATCAGTCTGATTAACAAGGCGAGAGAGCCGTTTAACGTTAACCTGTTAGGTCAAATCGGTGCTCAGGCTGCACTTGCTGATACAGAATTTGTGGAAATAAGCAGGGAAAAAAATGCTGCAGGCAAAAACACTCTTTACAAATATTTTAGTGAGATGGGTTTCAAATATTGGCCAACCCAAACCAACTTTATTTGGGTGAGAATAAATACTGATTGCCGTCCCGTTTTTCAGAGACTTTTACGAGAAGGTGTAATAATTCGGACAGGAGACATTTTCGGTTACCCTGATTTTATTCGGGTTACCGTAGGAACTGAGGAGCAAAATGAAAGATTCATCCAGGCATTGGGAAAGGTTTTAAAAGAATTAACAGTCTAAAAAACATTTTCATGTTTAAAAAATAGTAATATTTGGGATACTTTCCTTATATCTATTAGTAGTAACATACTAGAGAAGGAGGTAAGGAAAGTGTTCAAGTCAAAAATACAAAAACGCCTAACCCTGATTTTACTTTTTGTTTTTATGTGCCTTTTAACCGTGGGGTGTAGTGCCTTAGACACGCTTAGTTCCTTAAAAGCGCGCTTTAGCGGTAGTGAAGGAGAATTAGTCGTTGAAGAGCCAATGGAGGAGGACTGGCTTTTAGAAACTGAAGCCGAGCTGTTTGGTGAGACTAGGGATATTGTTTTATATTTCAGCAATGAAGATGGCACAGCTTTAGTTGCCGAGCAAAGAACCATACCTAAGGTTGAAGGAATTGCCAGGGCTACTATTAACGAATTAATTGCCGGTCCTCACCCGGAATCTGGTTTGCAAAGCACCATTCCGGAAGGAACTGTACTCAAAGATATTAATATTCGTCCCGATGGGTTAGCAATAGTTGATTTCAGCTCCGAATTGATTACTAATTTTATGGGAGACAGTAATGCTGAAACACTAGCTGTATACTCTATAGTTAACACACTCACCCAGTTTGATACTGTAGATGAAGTTCAAATTCTTGTTGACGGTAAGATTGTTGATACTATAGGGGGACACGTAAGTGTTGCTACTGCCATGACCAGGGACGAAGGACTCATTCAATAAATCAAATCTCTTTTAAAAACGGGGATTTGCGATTTTGCAAAGTTTTCTTAAAAGCGGGCGAATGAACAATCATTCGCCCGCTTTTTCGTAGAAAGTAGTCTCAATTACCTAATCCACCACCTTTTGCCAAAACAGGCAGGATTTTTACATTAAAGGTCGAAAGTAATAAAACGGATAAGTTGACAGCTTAGTTTTGGCATAAGGAAGGTGGCAATTATTTGGATATTTGTAGAAAAAAGACGATCAGCTGGTGGGTTAGCCTGATACTTTTATTGGTAAGCCTATTGCTGTTCCCCTCTGGAGGTTTGGCTGCAGCTGAGCAAGGATTAGTTATTACTGTAGACGAACAGCCTGTCAGTTTTGATGTACAGCCTTATATTGACAGCCAAAATCGTACTATAGTGCCTATTCGTTTTATCGGAGAAAAGTTAGGTTACAATTTTTACTGGGACTCTCAAGCCAAAGAAGTGACTGTAACCGGAAACGGTTCTACCCTTCAAATTTGGATAGGTAAAAATGAAGCTTTGGTGAATAATGTAAAGGTTGTTATGGACACAGTAGCTGTTCTTGATCAAGGTAGAGCTATGGTTCCTTTGCGCTTTATCGTAGAAAATATGGGAGCAACTATCTCCTATGATCAAAGCACGAAGGTGGTAAATATAACTAAAAACGATATTAACGATAACCTAACAGAAGAGTTATCTGAAGTAGTACAGATTAATTCACCTGTAGTCAATATTCGCAGCGGACCAGGAACTCAGTATGATGTATTGACTCAAGCTAAACTCGGTGATACCTTCCTTGTGACAAGTCAAAGGGATGGATGGTATCAAATAGCTATTCAAAATGGTCAAAAGGCTTGGGTGATAGCCAGCGCTGTTGATCCTATCGATTTTGGCTTATCTGGAGATAAGCAAGATGATGCTGAACCTGTAGAACAGGTAAATAACAAAATTGCAGTAATATCTGAATCGGTGGTTAATGTACGTAGTGGTCCAGGTACTGATTATTCTGTACTTACTAAAGCCAGGCAGGGTACTACTTTTGATATTACAGGACAAAAAGGAGACTGGTATCAAATTGCCTTGGCTGATGGTACAGGCTGGGTAGCCGGTTGGGTTGTTAGTGTACGGGAGTATACTGATACAGCATCACGGACAGAAGAACCAGGGGAAAGAAGAGGAGAAGATATAGCCCCCGAGCCTGTCAAACTCAACACCATATTGGCTGTTGATGTAGACATTAAATCGGATCAATTGTTCCTTACGGTAGAGGGCAAAGAGAAACTAGGTTACTCTACTTTTCGCTTAGATAACCCTCGACGTATTGTGCTGGATTTTCCTTACAGTATATTAAAAGATCCTAATTCTATACAAACTATTGATGTTGATCATGAGTTAGTTCAAGCTGTGCGGGTAGCTCAGTTTAGCCCTGAACAGGTACGGGTGGTTTTAGATTTAAAGAGTGGGGCTGGAATAACTTTGCTATCTGCCGAAGAAGATGGACAAGTTTTGGTATTTCAGGTTGAAAAGCCGTCAATAAAAGGAAAGACAATTGTGATTGACGCCGGCCACGGACAGATCCAGAGCGGAGGGTGGTCTGATCCTGGTGCTATAGGTCCTTCTGGCTTGTATGAAAGAGATGTAGTCCAGGATATTGCTTTTAGGACAGCTGATTTTCTAAAGGATATGGGAGCTAATGTTATACTGACCCGGGCGGGGGATACTAATTTAACTTTGGCTGGTAGGGCTGATATTGCCAACGAAAGTAATGCAGATATTTTTGTAAGTATCCATTGTAACGCTAATCCTAAATCTGCTGTCCAAGGCACTTCTACTTATTACTTTAACAATGGCCTTGGTCAGTTGGAAGCGAGAAAAAAATTAGCTTCTGCTGTTCAATCCGAATTGGTTAACGCTATTGGCCGCAAAAATTTAGGCATTCTGCAAGCTAACTTTGCAGTATTGCGTTATACAACGATGCCATCTATATTAGTTGAGACGGCCTTTATTTCTAATCCAGAGGAAGAAATGCTGCTGGCTGACCCAGATTTTAGGCAAAAAATAGCAGAAGGCATAGGAAAAGGGATAGAACTTTACTTTGTTGAATAGTAAAATAAATTTTATAGTCAATTTTCATCAGACTATACATATTTTATAATTATAGTTGGCGATCCTAAGAGTGGTTGATTACCACTCTTAGGTTATTTTAGTGCTAAAATTGACTGGGGTGTTTATATGATAACAGTTGGAGTTTTTGATTCAGGTGTGGGAGGCTTGTCAGTAGTCAGGCAAATTTTGCGTAATTTGCCAGAGGTACATATCATCTACTACGGTGATACTGCCCGAGTGCCCTACGGGGAAAAAAGCAAGGAAGAATTGATTTATTTGGCAGATATTGTGACCAATTACTTGCTGGGTGAAGGAGCGGAAATAATCATAGATGCTTGTAACAGCACTTCGGCCGTAGCGTTGGATTTTTTGCAAAAAAAATATAGGGTGCCAATTATGGGTGTGATTAACCCGGGCGTTAAAGGCGCCATTAAGGCCACACGCAACGGCAGAATTGGAATAATTGGGACAGAAGCTACAGTTAAAAGTGGGGTCCATAGAAGCTTATTGGCAGCCTTAAAACCTGATTTTAAATTGTTTAGTCAGGCCTGCCCTGGCTTTGTTCCTTTTATCGAAAAAGGTGATGTCCTAAGTTCAGAAATATACAAATTAGCTACAGAGTATTTAGACCCTTTACTAAGGGAAAATATTGACACTCTTATTTTAGGTTGTACCCATTATCCTTTCCTGGAGCCGGTCCTAGCTGAAATATCAGGTACTAATGTTAAATTGGTAGATCCGGCAGTCGAGACAACTGCTGATTTAAAGAAAGTAGTGGCAGACAAGATTAGTGGAAACAACTTGACAAAACCTGAACATCGTTTTATTGTAAGCGGTGATCCTGATAGTTTTAAGCAAGTAGCTAATTCCCTTCCGGTAGGAATAAAATTGAAGCAAGTTGAGAGTATACTTGTTAAATAGAGGATAAACTGTGAGGAAAGTATGGTAAAATAAGTTAAGTTTAGTAATACAATATTTTGGAGGTTACTATGAGTCGAATTGATGGCAGAGGCCATGAGGAAATGAGACCTGTGGAAATTGAACGCAATTACTTAAAGTATCCGGAGGGATCCTGTTTAATAACAGTTGGTAATACAAAAGTAATTTGCACAGCGTCTGTAGAGGAAAAAGTTCCTCTTTTTTTAAAGGGGACTAATCAAGGCTGGATTACCGCAGAGTATGCAATGTTACCGCGGGCTACACAGGTAAGGACACCCAGGGAAGTTACCAAGGGGAAGCCTAGCGGCCGAACCCAAGAGATTCAAAGACTTATTGGTAGATCTTTAAGGTCAGTAGTAGAATTGAGCCAAATTGGTGAACGGACCATTCATTTAGATTGTGACGTTATTCAGGCAGACGGAGGGACTCGTACGGCTTCCATAACAGGCTGTTTTGTGGCTTTAATCGATGCCCTACGTCATCTTATAGAACAGAAGGTCATTCAGGAACTGCCTGTTTTAGATTATGTTGCTGCAACTAGTATTGGTAAGGTAAACGGTGAATTGCTTTTAGATCTTTGTTACGAGGAAGACAGTCAGGCCGAGGTGGATATGAACGTGGTTATGACTGCTCAGGGAAAAATAATAGAAATACAGGGAACGGCAGAAAAAGAACCTTTCACTCGTGAAGAATTAGATGCTATGCTTAGTCTTGCTGAAAAAGGCATTTCCAATTTGGTTGCTTTACAGCGTAAAGTTTTAGGACTTAAATAGGTGATGGTTTTGGCAGAATATATTGTAATGGCTACTCATAATCAAGGAAAAATTAAAGAGTTGAAACTTTTATTAGCCGATACTAATTTAAAGCTACTCTCTTTAGCCGATTTTCCAGAACTTGGCCCCTTAGAAGAAACAGGTCAGACTTTTAGAGAAAATGCAAGGCAAAAGGCTGAGACTGTGGCCAAGGCAACTGGGTTGGTTGCCATAGCTGATGATTCCGGCTTAGAAGTGGATGCCTTACAAGGTGCTCCAGGAGTTTACTCAGCCAGATTTGCTGGCAAGGAAGCTGACGACGAGGCCAATAACGCTAAACTTTTGCAATGCTTAGCCCATACTCCTCAAGATAAGAGGACTGCCCGGTTTCGCTCGGTTATAGCTATAGCTAAACCATCAGGAGAGTGTTATTTTGCCGAAGGGACCTGTGAGGGCAGCATAGGCTTTCGCCCAAAAGGAAGTAACGGATTTGGCTATGATCCCTTATTTATAGTACAAGGAGATAAGCGTACCTTAGCTGAGTTCTCTATTGAGGAAAAAAACAAAATTAGCCATCGAGGAAAAGCTTTGAGAGAGGCCAAGGATATACTTCTGCAGGTACTTCAATAGTGAAAAGTTAGCAGTTCAGAGTTTTGCGAAGCGCCCGGTATGGCGCGATTTACTTAGAGTTGGCTCTTTAGTGCCTTATCTCTAAGTTAAGTAGTTACATCAGTCCCTTTAGGGAAATTTTGAATTACCTCAGCGATTCTCTAAATCAAACAATGCTCTAAGATGGCATGTTTTGTTTGGTTCTCAATTGTTCGCCACTAATACTGGCGCCTGGAGACTGGTGACTTTACTAAACAGCTATTGCATTCCAGAGATAGGCATGCTATAATTTATCTCGGTTCCCACGAGGAAATGAATTAGAAGATGAAATTCTTGTTGACATTGATTAAATTATATTATATAATAGAATTTGTCAGTTTAATCGGTGCGGCTTACTGCGTGTGTAGCTTAGTGGTAAAGCTCCAGCCTTCCAAGCTGGCTACGAGGGTTCGATTCCCTTCACCCGCTCCATTTATGTTTAAGTCTTCTTTTCAGACAGTCACCCAGCTGTCAGTCGCCAGTAATCTTAACTTAATTCTGGGGACTGAGGACTGACCAAAAATAATACTATCAATCAAGCATGCGCCTGTAGCTCAGTTGGACAGAGCAACGGACTTCTAATCCGTAGGTCGCAGGTTCGAATCCTGCCAGGCGTGCCAGCACGAAGTGGGAAGTTGGAGGCTCAGAGTTTCAACGAGCCTTAAGCCTCAAGTATGAAAAACGTGGTGGGTGTAGCTCAGCAGGCTAGAGCACCAGATTGTGGCTCTGGGGGTCGTGGGTTCAAGTCCCATCATCCACCCCATTTTCTTTTTATAATTTGGCTCAGCCGGAAAATCAAGCTGGCCTGGATATTGGGGCGTAGCCAAGTGGTAAGGCAGCGGACTTTGGATCCGCCATTTCGTTGGTTCGAATCCAGCCGCCCCAGCCAATAGTCATCAATACTAAAAAGAGGTGGAGTTTTAACGTTTTTTCCACCGATTTATTTTGAGCCATTAGCTCAGCCGGCAGAGCACCTGACTTTTAATCAGGGTGTCCCGCGTT
>DUOV01000103.1 GCA_012838615.1 Clostridia bacterium | reverse complement strand
ACCCTTTTGAATATCGGTAAAAGTACTGGTGCTTCCCAGTTCCTTAAGTCAATAAGGTACGCTTAAGCCGGAAGGTAAGCAGGGGAATACTTTTTTCTTTCAAAACCCATAGTATCTTGACGCTATCATTGCTGAGGCTTTAGGTGCAAAGGTGGATTATAATGGTATAATAAAAGAGATAACAATAACATTTGCTTCGATTCCGGTTATAAAGCAGCTTAAACTTGATACCGAGCCAGAACTCAACTTTGCTAATTGGGGAAAATACCGGAAATAAAGGGCTGAAGAAGGTTGATAAGATGAACAAAAGCTTAAGTACCTTACAGACATGGGTACATGAAAGTGAGAACATTGTATTTTTTGGCGGAGCAGGTGTCTCCACGGAAAGCGGGATTCCTGATTTCCGAAGTGTAGACGGGCTTTACAACCAGAAGTACGCTTATCCACCGGAAGTCATACTTAGTCATAGCTTTTTTGTACAGAACCCCGGGGAATTTTATAGATTTTACCGGGATAAGATACTTTATCCCAACGCTAAACCTAACGCTGCCCATCTCAAGTTGGCTGAGCTGGAACAGGCAGGTAAATTAAAAGCCGTCGTTACGCAAAATATAGATAATCTGCATCAGATGGCCGGAAGCCAAAATGTACTGGAACTTCATGGTTCCGTATACCGCAATTATTGCCTGCAATGCGGGAAAAAATATGAGTTTCAGTTTATGCTGGAAAGCACAGGAGTACCCCGTTGTACTTGTGGTGGTATTGTACGTCCAGATGTAGTCCTTTACGAGGAAGGCTTGGATACGGATGTGCTAAACAGGTCAATAGGTTACATTACCCAGGCTGACCTGTTGATGGTAGGAGGCACCTCCCTGGCTGTTTATCCTGCTGCCGGCCTGATAAACTACTATCGAGGGAAGCGTTTGGTGTTGATAAATAAAAGCTCCACTTCCTTTGATAGCCAAGCTGACCTTGTGATTCATGACAGTATTGGAAAAGTGCTGGGACAGCTGACAATCGAATAGGTGAACATAGAACCCTCAAAAGATGGATAAAATGTCTTTTGAGGGTTTTTTCTTAAAAA
The DNA here is from genome assembly GCA_012838615.1 of Clostridia bacterium. GTDB lineage: Bacteria > Bacillota > DUOV01 > DUOV01 > Zhaonellaceae > DUOV01. Next base: position 3,712 of record DUOV01000103.1, on the reverse strand, counting down.
ATTTTTTAATTCTTGATTTAAATCAATTTTGTTTTTCTAAATTGGAGATACAATAGAATCAAAAAATCAGGAAAGTAGGGATAAATATGTCAAAACAATTAACCTTTAGTGAAGTAATAAAAAAGCATTTTCCAATCTTGGAACAATACGTACCCATTGTAGAACGGGTTCATGGAGGCAGCCATCCGGAATTTTACGAAGTTCGCAAATTATTTGATGAGATCAACAAAAAAGTAAAAAACTCAGGCTCAGAAAAGCCTGAATTAAGCGAGGAATTTGCTAAGTTACGTGCAGTTACAGATAATTACACAGTTCCGGGAGATGTATGTGAAAGTTACGAAGCAGTATACAAGATGTTAGCTGAAGCAGATACAGCATATCAAATAAAATAATGAAGTAGTTGTAATCCAAAAAGCTATTTTAAGAAATTACTCTTTTAGATTGCTTAAGATCTAGGAAGGTGATTGAAGCCGATTTTACTAGTCTTTGGAGGATTTAATATGCAAAGGTTTATCTTAAGTAAGAAAAATCAAATTACGTTAATTAGTGCTACTTTAATTGTTGTTGCCTTTATAAGTCACTTTGGTTTAGGAAATATAGATATATCTATTTGGTCGCTGATTATCGCTTCCCTTTTAGGGGTGGCACCTATTGTGATCCAAGCCTATCAAGCCTTGAAAGTTAAAGTTGTCAGTATCGATGTTTTAGTTACTATTGCAGTTCTCGGGGCATTTATTATTAAAAATTACGAAGAATCAGCAATTGTTACCTTTTTATTCTTATTCGGTGCTTATCTGGAACAACGGACATTAAATCAAACACGTTCTGCTATTAAAGAATTAACTGAAATGGCGCCAGAGAGTGCTTTGAAACAAATGGAAAATGGCGAATTTGAAGAAGTAGAAGTAGATGAGGTTGACGTAGGTGATATTTTACTTGTTAAAACCGGTGCCAAAGTGCCTGTTGACGGTACAGTTATAACAGGGGAAGGCCATATCAATGAAGCAAGTATTACAGGTGAATCTGTCCCAGTTGGTAAAACAAAAGACTCTAAAGTTTACGCCGGAACAATTTTGGAAAACGGAACTTTGCAAATAGTTGCTGACCGTGTGGGTGAAGACACAACATTTGGTAAAATAATTGAATTAGTTGAAGAAGCCCAAGACTCAAAATCGGAGGCCGAACGTTTTATTGACCGATTTTCCAAATATTACACACCGGCCGTTTTAATCATTGCCTTTATTGTGTGGTTAGTTTCGCGGGATATTGAACTTGCTATTACAATTTTAGTTTTGGGATGCCCAGGTGCCTTAGTAATCGGAGTACCCGTTTCCAACGTTGCAGGCATTGGTAATGGAGCTCGTAACGGTGTTCTGTTGAAAGGTAGTGAAGTAATTCAGTTCTTTAGTAAAGTAGATACAATGGCCTTTGATAAAACAGGCACCTTAACAGTAGGAAATCCAACAGTTGCTGAGACTGAATATTACGGAGAAAACATTAATGAGGCATTAGGTTATCTGGCAAGTGTGGAGAGTGAATCGGATCACCCGTTAGCCAAAGCTGTTCTAGAGGAAATTGGTAATATTGAGCTTTCACCCGTTGAAAATACCGATGTTGTAAAAGGCGGAGGAATTGTTGCTACCGTAAATGGCCATCGTATTGCCGTCGGAAACGTTAAGTTAATGGAACAAGAAAATGTTGAGCTAAGCGAAAAAGCATGTTCTGATATTAAACGCTTGGAGGAAAAGGGCAACTCCCTTGTTTTAACAGCAGTTGACGGTGAATTAAAAATATTAATGGGTGTTCGTGACCAGGTTCGCAAAGGTGTTAAAGAAGTGCTGCAGAAATTAAAAGCTTTGGGAGTTAAAAATCTGGTCCTACTTTCCGGTGATAACCAAGGAACAGTAGATTTAGTTGCCCGCGAACTGGGGCTCACAGAAGCTCATGGCCATATGCTGCCGGAAGACAAATCAGCCTACATCGAAAAGTTGCAAGCTCAAGGTCAAATAGTGGCCTTTGTAGGCGACGGGGTAAATGATAGTCCTTCCCTGGCCTTGGCGGATATCGGTATTGCCATGGGAAGCGGTACGGATGTGGCTATTGAAACCTCAGATGTTGTCCTGATGAACTCAGACTTTAACCGCCTGCCTCATGCTTTAGGTCTGGCTAAGGCAACGGCAAGCAACATGCGACAAAATATTATTATCGCCGTAGGCGTCGTAATAGTTTTACTGGCCAGCGTATTCCTTAGTGACTGGATGAACATGTCCATAGGGATGTTAGCCCACGAAGCAAGTATCTTAGTTGTAATCTTAAATGGTATGAGACTGCTAAGATACTCATTAAGAAAATAAATTAAGGCACTTCTTACCTTTTAGAGAGGGGGTCTTACGGGCGGTTTACGGGATAAACCCTTAGGAGAAATATAAAGTAAAGGAGAAATGATATATGCAAAAAGCAACTATTCAATTGGAAACTTTGACTTGCCCATCCTGTATGCAAAAGATTGACAGCGCAGTAAAAGGTTTAGACGGAGTTGATAAAGATAGTGTAAAGGTGATGTTCAACTCCAGTAAAGTAAAATTAAATTTTGAACCGGAGAAAATATCTGTAGAAGAAATTGAAAAGGCAATCACTAAACTAGGGTATGAAGTTAAAAAATCTACAGTAAAAGAGGCGTAAGACCTATTAATATAACAGTTTTTAATAATAAACCTCCTAAACGAACAAAAAGCCCAAAGAATCCTTTCTTAGGTTTTTGGGTTTTAGCGCATTGCTTTATAAAAAATTTCTTACATTTAAGGATTCTTTAATATGGTATGCTTATCTAGGATAGTGATCGACTTGGCGTCATAGTTAATTAGCCCCAGCTTTTTCATTTTAGCCAGCTCGCGGGAGAGAGAAGTGCGTTGAACGCCGATTTTTTCCGCCAGAGCTTTTTTAGTTATGGTAAGTTTAATATGATTGCTTTTTTGTTTTTTGTTTTCGTATTTGAGAAAGCTAATTATACTTTCCCGTATGCTTCTATTGACATAATGCTTTATTTTATCTCCTAAAATGACTGCATGGTCCGCTATTAATTCCAGGTATTTTCTCAGCAATTGCTGATCAGATGTGAAAAGCTGAAATAGCCGGTCCTTAGAAATTGCCAAAATTACCGATGGTTCTTTTGTAGTTACGCACATAGGGTAGTAAGGGTTTTTAGAGAACAGTAAATTGCCTCCCAGAATATCATCATGGAAAAACTCTGCAATATTCATCAATTTGCCTGCTTCATCAATTCTTTCTACTACTACCTGGCCGGCGAGAATAAGCTCTAGTGTGGAACACAGCTCTCCTTCAAAGTGCACAATGTTGTTTTTACCGTAACTAGTAACCCTAAAGCTTCCATCTCTCAAGTAAGCTGCTATTTCATCAGTAGTTAAAGACTTTAATAGGCTAGTCTTTTTGATCAGTTCAATATATTTATGCATTAAGCTTAAATCCTTCTAAGTGTTACCTCGGTAACACTTTTTAGTTAATTATATTTGTATAATTAAAATGTAGCAAGTGAAGCTTTATTGTCGGGAGTATTTGTCAAGGAGGAATAAGCTTATGCAGCATATTATTACGGTAATACGCCTATTGTTTCTAGGGCTATTTATTTTTTTGTTAGCAAAAGGAAAGCTAATGCTGTGGTTTGCCTTGTTTGCAGTAAGCCTCGTAGTTGCTT
>DUOV01000102.1 GCA_012838615.1 Clostridia bacterium | reverse complement strand
GACAGACCAATATGGTCTGTTTTTTTATTAAATCACAAGCATAAGCTTTCCAATTTTAATAATAGCAACTAAGGCTTTCGCCTTCGACAAAAGGACTTGGCCCAAATCGAGCTTTTCCAATAACTTAAAAAAATTTATTGTTGCTTTATAAGTGGAAATAGTTCATAATATTAAATATAGACGTATATACAAGTATAGTCTTTGGGGTGATAATATAATGCCGAAAGTGAATCACGACGCTCCAGTACCGATTTACTACCAGATTAAACAGGACTTACAAGATAAAATTATTGGTGGTATATTTAAGCCTAACGATCGAATTCCATCGGAAGAAACACTAGCTAAACAATACGGTATTAGTAGGATGACGGCTCGTAATGCAGTTACTCAATTAGTTAATGAGGGTTTTTTATATCGTGTTCATGGTAAGGGGACTTTTGTCAGTAAACCTAGGGTTGAAAAAAGTTTTGCCCCATTAACAGGTTTTGTGGAAGACATGAAGGCAAAAGGCTTTGTTCCCGGTTCAAAGGTTCTTGCTCTTAACCAGGTGCAACCTAATACTAAGCTCAGGAATTTATTAGAACTTGAGGGAAAAGAAGAGGTCTTTGAAATTGTTCGTATTCGCTTTGCAAATGCTGAACCTATTGTAATTCAAAAAGCCTATATTCCATCTAAGGTTGCACCATTTCTTATTCAGGAGGATCTGGAAAACAATTCCTTATATGAAATTTTAGATCGGAAATATGGTGCAGTTCTTTTTAAAGCTAGTCAACGTATGGAAGCTGTTTCTGCGACCAAAGAGCAAGCTGAGCTATTGGGTTTGAAAAGAGGAAAACCACTACTATATATAGAGCGCATTTCATATTTAGAGAATAGTACTCCTGTAGAATACGTTGAAATGTGGTACAGGGGTGACCGTTATGCCTTTGAAGTGGAATTATTTCGAGAGTGGGATAAGTAATAAAATCGCTGGAGATTTTCTGGTGATTTAACTATAAAGAATTTTCAGGAGGAGAACTAAATGGAGAAAACAAGAAGACTTGGTAATTTACTTAAATCTGACGGTAAAGCATTGATTGTAGCAATGGATCACGGCACAAATGCCGGCGCTCCTAAAGGTTTAGTCAATCCAGCAGAAGCAATTGCTAAGGTCAAAGCTGGTGGTGCTGATGCAGTTATAGTAAACTATGGAGTTGCCCGTCAATTTGCCAAAGAATTGGTTGGTCTAGGTTTAATTCTAAGAATGGACCTATCACCAACTATGTTAGGCAAAGGACATGATAGTACCTTAATTTTTGGTGTAAAGGAAGCATTACAGCTGGGTGCCGATGCTGTAATTGTAAATGGCGGGCCTGGCGTTGGTGTAGAGGAAAAAACTTTACCGAATATTGCCAGAATTACTTCTGAATGTGCTGAGTGGGGCATGCCAGTAATAGGCGAAATGTCCCCAGGGGGATTTGATAGCGATCCAGAAATTAGAACTTTGGAAAATATAAAGTTAGGTGCTAGAATTGCATGTGAATTAGGGTGCGATATGATTAAAACCATCTTCAAACCAGGTTTTAGAGACGTAGTAGAAGCTTGCTCCGTTCCAGTAGTTGTACTTGGTGGCGCTAAAACCAATGATGATGTGGCTTTCTTAGCATCGATTAAAGAAGCCCTGGACGAGGGAGCTGCTGGGGTAGCTATTGGCAGAAACGTTTGGGGGCATTCAGATCCGGAAAGAATGACTAAAGCCCTAAATGCCTTGATTCATAAAAATGCAACCCTCGAAGAAGCAACAGCAATATTGAAAAAGTAGAGGTATAAATCCATGAGAAGAGCAGTAATTACAGCCCCCAAAACTATTGAGTTACAGGAAACAAATATTCCAGAAATTCGGCCTGATGAAGTTCTGGTTAAAGTTAAAGCTGTAGGATTATGTACCTTTGAGCAAAGGTACTACAAAGGAGTACAAAGAGCCTATCCCTTTATCGGCGGACATGAAATTTGTGGTGTGGTAGAAAAGGTTGGTACTAATGTTGCTCAAAAGTTAGACGTTGGAGATCAAGTTGTAGTAGCAAGTTTAACTAGGTGTGGAGAGTGTTACTATTGTCGAAGAGGTTTAGATCATTTGTGTAGTAATGCTGACCAAAAGACTAAATCTGGTGAAATGTGGGGGCCTGGTGGACTTAGTGAATTTATGGTTGCCAAAGGATATGAAGTTTATAAAGTAAGCAATGAATTAAATCCGGCTGAAGCTACGGTTGCTGAACCTCTAGCATGTGTAATCAGGAGTGTAGAAAAAGGGAATATTCATCTTGGTGATACTGTTGTAGTGATTGGCGCTGGTATTATGGGTCTTTTACATGTTAAGCTAGCAAAATTGAAGGGTGCTAAAGTAATTGTTAGCGAACCTGATGGAGCAAGAAGACAAAATGCTTTGGAAACCGGTGCAGATGTGGTAGTTGATCCTATAAATGAAAATTTAAAAGAAGTAGTTAAAAGTCTTACGGAGGGTAGAGGCGCCCATGTTGTATTTTTTACTGCCGGCGGAACACCTGCAATTGAGCAAGGTATCAGTCTATTAATTAAGGGCGGAACAATTGTACTATATGGTTCAATTCATCCTGTTCAGCCTATAAGTATTAACCCCAATGATGTTCATTATGATGAAATTATAGTTACCGGAGTTGTTAGACATACAAAGGAAAGCTTTAGGAAATCAGCCTTATTGCTTTCTCAAGGTTTGGTTCAAGTACAAGATTTAATTTCAGAGTGTATCCCATTTGAAGATATAAATCATGCCTTTGAACGAGCAATTTCTAAAGATACATACCGAGTAGCTGTAATGTTCTAAAACCTAATTTATTATAAAATTAACCCTCTCCCATATTATTGAGTACCCAGCTTTTTGGGTACTTTTTTTAATGTTAGGTTTTAGATTATCCAAGTCATATTTGATGGATATTATAAAGTTATAAGCAATATAAAAGAGGGTGTTAAAATGAGGTTTGAACCGAAGCGGGTTCTTGTTGAACAACATGCTTTAGATTACACTTTAGGGTATGAATTATACAATTATTTTAAAACAAAGAATGATGTAGAAGTAAAAATCATAAAATCCCATAACAGAGTGACAAATATACCGGGTAAAACTCCTCAACAAGGTTTTTTTGAAGCAAAAAGAACTCTGGTTATAGGAGTCAGAAAATCTGAAAAATTTCAGACCTGTAGGCCATCCGCCCATTATCAACTACCTTTGGCAACAAGTTGTCCAGGTAAGTGCGAATATTGTTATTTGCAAACTAATCTAGGGAAAAAGCCGTATATAAGAATATACGTAAATGTGGATGAAATTTTAGAAAGGGCTAAAAATTATATCCTAGAAAGGAAACCTGAAATTACTATATTTGAGGGAGCAGCCACATCTGATCCTATCCCAGTTGAGTATTTAACTGGTAGTCTGGCAAAAGCTATTAGGTTCTTTGGTCAGGAACAATATGGTAGATTTCGATTTGTGACCAAATTTACAGACGTAGAATCATTACTTAGTGTCGAACATTTTGGACACACTACGTTTCGTTTTACCATAAACAGTCCCTTTGTTATTAATACGTTTGAGCATAATACCCCCTCTATGTTAGAGCGAATTATTGCTGCAGGAAAAATTGCCAAAGCAAATTACCCTTTAGGATTTATTATTGGGCCGATTATGTTGTATGATGGATGGCAAAATGAATATGAAAATATGTTGGAAGAACTAGCTAAAGCTTTACCTCAAAAACAAAAAAATCTTACTTTTGAACTTATTACCCATCGTTTTACCCAAAAAGCAAAGAGTAATATTTTAACCTTGTATCCTAAGACAAAACTAGATCTTGATGAGAATAAACGTCAATTAAAATATGGTCAATTTGGATACACAAAATACATCTATCCTAAAAACGTACTTAATGAATTTAAAGACTTTTTTAGTAAGCAAATATCGGAAAAGTTTTCAGAAGCAAAGATTTTATATTTTGTATAGTGCGCGGAAGGAATAGGGCAGTTTGAGCGTAAATCATGTTATAATTGACAAGATGCGGCAATTAAATATTGAAGGAGCTTATGGTAAAATGGTGCTACTTATTTCTTTAGTAATAGGTGTTATAATTGGCTATAAAAACATTGTAAGGGAAAGATTTCGACCAATTATCTCAAAACTTTTCAATTCAATTTTTATCTTAATGCTAGCTACTCTTGGTTTTAAAATATTCGCAAGCAATGAAGTGGCAAATAATATTGGCAATATCGGTATTTTGGCTGTATTTTTTACAGTATGTACATGTATTGGTAGTGTACTGATAACCCTATTTTTAATTAACTGGATATATCCAGTTAATAGACAAAGAGAACAGGAAAATGATGTTCATGTAAATTACAGTTTTGATCTTAAAGAGGCAATTAAACCCATATTAGCTATTGTTATTGGCGCGGTTTTTGGTCTATTAAAACCGAATTTAGCTATTAAACATGACCAATTGATTTATTGGTTGATGCTTTGCTTGATACTTGGGATAGGCATCGATATTGGCCAAAGTAGAGAAGAATTAAGTCTTGTTAAGACTGTAGGTTGGTTAGGGCTGATAGTTCCTTTAGGTGCTCTAACAGGAAGCCTTATTGGAAGCTTCATGTTTGGACTGATAACGGGAATGTCTCCTATAGTGTCGATGGCTATAGGGGCTGGCTCTGGCTTTTATAGTGTAACAGCACCTTTAGTTGCTCAGGTGGCTGGAAACCAATACGGGGCCTTAGCATTAATAACAAATTTCTTACGAGAAACGCTGACTATCATATTTTTGCCAATTATTGCGCTACGTTTTAGACATCCAGCACTTGTAACGTTAGGTGGCGCTACTACTATGGATACTACACTTCCCGTTATTATGCGTTCATTGGGTTCAAAGGCTGCGATGATTGGCTTAGTACAGGGGATTTTATTAAGTTTGTTCGTTCCAATCATTCTCCCAATAATTTTAAATATGTAATAAGGTTTCAACAAATAAAGTTAGCCTATCTGCTATTTCGACATTCATTTTGCCTAATATATGAAGGATAATACCATTTTCTTCTAGAATTTACCTTATAATTCATAGAGAAAAGGGGCTTATTCTTTTGAGTTTAAGACATGGGATTAACATATTAATTTCAGTATTCTTATTTTTGTCAACAGCCAATCTTGAGACTGCCGTAAATCCAGTAACAATAGCATATCAGGGTAGTATTTATGAAATACCTGGGTATATTTCCGAAGGAGTAATTTCAGTAAAATGTTCTGATATAGTTAATATTATTGACAAAGAGCAAGTATATGAAGGAGAAAACATTCAATATAGTAATGAATTGATAACAATTAGAAAATTTACTGAGATTACTGGTTTAAAAATACGATGGAAAGAAAAGACAAAAACAATAATTTTCACAGGAAATGTTAAACCAAGTAAACTTTCTAATAATGATATTAAGCTTATTTCACAGGTCTTAGCAATAGATTGGTTAAATGTGAAAAGTAAGGAAGATGCGTTTAATTATTTCAGTAAATTTCTGTCGCCGAGTTTGAGTAAGGTAATGGCCGAAGATGTATGGAATTTTGTAAAAGAGCCAACTGACTGGCATTTTTCATATTCCTTAGGAAATTTGAGCTTATTAGACGAAGGGGTAAAGTATAAAGTAATATTGGCTACTATAATAGAAAATCAAGGAAATAAACATAATGAAGGATATGGGCTTTTTACTATAGAACAACAACATTCCGGAGAGTGGCTAGTAACAGGGATGAGGTTTAGTTGGCCAAATAATTAGCTGTTTAAGGGAGGGATAGTCATATCATTGGGACTTTCCCTCCCTTAGTGTAGATCATGCGTCTTCAATTAGCTTCTCACGCAACTCTTTAGTTTGAGGATTATCCGGATCTAAGGTCATGGCGAATTTAAACCTTTCAATAGCTAAAGCACCATTAGAGCTGACATTGATTTGGATTTCCTTTGACAATTCATCCAAATTTTTCAGATCAGACAGGAAAATCACCTCTTAACTCATAATTTCGTGAGAAGAATGAAAACTAATTATAGTATGTACAAAATAATTGGGGAAAATAATTAGGATTGTTTTCTAGTTGTTCTTGATTTTATTATATATAACGATATAATATCCATTATGAAATTTGTTCGGAGGTGTTTATAATGAAAGGAATTTGGTTTACTGAATTACAAACAAAAGGCTTAACAATAGGGTGTGAAGTAAAAAAAGTTTTACATAGAGAAAAAACACCTTTTCAGGAGATTGAAGTCTTTGATACAGATATTTGGGGAAGAGTGCTTGTTTTAGATAATGCTATTCAAACGACAACTAAGGATGAGTTTGTATATCATGAAATGATCACACATGTAGCGTTAAATACTCACCCTAATCCCCAAAAAGTATTAGTTATTGGTGGCGGAGACGGTGGCGCGATAAGGGAGATAATTAAACATGAAACCGTCGAAAAAGCTACCCATGTTGAAATAGACAAAGGTGTTATTGAAGCAGCTAAGAAATACCTTCCAGAAATAGCCGTTGCATTATTAGAGGCTAATCCTAAAGTTGAAGTTCTCATCGAAGATGGTATTAAGCATATTAAAGAAAAGGAAAACTACTATGATGTAATTATCGTTGATTCTACTGATCCGGTAGGACCAGCTGAAGGGTTATTTGCTAAGGATTTTTATGCAGCTATCCACAAGGCCCTTAAAGAAGATGGAATTTTCGTAGCTCAAACAGAGTCACCTTTTTATAATCAAGATTTAATCAGTAAAGTTTACAGAGATATTAGCAGTCTTTATCCAATAGCTAAAATTTATGGAGCTTTTGTGCCTACATATCCCGGCGGATATTGGACTTTTACTATGGGCAGCAAAGTATATGATCCGGAGAAAATTGATACCAGTAAGATTCAAGCTTTTGAAACTAAGTATTATACGCCAGAAGTACATAAGGCTAGCTTTGTATTGCCTAAATTTGTTCAAGAACTTATAAAAAAATAGTAGGTGAAATTGGTGGTACAAACAGAAAAAAATGCAGTATTTATGGGAAGTTCAAATGATTACGATAAAAGTAAATGCGTTATCGTAGGAGCACCCATGGATTTTACTGCTAGTTTCAGGCCTGGTTCACGTAATGGCCCTCAAGTAATCCGTATGGTATCAACTGGTTTAGAAGAATATAGCGTGTATCAAGACAAAGATTTGATGGATCACAATTACTATGACCTAGGAGATATTATACTACCATTTGGGAACGTAACTGAAAGTTTAAACCGTATAGAAGCAACTGGGCATAAGCTACTTGAACACGGTAAATTACCGATTTTTTTAGGTGGAGAACATTTAATTTCTTTACCTATAGTAAAAGCTATGGCAAGTAAATACCCGGATTTAGTTGTTTTCCATTTTGATGCACATGCTGACTTAAGGCGCGATTATATAGGTGAAAAACAATCTCATGCAACCGTAATGCGTTATGTTAGTGAATTGCTGGGAGATAAGAAAGTATACCAGTTTGGAATTCGTTCTGGTACTAAGGAAGAATTTGAGTATGCTAAGGAACATACCAATATGTATGTTGATCAAATAATCGAACCGTTAACTCAATTGGTAGCTAGCTGGGATAGTAGGCCAGTTTACGTTTCCATAGATATTGATGTTGTAGATCCTGCCTATGCTCCTGGGACAGGTACTCCTGAACCTGGAGGGTGCTCTTCCAAGGATATTATTAAGGCTTTACTAATGCTAAGTAGATTACCTATTGTTGGTATCGATATTGTGGAAGTACTACCAATGATAGATCAATCTCAAAGAACTGCTTTACTGGCAGCGAAACTAGTGAGAGAAGCTGTTTTAGCTTTCAAATAGAAAAGATATGTTTGACTTAACATAATTATGCTGTTATAATAAAAAATGTTCGTAACAACAGTCTTCTAATGCAGAAGAAAATGTTGTTGACAGTTAACTCGGAACATGATACAATATATTCTGTTCCAGTTGATTCGGGCGATTAGCTCAGCTGGGAGAGCGCTTGCCTTACAAGCAAGATGTCGGCAGTTCGATCCTGTCATCGCCCACCATTTGGCCCCGTAGCTTAGTGGTTTAAAGCGCCTGCCTGTCACGCAGGAGATCGTCGGTTCAAATCCGATCGGGGTCGCCAATTAGCCTCGGTAGCTCAGTCGGTAGAGCAGAGGACTGAAAATCCTCGTGTCGGCGGTTCGATTCCGCCCTGAGGCACCATGCATATAATGTGAGGTAAGGATTACTTACCTCTGTTTGCGGGAATAGCTCAGCGGT
>DUOV01000101.1 GCA_012838615.1 Clostridia bacterium | reverse complement strand
TTGTTGTAACCAACCATTAATCAAGATTTAAAGACAACGGCTTCCTTTTAGGAAGCTGTTGTCTTTAACTTGGAATAATTGACATCTTCCAGTAAAGGAAGTACATTATAAGTATATTGTTAGATTTTTATTATATAGCAAAGGAGGTTCATGGATGAAAATTGGAAGTGACTTTAAATTGCAGGAAGATGGTATACTGCAATTTGTCCCGGAGATAACGCATCCAGAGCCCGATATCCGCTTTTATAAAGACGCAGCCCACGTATTTATGAACAAGATAGAAATGCCGGGAGATACCCCTCTATACTATATGTATCGTAATGTTGCTTTCACGGAACATATAGAATTATTTAACCAGTCAGACATACGTTACGATATTACCATCCTCTTGCCTTTAAAAATTGGGCAGGAATATAATAAAACTATTGGTCATTTTCATCCTAATAAACCAAACAGCTCAGAAACTTACCCTGAGTACTATGAAGTTTTAGCAGGAGAAGCCTTGTATATTTTGCAAAAAAATTCTCGAAGCGGCGATGTGGAAGAAATTATGGCCATAGAAGCTAAAGAAGGAGACAAAGTCTTTATCCCTCCTGGTTACGGGCATATTACTATTAACCCCGGGGACCAGCCCCTAGTAATGGGTAACTTAATTGAAAAGAACTTTAAGTCAGTTTATGACCCTTTTGCTCAAAAAAAAGGAGCTGCCTATTACTTAATTGAAACAGAAAGCGGTAAAAGCGATTTCATCAAAAATCCTAACTACCATAATTCTGTCGGGTTAAAAATAATGGCTGCCCCAAATCTATCCCAACCCCTTCAATTATCGCGGAATAAAACATTATATGAGAATTTCATTGAGCATCCCCAAGACTTTGAACTGCTAAAATAGCCCACTAAAGGGCTATTTTTATTGGCTGCCCTCACTACCTTGCTGATTTCCTCCTTGACTACCTTTTTGCTGAGTGCCTCCACCACCCTGGATTTCAACTTTTAATACTTCCCCCTCAACCTCTATCTCCATGGTTTTTCCTTCTTTGGTCTGGATGACTACTTTTGACTTTTTATTATTTTGATTTTGCTGTTTTCCTTCTTCTTCTCCGCCGGAGGATGAATTATGGCCTCCTTGATTAGAATTGTCGTCTTGTTCTTTTTGCTGGCCGAGCAAATCTTCAAAACGTTTTTCCACTAAAAAAATGTTATCCTTTGAAATAATATTAGCCGGTACATATTTGACGGGAATGTCGTAAGAGCCACTTGTTTCTTGCTTTTCAAATTGCCATTGTCCTTCTTTTGCTAACTCTTTTGCTCCTGTATAGGCATATTTTCCAAGAAGCTTTGGATCTAAATCTATTTCAGCCTCATGAATACCGTTCATAATGGCTTTAATGTTTTGCTTTGTTGCGCCAATACCTACTGTAACGATATTCGGAGCCAGTTCTAGATCGTCAAGCAAACTGATAACTTCCTCCGTCCAAACCGGATTGTGAACAATTAAGCCATGATAACTAGCCAGTTCTTCCATAGCAGCAAGTCTAGCGGCAACATCTTCCGTAGGTAATACTTCCTGAACAGTCGTTTGAATATTCGATCGGCCTTGGAAGCCGTCTAAATTGCCCCGCAATAAAATTTCTTCAACTGAATGTCCCAACCCCTTTATAATTAAAACTCGAGCCGGGTTTAGTTCTTTAAGGGCTGCTGACAGAAACTCACTTTGCTGTAAACCTGAACGGTACGGGTCGATACCGATAAATCCGTCAAGGGGTACATTCTGAGGCATTACTCCTAAGGCCAATACAGGTATATCCTTAGTTTTAGCTTCCCGGGCAATGGCAGCAGCAGTTGTTTCATCTGCAAATTCAATAACCAATACTTTAATTTTACGTTCCAGCAACTCCTTTACATCTTCCTCCTGCTTGTCCGGCTCACTTTCTTTCCAGATTAGTTTAATTCCTTCCTGCTGGGCATTTTCTTCCATAGCTTTCTTAAACTGCTTTCTAAAATCCTCATCCTTTGTTACCAGGCTCACACCGACAGTTTTAGGCGGTGAAACAGGTTTTTGTTCAGGTTTTCTGCTGCATCCAGTCCCTATATTTACCATACTGATAATCACTAACAAAATTGAAAAGGCTTTGATTTTCCCTGCCAATTTAAGTCACCTCGCTAAATCCTTTATTTTAGTATTTCCTATTTCGCCTTTCCATAGCTGGCAATTTTATCCCTCAAAAAATAGGTATATTTCTGGCAATAAAAGGTAAATATAGTACCAGGGAGGGAAATCAAAAATGGTAAAAAAGAAAAAGGAAAATATAGAACTATTTATTAAACAAGGGAAAGCTTATCAAGAGCTGTTACGAAGAACAAATCCGAAAAAAAATCAAGCTAAGATCCGGGAGATTGAACATAAAATTGCCTTAATATCAGGTCGGTAAAATATTAAAGGGACAGTCTTGAATTATATCAAGGCTTGTCCCTTTATTTACAGATAAACGTTGTGATAATAATTAGTAAGTATAATTTTTTCTGTTGCACAAAAGTAGAAGAAGTGAAATAAAGCAGCCAAATGGGATATTGCCTACTTCATAACAGTATTTATATCAATTTTTCACGCATGCCAGGAGGCGAATGGTTGTTTTGCTGGGGACTGGCTTTGGTGCCCCCTTCTGCCCATTCTTCGACTATTTATTTACCAAGTTGCTTGGTAAATGGCGGAGGTACTGCTTGGAGCGGGCATTTAGCGGAATGAGCGTTAAACGAACGCAGCCAAAAAAGCGTTAAGCAGGGCAAGGGTTCACTTGCAGTTTGCCCCAGGGTTTTTGCCCTGTAGCTTTTTTGGCAAGAGAATAGCGAATGAGCGGCAGCCCGCAGAAAGCAATACCTCCGCAGCGACAAACATTTGACTATTATAGGAATAAACTTAATGCGCATTCTTCTACTACAACGAATTAATTCTTTGCTTATTTAAGCAAAGATCAGCGGAATGTAGCATTCAAATGCGCACATTGTGGAAACTGATCTATTGTGCGCATTTTTCTTATAATGTTCATTATTTCTTATAACCAGCTATGACACATACTTTACAATATCAAAATTAGTTAAATATATTAGGTCTACCTTTTATTATTTATAAGAGCTTTTAATTGTTTATTATCCTTTAAAGCGTCCTCAATTTCCTCCCTAACCCAAGGATCATCTTCTTCCTTCAGCGCCCTTTCAAGTGCTTCGAGAGCCTCCGGGGATTTTATTCTGCCTAAAGCCCAGGCACTATACCCTCTTAGCATGGTATTAGGACCGTTTAGCAAGGAAATCAAATCTTTGCTAGCTGACTTTTCTTTTAAGTTACCTAAAGCAATAATAGCGTTTCGCTGTAAAATGTTTTTCCCCCGCCAAGCATAAGCTTTATCTTTATATTTTCGGCGAAATTCCGAATTGCTCATCCGGAGCAAGCTAATTAAATCTATGGCTTCCTCTTCTTGTTCTGACACTAAGTTACCAGAAAAATTATTATAAGGACAAACTTCCTGGCATGTGTCACAACCGTAGATACGAGTTCCTAACATGAGACGGTATTTTTTTGGTATAATAGATTTTGTTTGAGTGAGCTGAGAAAGGCACAAATTCGAGTTGAGCTGGTAGGGCCCTTGCAAAGCTCCTGTAGGGCAAGCTTGCAAGCACTTGTCACATGAACCGCATTGTTCTTTTTGGGGCTTATCCGGTTTAAGCTTTTCTTTGATTAAAATCTGGCCGAGGGCTATCCAGGAACCGTAGCCTTGAGAAATTATGGAACAATTTTTACCATACCAACCGATCCCAGCCCGGGCTGCAACAGCCCTATCAATTAGCGGTCCTGTATCTACAATGGTGGTTAAAGGGGTCAAACTAAGTTGGTTTTGTAGCAAACAACTCAGCCTATCCATAGCTTCTCTTAATTCCAGATGATAGTCCCTGCCCCTGGCAAATCGGGCAATTTTCCCTTGACCTCTGGCAAGTTTAACCGGAGCAACTGGGGGGCAAACTTTTCCTAGAGCTATAATAGAGTTAGCTTCAGGCGAACTCAAACGAGGGTTTAGGCGTTTAGGTAAATTTAGTTCTTCAAATTCAGAGTGGAACCTTGTCTGGACACGTTGTTCCAATACCTGTTGCAAGTTATAAAAAGGCTCGGCAGTAGTAATACCGCACAAGTCAAACCCTACTTGATAAGCCAACTCCTTAACTTTTTTTTCCAAGTTCATACTAAACTAAGCAACTTTTTAATTCGCGCAGTCGCCCGTAAACCCCCTTCCATTGAAGTTTTACTTTGTTCTTAGTATACCATAGGTAAGTTTTAATAGCGGGAGAGTAAAATGTTTAAATTAACCAAAGACGATTATTTAGAAATTTATCAAATCCTAAATCAGGCAACTCCCTTAAAAGAAGACTGTGGTAAAATTTGTGATAAGCTATGCTGCAAACAAGACAACGAAAACCTTGGCATGTACTTATTACCTGGAGAGGAAACGATGTTTGACAGAAGTGAAGAATGGCTGGTTTGGGAGGAACACAATCCTACAGATTATGATTTTCCGGCTTCGTGGACGGAAAAAGTATTTTTTATTCGTTGTCTAAGGGATTGTCCGAGAGAAAAAAGACCTATCCAATGTCGCACTTTTCCATTAGCACCACATCTAACTAAGGAGGGGACACTAACTCTCATTAGGGAAACCCTTCCCTTGCCATATCAGTGCCCCCTTATTGAAAAAAGAATTTCCTTGGAAAAAGATTTTATACTCGCTGTTTACCAAGCCTGGAGTAGACTTATCCAAGATTATCGGATTTATGATCTCGTTAAGCTTGATTCTCAGGAAAGACCTGAACCTTTAGAGCTGGTTTATTGGCCGAAATAGTCTAACTTTCACCAGACATTGCTATTCGATTACAATTTTAGGAATTCCTATTCTTTTATCCCACCCACAATCCGGGCAGTAAATTAAGTGCAAACACCTGTCATTAGCATATTCAGGGAAGAAACTCTGCAGCTCATCATCTACTTCCTCATAAGGGCTGTAGGGGCCAAAATAAGATTCTAGAGTACCGCCATCCACTAGAGCTTGGTTGCATTTGGGACATCTCTTTTCTACCCGAATTAAACCATTACATAATGGGCAATCCAAGTCTGGAAAGTATTCTTTAGTATCCTTCATCGGAGGCATCTACTCTACGACATGCATCATGACTGCAATTATAACCGCATACAGGACAGGTGCTTCCTTCCTCTGAAAGGGCAAAAGTGGCCCCGCATTTGGAACACTTAAAACTGGCACTAGCGTTATCTGCTGTCGCTTTAGACATAAGAACACCTCAACTTATTTAGGGCATATTTTATTCTAAATATGCCCTAAATAGAGTAAATTCATGTATGCTTAAGAGCCAGCTATTAGTTTATGGTTTTTGTTACTTTTGCAAGCTCTTTATTATTTTGATCTAGGAAGATAAAAGTTAACTTTCCATCCTTTACGAAATCATCTTTTCTTATTCTGATCAGATCGGAGGGATAAGTTATAGCTTGAGTTACAATATCATTTTTACTGGGGGTTACCAAATGCACTTTAACCCAGACTACTTTCCCCAGCTGACTGACATCACTAAGATATAGATTGTAACCTCCTGTGTTGGCTTTGCTAAGACCCCAAATATAGAGATACCGGTCAAAGCGATAGTCTAACTTTGGAATTCTACGACTATAACCAGCTAGTTCTTCTTTGTCCTTCTCATCATTTAGAACTACAAAATTTAAGCTTCTGAAAGGATTATCTTTGTTAAGCTTACCTTCTATTACTCTTACATCGGCCTCAAAATTTTTTTCAGTAAAGTCATACCATCTAAAAGGTAGGCTTTCTGCTTCTTTTAGCCGTTCTTCCAGCTCTTCCTCATCCAGTTCAACGTCGCCGTTGTAATTTACTTTTAAGCCAAGCAGGGTAGCTAGCAACCTCAAAGGCACAAAGGTTCTACCGTTTCTCAGCTCAGGCCAAATATCGGTACCTACTTCCTTGCCATTTAAGGTTATACTAAAATCTTTATTTGAACTGCCCATTACAATTTTTACAAGATCATCATTTTTCTCTACAGTAATCACTTGTTTAGTCCCATCTGTTTTGTAAGTAACTTCAGCTTTTAATGTAGCTGCAACAGCCCGTAAAGGAATCAGAATTCTTCCACCAAGTTCATAGGGACTAACATCAAATTTTATCGGTTTACCGTTTAGTTTAACTTTACCCTTAAATTCCTTCCTATACTGTTTTAAGAGTTGTTTAATTTCTTTATTCTCATGATGTCCACCTGCCCAGGGGGGTGGGGCAGCAAATGCCGCCATATTAAAAGAAAACAAAAGTAAAACAGTAATAGAGATAACACGTAATATTTTTTTCATCTTCGCTGCCTCTAAGGCAGCTTCACCTCCTTGATTTATTTACTATAATATACGGATCGTAGATAAGATTTGGTGGGGTAGAAATGTAAAAAATTATATACCTTTGTAAAAAATGTAAAAAGCCTTTCTTTAACAAAAAGGCTTTTTACATTTATGTATACTTATTTATTACTCCTCATCGTCATTATCATCTTCAGTTTCATCGTCACCTTCGATATTATCATCTTCGTCATCAACTTCGTTATCGTCTTCTAAATCTTCTTCATCTTCGTCGTCTTCTTCGTCTTCTGTATCACCAATTTCAATATCACCGGTTTCTTCATCATATTCTACTTTCTCACCAAAAACTTCAGCTAAAAAACGTAGTGGTACAAAAGTACGATTACAGATGGTATCAGCAGGCACATGTTTGCCTTTGTCGGTTTGCTCTATATAGTTTCGCAAAAATGGATAATTTTTCTGGGGGTAATTAAATTTTTTTTGCTTTTTTGTCTAAATTTTGGATATATACTAAAATAGCTGCCACAGCTTGGTATAGTTCCGGGGGAATTTCTTCTCCAATTTCTAACCCTACTAAAGTCCGAGCTAACTCTGGTTCTTCATAAACAGGAATATTTAAATCCTTGGCCATACTAATAATTCTTTTAGCCCGCTCCCTAAAACCTGAAGCAATCACTTTTGGTGCATTATCCTGTTCAGGCCTGTAACGTAGTGCAATAGCTAATTTTCTTTTTCCTTTCTCCACTATAAAATCACACCTTTATATCTATCCCTCTATACTCACTTCTCGTTTCGTCCTGAAAACAACTAAAAACTGATTCTACTTTGCCAAGCTTGTAACTAACAATACCTAACTTATACCCTGCTGCTTTAAGCATATCTTCTAGTTTAGCAAGATGTTCCCTAAAAAGAGTTATAGCTTGCGAATTTTCTGTAGCTAAGGTAAGACTTAGTTTTCCACTTAAATGAATTAGTTTAACCCATAACTCTCCTAGGTTTTGAGTATAAAAATGAAGAGCAAGGGCTTTGTACGATTCTTCCAAACTCTTGTTTCCCTTTTGATACTGCCAAAGGTAAATTTCACCTTGCTGAAGCTCATTCTGCCACCAGGCAAAAAATAGATTAGGCAAATTATACTGCTGGTCCTTAACCTCGTTAAGTAACTTCAGGGCATAGACAACTTCCTCCGGTTCAGTCTCCCCTGTAAATAACTTCCCAAGCAACTGTTGGGTTTCCTCGGTTATTGGCAGTCCTTTGTTTTTTAAAAGAATATTAGTATTAACCAAGACTTCAATTTCATCAGGAGAAGCCTGCCCTGGTATCTTCTCTGTAATTTCCTCCACCACTTCTTTAGAAATCGGTAGGCCGTGAAACATAAGTACTTCTATCACCTTACCGGCAACAAAAGAAGGTGGAATGTCTAGCTTCGAAAAAACCGTATCTGGTATCTTATCCCGGAAACTGAGATTAGTTTCTTTAGCAAAGAGCTTAAAAACTATTTTACTAGGTTTTACTTCAACTGCTTCCAACCATATGAGTTGCCCTGCAGATACCTCTAAATCGGTTTGAGCAATAACCTTAACTCCACCTAAATTTAGAACCAAATTACTGCCATCCTTACTTTGGACAAACCCCCTAAGTATCTGGCCTTCTCGCAAAGCTAGGAGTTGCATACTGCTTTTAGGGCTAATGGGCTCAAACTTTAGTACAGGAATCTGCATATTCCACCTCAAATTTACAAAATACTTTTGCCCTAATCTTACCTAAAAAAGGCGACAAAAGAAAGAGTCTTCAAAATTCAAAGATATTAAACAATACATTCGCCCACTTTTAAGCCGATTTTTAAAATCCAGTAAAACGTAAAATAAAAAATGGCCTTTTAAGAGGCCAAATCCATTCGTGCAGTATAATAAAGATATGCACCCAAAATAGCATGAATAAGTAAAGACTGAATAAAAGTACCTAATAAAGACCAGTTATGATAGGTGAGTAAATCAAACTGTAGTAAAACTAAATGAGCAAAAGTGGCAACAACCGGCAAAAACAGGATTACTGTCCAATACATAAAAGTATTGTTACTGTTTAGAAAATAGTAAGCAAAGCCTACTTCCAGGGGATACCAGACTAAAGCCATAAACAAAGGAATATCCATGATAAAAAAGTCAAGGGGACCAAAGCGCCAAAAACCGTAAAGAGAAGTCATAAAATACAAAAGGATAAAACCTAAAACAGGACCTGCCAGTATGCCAAAAGTAGAAAACTTCTTAATTTTATCCCTTGGTACTAAAAAGTAAAGGGCAATCATAGCACCTAAAAAGGCAAGAAGACTTAAATACTTGATCATCATACCACTCCTAAACTAATAGCTTCGATTTTTTAAGTACGTTAATTTAAAAACCTCTCATACTGATTATGATGTTTAAATAATAAAGTTTTTATACTTCCTGCCCGGTTTCTTCTGCAGCCCTTTCCCACTCTTCATAAAGCTCAGTTAAGGATAATTCCAGAAGTCTGTATTTTTTTTGTAGAGCGACTACTTCTTGTGGAACCGCATATATTTCAGGATCTCCTAGTTTTTCAGCCAGTTTGGCCAGTTCTTCTTCAGCAGCAATTATTTCAGCTTCAAGTGTTTTTAAATTTAAGCCGGTTTTCTCCTGCTTTGTTGAGTGGACCTTCTCATTTTTAGTGCGGGTCTTCCTAATTTGAATGGCTTCTTCCTCTTTTGCTTTTTGATAGCGATAAAAATCATAATCTCCTTCATATATTTTGATGCCGCCTTCACTAAACTCAAATACCTTAGTGGCCAGTTTGTTTAGTAAATACCGATCATGGGATACCAGCATAATTGTGCCGCTAAATTCAGCCAAAGCATCTTCCAAACCTTGCCTTGCGTAAATATCTAAATGGTTGGTCGGTTCGTCCAGAATTAAAAAGTTAGCCTCCGCTAAAAAAAGTTTCGCCAAAACAAGCCTGCTCTTTTCCCCACCGCTCAGTTCCTGTGTATTCTTGTAAACATCTTCGCCCTTAAATTGAAATCTAGCCAGGAGATCACGAGCCATCTGGATTGTTAAGCGGTTATCACTCATTACTTCATCAATAACCGTACCCGTAAAACTTAAATCTTCATGCTCCTGAGCATAATAACCGACTTTTACCCCTACGCCAAAAGCAATGCTGCCTTCGTAAGGTATTTTACCTAATAGAGCTTTTAAAAGGGTTGTTTTGCCACAACCGTTAGGCCCGACCAAGCCAATCCGATCACCTCGTTGGACAGTAAAAGTTAAATTTTCAGCTATTGTTTTACCAGGATAAAATAAATTTAATTTTTTAACTTTTAATACTTCCTCACCGGATTCATAAGCTTTCTGAAATGAAAAAGACAGAGACTTCCTTTCTTTAGGTTTAGATTTATGTCCCATTTTGGCCAACTGCTTTTCTCTTCCTCTGGCCTGGCGAGCGTTTACCCCAGCCTTATTTTTGCGAATATACTCTTCCAAACGCTTAATCTTAGCCTGTTCTTTAGCATATTCCTTAGCCTGGCTAGCCTCTTTCATGGCTTTTTGAAGCATAAAAGCCGAGTAATTTCCATTATAAGAGATAACTTGAGTATCTTCTAATTCCAGCACCTGTTCTGTAATCTTATCTAAAAAGTATCGGTCATGAGAGACTATTAGGATAGTGCCCTTGTAGGCTTGCAAAAAACCTTCTAACCATTCTATTGACTTTAAGTCCAGGTAATTAGTGGGCTCGTCTAAAAATAACAGTTCTGGCTCCCTTAGGAGAATCCTAGCCAAATAGAGCCTGGTTTTCTGGCCTCCACTAAAAGTGTTCATGGGACGGTCTGAGTCATCCAATGAAAAACCAAGCCCAAGAATAACTTCTTTAATCCTTTTTTCTAACAAATAACCGTTTCCCGCTTCATACTTTTCGGTACAAGCAGCATACATTTTCATAATTTTATTTAACTCTGCTTCAGAATTGTATATTTCAGGGAGAGACATTTTCTTTTCTAACTGTTTAAGTTCTTTTCGTAAATCTATTAAATCCCGATATTCCTCCAGCATAAATTCCGACAAAGTAAGGTCTAAATCTTCCACTTCCATGGTTTGGGTTAAAAACCCGATACGAACATCCTTAGCAAGGAAAATTTGACCCTCGTCAAATTCTTCCCATCCTGCTAAGCAGCGTAACAAAGTTGTCTTCCCTGTACCATTAGCTCCTACTAAAGCCACCTTTTCCCCAGCTTCAAGCTGAAATTGGACATTGGTAAAAATTACTTTTTCGCCAAAATACTTAGTTAATCCCTGTACTGCTAAGATAGACATACTATAGCTCCTTATTAATGATTATTCCTATTATACTAAAATTTTTAGTCAGATACGAGCTATAGTGCCTTAGTCGCTAGCCGTCAAAAATAAGTCCTCAGTACCCGCTTCGCGGAGTCACCAGTCGCCAGTTTAGCCATACCAGGGATTAACTACATGCCCTTAACCCAATAAGATAAAAACATAAAAATAAGTCCGATACCAGCTAAGCGGAGAGTACTCTTGGGCAGATACTTTATAAACAAAGTTTTTTGTGTATAGAATTGCTTGAGTAGGGTATATCCAGCCCATAAAGCAAAAAATATACTGACTGAAGAAAAATAACGGGCAAAAAATTCTGTAGTAAACAGTAAAGTCTCCCCCTTTCATACCTAATTTTTTTCGGATAAACAAGAGAGGTAATAGAAAACTATTACCTCTCAAGTAACAAAATTAAACTCCTACTGCACCAAAAGTTTCAGGTAAAGTACTACCGCCATCTATCACAACCTGGGTTCCGGTAATGTAACTTGCTTCATCAGAAGCCAGGAAGGCAACTAAATCGCCGATCTCATCAATAGTTCCTAGCCTCTTAAGAGGTACTGCGGCAGCAATTCCGTCAATTACTGTTTGAGGATTATCAGGATTTGATTCCTTGGCTATTTGTTCTGCCATGGGTGTATGGATATAACCCGGACAAATCATATTAACATTTATATTATATGGTCCGCCTTCGAAAGCTAAAGCCTTGGTAAAGCCCCAGTTTGCTGCTTTAGTTGTGGCATAGGCTGTTTCGCCCATGTCAGCAACCATTGGACCGGTTACTGAAGACATGATTACAATTTTACCGTATCTTTGTTTCTGCATATACGGCCAAACTGCCTTAGCACAATTCCATACACCTTTTATATTTACATCAAAATGAAAATCCCGTATTTCGTCAGTCATATCTTCAAACTGAGCTAGCCTAATAACGCCTGCATTATTGAAAAGAATGTCTATTCTCCCGTATTTTTCTACAATGTCATCAACAGCTTTTTTAGCGTCTTTAAAATTTCTGACATCAAACTGTACCGCTTCAGCACTATAGCCGGCATCTACCAGTTCTTGAGCGGCAGTAAATACTTTTTCGGAAATATCAGCCAATACAACATGGGCGCCATTTTTAGCCAAACCCCTTGCCCCACCGTTGCCGTTACCCATTGCCGCCCCGGTAACCATGGCAATTTTACCGTCTAATTTACCCATAGTAAAAACATCCTTCCTTTCCACAAATTGCATATTTTATCCCAGCCTAGGCCGGTAAAAAAATTTATTTGTATTTTGCTCTTTCTCCTCCAATGAGTTTAGGTCTTGTTCTGGCTAAGGTTAAATGGGCCTCACCTATGCTTTTGATTGATACACGGACAGGTACTGCAACTCGTTTCAGGTGCATGCCTATAAAGGTATCCCCTATGTCCATTCCAGCATGGCCAGCAATTTCCTCAACTACCATCGGGTTTTTAAATCGTTCCATCGCCATCGTGGCAAAGGAACCACCGGCTTTAGGATGAGGCACAACATTAACCACTTCTAAACCATAGAACAAAGCACAGGTCTCTTCTACCACAAGGGCCCGGTTTAAATGCTCACAGCATTGAGTTGCCAAAAAAAGATTGTTTTCTTTGACTATAGGCAAGATACCGTCCATTAAAGCAATAGCTACTTCAAGACTGGAAGCAGAACCGATTTTTTGGCCTATAACTTCGCTCGTACTGCACCCTACAACTAAAATGTCATTGGGTTTTAAATGAGCAACTTCAAGGAGCTCTTTGAGGGCTTGCTCCACATTCCTAGTTAAAGATGTCAGATCAATCACAGCAACCTACCCCCTCCATGCTTTTTCTTTTGCTTTAGGTCCTGTCTCCTTCATAAAAATGTACATATAGCTGCCATAAGAGAGGAAAAGGAGAAAGCAAAAATTATATTTAGGTAAAGTCTGTTCGTCCATATAACCCCTACTTTGGGAGCCCCCCTAGGCCAATTGCTCTAGGGGGTACCCCTTCTTTATACTAGAACTCTTTTTCTCCATCGGGTGTGTACATCCACACAGATTGCTTCGGCCACTTGAAAGCCAACATCCAGAGCCATAATAATATACCTATGCCAATATACATCCCTAAACCTGCCCAAGCAGTAGATTGCTGGCCTAAGGCAGTTCCATAAGCAATGATAGCTGCAAGGATTAAGCTAAGGACCCGCATAAACATGCCGCCAGGAATTTTATAAGGTCTTTCCCATTCAGGATGAACTATCGCAAGCCGTATAGCTGAGATACTGCTGATGGTATAAGCAAGAGCACAGGCAAAAGCCATTAAGTTGAAATAGTTTTGAATATAGTCGTAGTTATTCTGCAGAATAATAAACAGGAGACTAATAACATAGATCAAAATATTAGGTAGAATAGGTTGGTCAAATTTATTAGTTTTGGCAAAGACTACTGGTAAGAAATTTTGTCTGGCCATAGCATAAATTAGCCTGACTGATGAGTACCAGAAGCCTAATACACTAGTACTTATAGGAAATAGAACTCCTACAACTCCCAAGAAGAAGGCATAAGCACCCCAAGTTGGATAAGCGCTTTGGAAAGCTTTTATAGTAATAAACGGTGCACCACTTCCACCTTCAGTTAAAATTTCCCAAGGAGCCATACCGGATGCTGCGAAATAAAAGATCATATATATGGCTGCACATGTTAAAACTGAGCCGAGAATAGCCTTAGCCTGATCTTTAATGGGAAAAGTTCCTTCCTCTACTAACTGGGGTACCGTTTCGAAGCCAAAATACGGGGTGATAATTAAAGCCAGACCGATAACCCAGCCTTTAAATGCCCCTCCTTCCAA
>DUOV01000100.1 GCA_012838615.1 Clostridia bacterium | reverse complement strand
TAAGTTATTGGAAAAGCTCGATTTGGGCCAAGTCCTTTTGTCGAAGGCGAAAGCCTTAGTTGCTATTATTAAAATTGGAAAGCTTATGCTTGTGATTTAATAAAAAAACAGACCATATTGGTCTGTCAATTATTTTTGGTAGCGGTGGTTGGAGTTGAACCAACGACACTACGGGTATGAACCGTATGCTCTAACCAACTGAGCTACACCGCCATTAAATTGTACTTTGGAATCATAATAAGCCTGGTTCTGTCTAGGATGATCATCTTTCTCACAATCAAAAGATTGTGCTTTCCTCCAGTTGAATTCCCTTTGGAAAGTTCCCCTCTCAGAGGGTTTCTGGCAAAGTGGGGTTTACGTCGTCTCACTCTGCCTGTCGCCAGGCAGCATCGTCACTATAGCACTTTAAAGGTAATCATAACTATAAAAGTTATTTTCCCTGCCGTTAGGTTGCCCTACCTTGACTTGCGTCAAGCACTTTCTCTGCAAGCAGGCTCCACACCTTGCGTAAATCGCCTCTCAGCTTGCGCCAGCCAGGACTTTCCTCACAGGACTTATTATCCTGCGCGATCATCTCATGATTCCAAATTTTTTTCTGCAAGAACTTATTATACAAGCTTGATAAATGATTGTCAATGAAATAAACCTAGTAAATTATGTTAAGTGGTCAATTAATGTCCAATATAACATGTTAAATAGCAATTAATTATTTACATTTCTTTACTATTAAAGAATAACCTTTCACTCTAAATAGTATTTTTAAATTAGATCTATTAAAGCAGGTGATATTATGAAAAAGCAAAAAACGTTCGGCTTTATAATAGTTGTTTTCTGCCTTCTTTTGTTGGGAGTTATAGTTTTGGTACGCCATAGCTCGCAGGCATTTGTTGATTTCGAGATTACCCGATTTAACAAAAGAAAAGAAATTATAGACCGTGACCTCATAAGACAATTAAAAGAAGTTTTAAATGGGGAACCTCTTTTAGCTGATTATCGTATTTCTAATCATGTAATTCATATGAATTCTAAAAAAGACCGCAAAACTTTAAGCTATTTTGGGTCAAGTTTACTTTCGATAACTGATGGAGGTTTATTTATAATACCCAAAGAATTAAGGAATCAACTGGACTCTATTTTTACCGACCTGGAAAAGGAACAATATGGTGAAGACATGCCTTGGTCAGAAGCGAAGCTTTTATTTCCAAAGAATAGATATGCTCTAGTTACTGATCTAGAGACTGGATTAAGCTTTAATATAAGACGTAAATCTGGCACCTACCATGCCGATGTGCAGCCGTTAACTGCTAAAGATACAGAGACAATGAAAAATATTTTTGGTGGCAATTGGTCTTGGAAACGCAGAGCCATAATTCTTAAAGTAGATGGAAGAATGATTGCTGCTTCCATGAATGGTATGCCCCATGGCGCCGGCTCCATTAAAAATAATAACTTTCCTGGCCATTTTTGCATCCACTTTTTAGGCAGTAAAGTTCACAAAAGTAATAAAGTAGACCTGGCCCATCAGTTAATGATAGCTAAAGCAAGTGGAAAACTTGATGAAGTAATACAAAACTCAACACCTGAAAAATTAATAACTATATTTTTGACTGCTCTAAAACAACATGATTGGCATATGGCAAGTCTTACCTTGGGTTTTAGAAGTAGTGAAGAAATTGACGATGTTCTAAAAGTCTTAAAGACATGTGAAGATATTAAAAGTTTTATCATCCATAATAATAACGAAAGTGAACATAAGTTGCTTCGCACCATACCTATAACCTTAACTTGGAAGAAAAAAGGTGACACAGGTTATAAAACAACTAAAATATTATTAACTCTAAAGAAGTCTTTCTTGGCAGGAGAATGGTACATAATTGCTAACTCACTTAATAGGCTAGAATAATAAAAACCTTTTCAATTTGCAAAGATATAAAGAACAAAAACACGCTTTGGCGTGTTTTTTTAAACATTAAATCTAAAGTTAATAATGTCTCCATCCTGTACTATATAATCTTTACCTTCTAAGCGAGCTAAACCTTTTTCCTTCACCTTGGTCATAGAACCATGTTCTTTTAAATCATCGAAAGCTACCACTTCAGCTCTGATAAATCCCCTTTCAATATCAGAATGAATCTTACCTGCTGCTTGTTTAGCACTTAGCCCTTTCCTTATGGTCCATGCTCTTACTTCATCTTCCCCGGCTGTAAGGAAAGAAATTAAACCAAGCCTTTGATAAACTATTTGAGCAAGTCGATTAACACCCGGTTCAGTAATGCCTAAATCATCCATAAATAAGGCTGCATCTTCCGGGCTAAGTTCACGCAATTCTGCTTCTACCTTAGCACATATTTCAAGACAAGGTATGTCCCGTTCTGCAGCATATTTAAGCACTTCTTCTTTAAATGGAAAATCATTATCTTTAAGTTGATCTTCATCAACATTAATTACTATGATCATTGGTTTTTCAGTTAGAAATCTGATATGTCTAAGTTCTTTTCTTTCTTCTTCTGTAAGTTCTACTTGATGGATATGCTTGTCACTTTCCAAAGCTTCCTTACATTTATGCATAGCGGAAAGCTCTAATTCATGTTCTTTAGTACGTTTTTTCCCTGTTGTTATCCGCTCAATTCTTGTCTCTATTATCTGCAAGTCAGCAAATAATAGTTCCAAATTAATGGTTTCCAGATCCCGCAAAATATCAACGGACCCATCTACGTGCAGGACCTGATCGTTTTTAAAAGCTCGCACTACATGGATTAATGCATCTACTTCACGGATAGCATTTAAAAATTCGTTTCCCGCTCCTTGACCTTGACTTGAACCTCTTACCAATCCTGGAACATCTGTTACTTCCAGCGTAGCATGAGTTTTTTTACGAGGTTTATACATCTCTTCCAAGTAATCTAGTCTTTTGTCAGGAATCTTGACCAAGTGAAAATTAGTGTTTGTTTTCCCACTAAAAAATTGGCTAGTTTCAACTTGAGCATTTGTTAATAAGTTAAAAAAGGTTGTTTTTCCAACCATAGGTAACCCGATAATACCGCAGGATAATGCCATTACTTTCACCCCAATTGTTAACTTTCACGAAGTCAATTATACACAAAGCATGCCAAAAAAGAAAGTTAACGCAATACTGTTTCTAACTTTAATATCATTGCATCCATTACTTCATCAACATTTTGTACTATAACTGTAATATCTTCCGAGGTTGCTTTTTCTACGTGAATACCGGCTGTAACAACAGTTACTTGGCCAAAGGTCCTTGCCAGTTTTTCTGCCAAAGGTCGAGCTACATCTTCATCCTTATGTCCTACTAAATTTATTACTGAAGAAGTTACACTAGTTACAGACTGGTCTTGGAGACTGGGACGTGGAATGGCAACTACGACTGATCCCACATGGGTTTTATCTCCGCCGTACAGAGTAATATTAATACCCGAGTCTAGGACATGGACTTTAGCAGTAACTTGGTGTTTTCCTAAACCTGAACTAAAAAGATACAATACACTCCCTCCTTAACATAAAAGCCGTTGATGAAGCAACGACTTTAACAGAAGAGTTATAGAATTTCTGTTCTTATTTTCTCCTCAATAAAATCTACCAAGCCTTTTTCATTTATAAACAGATCGCCATCTTCAGGACGAAGTCTAAAAAAGTTAACAATTAACTTGTTATCTACAACATAATAGTCTTCTAAATGGGCAGGTACAAATATTACCTCAATTTCTTCGTAACTTTTCTCTGTATTTAATTCTTTTAAATCTGTAGCTAAATTTTCTAAATTTAAATGTTTTAAAGGACTAACCATCATGTCCGTATAACCCAAATCCTCTAACATCCAAAGGTTATTATTCCAAAACCTTCCTTCTTTACGGTTCTGACTTGTAAATATCTCCTTATTAGTTACTGCGCTAAGGATTTTACGCAAAGACTCTTTTGTAAACTCTTCATCGTAAATATACTTATAACCTTCCATGTCAGAGACATCATTAATAAACCGTTCATTAACTTTTTCTTTATCCGCTGTTGCTTGCCAAAAATAGAGTAGCGATTCAACCGCATCCAAATTTATTTTTATTCTTTGTATCATTTTTTAAAAGGCCTCCTCATATTGCTTCTTGTATAAAATTCTACTTTTTTTAGCCGATACCTGCAAATATAATAAAACTTAACCCTATAGAATTATAAGGTTAAGTTTGAAGCATTAATTCTCCTGTATCTTTCAAACCTTTGATTTAACAATTCATCAACAGATAGTTCTTTTAATTCAGCCAAAAATCTACAAATAGAGTTTTTAACTCTATCTATTACCAGTTTAGGATCTCGATGAGCGCCACCGGGAGGTTCCCCTACTATTTCGTCAGCAATACCAAACTTAGCCATGTCCTGAGCAGTAATTTTCAAAGCTTCAGCAGCTTCTCTAGCCCGACTAGCATCTTTGAATAAAATACTTGCACAACCTTCCGCTGAAATAACACTATATACAGCATTTTCAAGCATTATGAAACGGTCTGAAACTGCCAAAGCCAACGCTCCACCACTTCCTCCTTCTCCAATTAAAATTGCAATTACGGGAACTTTTAATACCGACATTTCCATTAAGTTTTTGGCAATGGCTTCACCCTGACCTCGTTCTTCAGCTCCTATTCCTGGGAATGCACCTGGAGTATCGATAAAAGTAACTATTGGGCGCTTAAACTTTTCTGCTTGTTTCATAAGCCTTAGTGCTTTCCTATAACCTTCCGGATGGGGCATACCAAAATTATATTTAATATTATCCTTTGTATCCCTTCCTTTTCGATGACCAATAACGGTAACCGGCTGTTCATTAATCTTAGCAATCCCGCCGACTATACTCAAATCATCCCTGAAAAGTCTGTCACCATGTAGTTCTATAAAATTAGTAAAGATATTATTTATGTAATCCATAGTGTTAGGGCGATTAATCGCTCTTGCCAGCTGTATACGTTCATAAGGAGCAATTTCCGAGTAAAGTTTTTTCCGAATATCTTTCTCTTTTGCCTTTAATAAGTTAATCTCGTTAGTAAGATCAATATTATGTTTAATAGAAAACTCTTCTAAATCACGTATTTTTTTGATTAAAGCCTCTAGTTCGTGCTCGAAAGGTAACATTTAAAACACATCCTTAATGCATTGCTAAAAGTTCAGCAATAGTTTCTTTCAGTTTATTGCGTGGAACAATTAAATCAACAAATCCTTTTTCTAATAAAAATTCTGACCTTTGAAACCCGTCAGGCAACTTTTGCCCTATTGTTTGCTCAATAACTCTTGGTCCTGCAAAACCAATTAAAGCGCCCGGTTCAGCAATTATAATATCGCCTAAGGAAGCAAAACTAGCGGTAACTCCTCCAGTCGTTGGATCAGTCAGTACGGTAATGTAGAGTAAACCCGCTTCATCAATCTTTTTTATTAAAGCAGATGTTTTGGCCATTTGCATGAGAGAAAAAATACCTTCCTGCATTCTAGCACCGCCTGATGCTGTAAAAGCTATTAAAGGTAATCTTTCGGCTAAAGCTATCTCAGCAGCCTGACAAATCTTTTCTCCTACCACCGTACCCATACTGGCCATCATAAAATTGCTATCCATAACACAAATCATTGCCATCTTACCCATAATTAAGCCCTTGCCAGTAATTACAGCTTCATTTAAACCAGTTTTTATTTGAGCTTCGTTCAACTTCTCTTGGTAAGATGGAAAATCCAATATGTTAGTAGAGAAAAGGTCACCATTAAGCTCTTGAAATGAATTTTCATCAACTAACATCTGTATTCTTTCCCAAGCGCCTAAACGAAAGTGATAATTACATTTAGGACACACTTTAAGATTCTGAATTAATTCTTTTTTAAGCAAAATTTCTTTACAACGGGGGCACTTTTCCAAGGGTCTGTCCTGAATCTGATCTGTAATATTTAGTTCAACATATTGTGTTCTTTTAAATGGATTAAACACTTGTTCCTCCTAAATTGACACTTAGTATTATTACCTAGTGATAATTATTTTAACATATAAAGGTAATAATGAAAAGAGCACTAAGGTCGTCAGTTATGTGCACCTTGGTCAATTGACATACAAAAAAAGTACACCTCAAATGTTAGCTTTTATCTAACGTTTGAGGTGCCTGTTGGTTAACTTAATTTTAACTTAAAGTGATTATTCTTCAATATTTTTAGCAAGGAATTTTGCTGCCGTATCTGCAAGTTTTATTTCTGTCTCGCTTATTGTTTTACCTTCTGCAGCGATTACAATAAATGTCCCCATGCTGTCTCCTTGAGCAATTATTGGGGCTATAACTTGTGATTTTTCGTTATTAACCCAAGTAGTTCTTTTGTTATTAGCAACTTCTTCAACTTCCGGTTTAATTGGATCACCTACATTATATTCATTGGTTTGACCTGCAATTGAAATTACGAAATCCCTGTCAGTTATTACTACTGAATGTCCTGTTGTAGAGTGAAGTACATCAGCATATTCCTGAGAAAATTGTTTCAATTGTTCAATTGGAGAATATTTCTTTAAAATTACTTCACCATGTCTATCTACAAAAATTTCAACAGGCTCCCCTTCTCTTAAGCGCAAATTATTCCGCACTTCTTTAGGAATTACAATTCTACCTAGATCATCTATCCTTCTGACAATTCCCGCGGCTTTCATAAAAAGAGCCTCCTTTGTTTGCTAAAGTTCTATGTTTAATATGGCAAACTTTAAAGCTTTTCATGTATTGTTAAAAGATTAAAAAAATGTAAATAATGTAAAGAGCTTTCACCTTATTCGATGAAAGCTCCTTACTTTTAAAAATATTTGCTTTGTTTTTTGACTATTTTATTCGCATAAAAAGCAACTACTGCAACTATTGTTGCTGCTAGAGCCCATTGAAATCCTGGCCAGGTGAGATATGCTACCAGGGCAAAAATCAAAATAGCTGCGACAATATTAATAATAGCTCCAGCGTTTTTAGTCCTGGACCAGCCTTGGTAGGCGTAAATACCTTCTAATAGGCTAGACACACTTGCAATAAAACTACCGATTATTAACATTGCAGTACCTAATATTTGACTTAAGCCCAAAGATGTAGTTTGAGCAATAGCTCCTAATGTTGGTTCTGTCATAACAGGTATTTGCCGATAACCTTCGTAAGCAAGAAATAAACCTAACGCTAAACAAACAGTCCGGAACCCTCTAGTATTCAGTCGGATAAAGCTCATTTTAAAACCTCCTTAAGCTTTTTAATATATTTTATATTTCCGAAATTCTAGATTATAACCCTTACCTATCATATTTCTGAAATATTTCTTTACTAAATAATAAAAGGTTTGCAAACATTGCCAAACTACCTGCAAATGCTTTATTATAAACAAAATAAATAATTTTATCAAACAGGGAGGAATAAAATGCACCGGAATTTATCAGGTCTTCATTTTAAACTTGTAAAAAATAAAGATGAATTCATCAGTTTTATAAAAGCCACTATACCCCAAGACGATTTATATATCATTAAACCGAATTGGTTTGACCCCAGACCAGGAAGTTATACTGATGCTGAAACGTTAGATGCAGTTTTTACAGCCCTTCCAGGAAAAAAGATTGTCATTGAAGGACATTCCCATTCCAGAAATGATTTATCTATAAAAATAACACCTGATAACATGGATGAAAAGCGGGAATGGATTCGGACTCAGGAAAAAGAGTATCTAAATCGTTTGGGAATTAAAGATGTTTTAGATAAACATAATGTAGAATATATTAACATTACTGAAGAATGGTGGAAAGGTAAAACCGTACCCGGTGAAGTAATTAAAGGTATTGTCGAGAGTAAGTTCACTCCCGTGGGTCATCAAGAATTTTACCAAGTAGTGCCACTTAAATTATTTGAGTTAAAAGGAAAAACTTTAATCGATTTAGCTAGAGTTAAGATGTCCTCCCCGACTTGCAGGGATTTTAGCTTAACTATGAAAAACTTATTCGGATTACTGCCCCAGCCATCAAGATATAAATACCATGATAATCTTCCGGAAAGTATCGTTGACATCAACAAAGTATACCGTGCTCTCTTTAATGTTTTAGGACTATGTGAAGGGGTCAAGCAAGCCGTAATCTTCTTGGAAAACGGAAAATATTCTACACCTTGGAGCCATTTTGATGTAGTAGAGAATCTCGGAATAGTAGCATGCAGTAAGGAATTAGTTGATTTAGATGTTTTTATTGGGCGATTATTTAATGAAGACTTAACTAAGCGGACTCTAGTACAGCTAGCCAGAAAAGCATTCGGAACACATTACGAGGATGAAATAAGGCAAGCTCCTGTGCTGGTAGATTTAGCCCAAGGTGCTCCCTAAAGTTATCAATGGTTTTTAACAAATTTTGCTATCCCAACAACTAATAAAATTGCTGTTGAAATATGCCCCACGAAAACCTCTAAGAGAACCAAAGAACGAACCAGCCACCCAGTAGGTATATAATCGCCATAGCCTACAGTTAAATATGAAACCGTAGAAAAGTAAAACATATCAAAAAAATTATTTTTTGTGTATAAATTCTGTATTGAAACATGAGTCGGCTTTTCTAACAACGCTTTGTGTAATTCAAGATTAGATTGTTCAGATATTAGACCAAACCGGTTAAGATATTGGTTGAGTTGAACAGCATTTTCTAGTGTAGGTTCTTTTTGGTAGGCCTCCAGATAGATATATGCTTTCTGGTTAATGCTCTCATAATTTAAAGCAAAACAACCAATTATAATAATAGTAAATACAATATATTCAAGGGCATATTTTTTTAAACATAAGAATTTTGTCGATGCCCTATAAAAATATAATAGCAATTGACTACAACCTAAAACGCAAAGCACAACTAAGATTATGAGTATTGCGTTATCTTTAACTTCTACCGGTTCTGAAACAAGGTAAGTTACCGAGAAAAAAACTGACCAGTAAATACCGACAACATAATACAGATAAAAAAACCAGTAATTATTAATGAAATACAAGGCAATAAGAAAAATTGTAAGGAAAAGTAACCCTAAGCTCATTTAAGTTTCCTTTCAAATTCCTTATAACATCTTATGTATTATTGTTTGACTTCAGAACATACTTTTTTATGCCAACAAATACAACAAAAAGTCAGCTTGTTAAAATCAACAAGCTGACTTTTTGTTACCTATCTTTTTTAGGGATAGGATTATCCATCATACCTTTTGGTTCAACATATGTTTCACTAAATGTAAAACGGTAATCTTTTGCTTTATTTATTTGTTCTCTTGTAAATTTCTTTTTTTTCTTCACTACAACCTCCTCCTTCTAAACTATATTATTCGCAGAAAGTATAGAACATATTTAGGAGGTAGATATAGTCAAAGTTTTATTTTCTGCCGATCCTAATGCTCCAAAAATCAGGTAGAAACATTATTAGTACTGTAAAAAGTTCTAAACGACCCAGTAACATTAAAAAGGTAAGAAGTATCTTCCCAGAATAAGGAACATCAGCATAATTAGCTACTGGCCCTACAGCACCGAAACTGGGTCCTACATTATTTAAAGTCGCAGCAACTGAACCCATTGCTTCAGGTAAGTCATATCCTAAAAAACACATGTAGGCTGTAGCGATAACAAAAATTAAAATATAGAGAAAGAAAAACTGTAGTGTGCTGCTCACAACCTGCTTCGGAATAGGTTTTCCGTTGATTCTAATGCTATAAACAGCATTAGGATGTAAAATCTGTTTTAAACCTACAAGAGTATTTTTAAATAATATCAAAAATCTCCCAACTTTCATTCCACCAGCGGTAGATCCGGCACAACCACCAATAAACATTAAGAGTAAAAGCAAAAACTTGGCTAAAACAGGCCATACATCATAATTTACAGTAGTAAAACCTGTAGTAGTAATAACCGAGCCTACTTGAAAAATAGCCTGCCTAAAAGACTCTTCCAAACTTTGTCTTAAAGGTAGTATGTTTAAAGTGACTATTCCTGTCGCCAACCCAATTATAGCTAAGTATAGTTTAAGCTCAGCATCTTTAAACAAATTTTTAATACCATTTTTAAGCACAAAATAGTAAAGTGAGAAATTAACTCCAGAAATAATCATAAAGAGTGTTATTGTATATTGGATATAAACATTGTAGCCAGCAACGCTATCGTTCTTAAATCCAAAACCACCTGTTGCTAACGTAGCAAAAGTATGATTAACTGCTTCTAAAAAGGGCATACCAAAAATCATGAGCAATATAATTTGAATGATTGTTAGAAAAAAATAAATTAGCCAGAGAATCTGCCCTGTGCCTTGAATTCTTGGCTTTACCTTTTCAGTAGATGGTCCCGGAACCTCGGCTTTAAATAAGTTCATGGCCACACTACCAACATTAGGTAATAAAGTTATAAACAAAACAATAATTCCCATTCCACCTAACCATTGTGTTAAAGCACGCCAAAACAATAGACTATTAGGCAATATTTCTACATCTTTAAAAATGCTAGCCCCAGTTGTGGTAAAGCCAGACATGGTTTCAAAGATTGCATCTATATATGAAGGTGTTACACCAGCAAAATGAAATGGTAAGGCCCCAAACACAGATGCAGACACCCAACCTAAAGTAACTAGAGTACAACCGTCTTTAAATGTTAGTATACTAATTTTTTTAGTAGTTTTATAAATAAGTATACCTACAAAAAATGTAATAAAAGCAGAAATTAAAAAACTTCTAAGAGCCCATTCATCAAAATAAATAGCTACTGCTACCGGTAAAGCCATAGTCGCTGCCATAAATATCAAAAATCTACCTAGCAAATTACCTATCCCATTCCAGTTCAACTTTATTTCCTCCGTTTAGCCTTTTGGGCAAAAAAGCTTTCAATTTTAGGAACTTGTTGTGGTAAGGCAAAAACTATCACCTTGTCACCAAGCTTTATCACATCCTGTCCATTAGGTATAAGTACCTTTTCATTCCTAACTATGGCTCCAATTAAGGTGTCCCTTGGAAAATTTACTTTTTCCAAGGGAATATCCAAATAAGGAGCAGGACATTTAACTTGTAGTTCTATTGCTTCTGCTTTCTCATTTTCCAATAAAGTTACAGAAACAACTTCACCTCTCCTCACGAGCCTTAAAATGAATGCTGCAGTAATTATCCTGGGTGAAACACATACATCTATCCCCGCAACTCGTTCCATTATTGAAATATAATCAGAACGTTTTACCTGTATTATTGTCTTTTTAGCACCTAGCTCTTTGGCCAAAGTGGCAATAAGAAAATTGGTTTTATCATCGTTGGTAAGAGAAATAAATGCATCTGTATCCCCTGCTGATTCCTCATTTAATAGATCAAGATCAGTTCCATCTCCATGTAATACTAATGTTTTATCTAACTGGCTAGCCAGATATTCACATTGTTCCAAATTATTTTCAATTAACTTAATATCCATGTTATAGCTTTCAAGAATTTTTGCTAGATACAAGCCTACCCGCCCACCGCCTAAAATCATTACCTTTTTGACAGGTGGTAAGACAGTTCCAATAATTGCTTCTGCTTTTTCCATACTTTCCGTTTGACCGATAAGAAATACAATATCACCCTTATTTATAATATCATTTCCTCTTGGAATGATAATTTTATCATTTCTCAGAATAGCCGCAATTAAAACTGAAGGAGGGAGTACTGCATCTTTTAATTGTTTACCTATTATTTTCGAATCAGGATCAACCCGCATTTCAATAAGCTGGACCTTTCCATTTGCATAATCCTCTACGTCAAGAGCTGCGGGTATTTTTAGAACCTTACTTATTTCAAAAGCAGTTACTAATTCAGGATTAATGATATAATCAATGCCGATTGTATTAGTAAAAAAGTCCTGACTTTCAGCGTATTCCGGATCCCTTACCCTGGCAATAGTTATTTTGGCGCCAATTTTCTTGGCTAACATACAAGCTATCATATTTACTTCATCAAGATCTGTAACTGCAATTAGCAAATCACTTGTTTTTACACCTGCGATCTCCAAGATACGTGGCGATGCACCATTACCTACAATAGTCATCACATCCAGATACCTATCTACTATATCCCGGCGTTCATTGTCCTTCTCTATGACAACTATGTCATGTTTTTCCCTGGAAAGCCGTTGAGCTAGGGTAAATCCAACCTTTCCAGCGCCAATAATAATTATTTTCATCCAACTCACCTTTATAAATAATTCAATTTACTAATTAACTGTTTAAATCTTAGATCACTTTAAATACAAAAACAATTCAATTTTATTTTTTCTGTAAAAAAAGGAAATTAGTTTTTATATGTATAATTATTGATATGCTTAAAAATATGATAAACTTATTATAAACAGTTTAAGAGGATAATATGGTACTATTAACTAAACGCTCTCTAAATACAATAAGCGATTTATTTGGACATCATCCTAATTTATACCACCGGCTAATTAATATATTAAAATTTGTATCTTTTACAACATAAACGTAAAGGAGAATAGCATGTACCCATTAACACATCTTTATTTCACAAAAAATGTTTTAGGAAGGTTATCATCAGCCTTAGCTTTAGGTAGTGTTTTACCAGATATTTTAACTTCAGTAGGCATGAAGTGGAAAGAGGCACATAGTCAGAACATATTCCCTCATAAAGAAATGTTATTAGGCAATCTTATTCATGGTATAAACTTACCTGGTTTAGACTACTACAGCGATTGTGCTTTCGAGGGGCAGGAAGGATTTGCTTTTCAGTATGCCAAACACTTGGAAATGGATTTAACCGAATTAGGCATTCCAAAGGAACATTCTATATGGAGAGGACATAATTTTATCGAAATGGCAATTGAGGTAAGGCTTAACCAAACAGAAGAAAGTGAGCTTTGGAAAAACCTCGAGCTAGCCTCACAGGACGAAAATCTTAA
Organism: Clostridia bacterium; assembly: GCA_012838615.1. Taxonomy (GTDB): domain Bacteria; phylum Bacillota; class DUOV01; order DUOV01; family Zhaonellaceae; genus DUOV01. The sequence goes on along the minus strand of DUOV01000100.1, from coordinate 27,720 downwards.
AGCCATTATTTACGACTTTCTTAGTGAGCACAATTATAATGAAATTCACCTTGTTGACTTGGCTTTAGAAAGATTTTTAACTTTAAGAGGAAACCTAGATAAGCTTGCAATAGATTACGCTAAAAAGCTCAGCGCTATTTATCAATTACATATAGATCCTAAAAACTGCCAAGATCTCATTCTAAAAGCACAAACCCTTATTAATGGTCATTACAAGTTATTCCTCGAAAAATGCTGTGACCAAATAAAACAAGATATTGCTCATTTCATCTAGTTTGTAAATTTAAAAGAGGTTCTAAACAATAATAGTTAGAACCTCTTTAGTCGTATTTATAATATTTTTTCACTTAGTTTTTTAAGGTCTAGCTTACCACCTACATAAGTCTTTGCAGTTGGAAGGTTATGTAATCTTATTTCCCCTAGTCCTTCCCACTTATTAACTATATCTTGCAGAAGTTTGTCCTCGACACGAAGCCATATACTTACCACACCGCCATAACAAAGTGCAGCCTCTTTTCTCATAGCAACCAAATCTGGAAGTTCACTTAAAGTAGCCAAGGGAGAACTTCCCCAAGCCCATTCTATTTGCTCAAGATTTACTCCCATATTCACTAATTTTTTAACTGCTAAAGGTACTACTAGTGCAGAATTATAAATAGCAGATACAAGGCTTAAGGGACTTGCCACAATAATAGTCTGGTCTGTTTTTTGGCTGAGATCAGGTTTTACTTCCAAGGTTTCAAAATAACAAAAGTTATCTTCGCCCCAAGTATCAGGACCAATCATTGTATGCTCGCCTATTTTTTTCTCATTTAACATGGAAGCTAAGCAAACCTCAGCCGGGTTATCGAAATATGTGTCTACTGTAGGCAAAGCAAAACCTTCTAATGCCATTTCCCCAAAGTTTACGTAACCCATCCCGTTCATAAATAAATAAATTAACTCTTTACCAGCCGACCAGCCCCCTGGTGCGTTCACACCTATATCTACAATATTTCCGTTCTTAATGGAAGCTACTGGTTTAAAATTTTTTACCGATATGCTTTGCATCATTTGTTCTCCTCCTTAACCTAAAAAAGATTTTTCCAGTACTTCATGGGATAACCGACCTGTACTAAAACTGTGTCCAGTTTTAATGTTGAATAAGTTAACCTTACATGGAGCATCCCAGTCTCTGGAAACTTTTGTCCAGTCATTGTCGGATCTAGCAAAAAGATCTTGGAATGGAATACCAAAAACATCTTTATTTTTATAAAATGGAATTCGGTCTAAAATGCTTATAATATCCTCATCTTCACAGTTTACATAAACATTACTTTCCTGACCGTAAATCAAGCTATCATTAACTCGGCCATATGCGATTAACTCATCATCAACTACTGATACCATCGGAGTAATACCGTTTGCTTGGACGATCCAATCCATTTTAAGTCCATGGTCAAAAAGTGTTGGTAGCGTTTGTTCAACGTTTCGAGCCCCTACTTGAATAGCGCCTACTAAAGTTCCTGTCCTAGCAACTATTACATATAAATCCTTAGGACTATATCCTGCTTGCTCTGCAAGGTGAGATGTAAAAGCTTCATCGGGCATTTCTGTAGTTTGAATTTCCGCCACGATCTTTTTGGCCCATTTATCCTGATAAGATACTGCCTGTGAAAAAATATCCGGCCTTTTTATGGAACGAATTGGACCTGAAATATTTACGTTTTTCCCCTGCCAGGGAACACGCCAGAAAGCCACATGGGAGGACATTTCAGCAATTGTCGGAAGATCCACGCTAATTTTTAATGCCGGCATAAAGTAGCGACCAATCTTCATTTTTGTAAAAGAAAGTTCACCTAAGCCACCTAAACCAATTTCCGTAAAATATTTGCCGGCCAACCAACCACCTTTAGCATTGATTCCCATATCTAAAACAGTAGCACCATTATTTAAGCGATGAATTTCAATATTTAGCTTGTCGGCATTTGGAATAACTTTCTTTTCTATGATTTCAGCACTTCTGTCATTAATGCTCGTGTTGAATTGAAATTCAGACAATACTCCTACCTCCTTTAGTATTGAGTATTTCTTGATAACTTGCCTTACAACGCATTTTTTTAGGCTAAGGAAGACACTAAAGTAAAATTTTATAGAATTACAAATTGAAAAAGCTTTTCTTTAATAAATCTTTACGTATTTCTCCATCGACAAAGACATTACCCGTATTCATATTATAAATTTGTACTTTGGCAGGAGAGTGAATATCTAAATCCATTTGATAAAAATCTTTATTAGCTTCCACAAACAGATCAAGGAAGAGTCTTCCGTAATCTTTTGCACTCTTAGTTACTAACTGGGGCAACACCCTTTGTATTTCCTCATCAGTTGATTTAACCCAAAACTCAGATGCACCGCCATATAATAATGAGTCATTAATTTTACCCATAGCGTCTAACTCATCAGTACCCACAGGAGCAACTACACAGTAACCACGGGCCAAAAAGATTTGGTTTAAATCGAAACCTTTACGGATCATTTTGTTAATTGTCTGTTCTATAATTCGGCCTGATACTTGAACAGTCGCCACTACACTTGCACTTTTGTGAGCTAATAAATATAAATTTTCTGGTTTAACTTTACAAGCTGCAGCAACTTTTTCAGCCATAGCCTCATCTGGTAAATCAACTGCTTGTACACCCAAAACAGCTTCATAGTGGTTATCACGGTAGCTGGTTAAATCAAAACAATGATCTTCTTTAACAGCAGCTAAAGCTCTGGCCGGACCCGATCCTATAGCAGCAAAATCTCCAGAGCCAAGTGGCCAACCAGCAATTTGACTGCATAAACAACCAAGAATAGGATTATCCACAAAAATTTCTACTGCAGGGACACTAAGTTTTTCATCTAAGTCGTAATTAAAATAATTACAGGTTCCTAAACCAGCCATATTAATTTCAGTAAAATATTTTGCAGCCTGCCAACTACCTGGAGCTTCTACACCCATATCTATAACCGTAGCGCCGTTTTTAAGTTTTAGAACTTTGCAACCAATATCTTCTGCTTCTTCTAAAAGTTTCCTTACTAATTTCATGGCGTGTTTGTTGATACTTATCATGTTATATTTTCCCTCCTAGCTTATTCTAAAAAGGGTGCTTAAAAATTAGTTTAAGCACCCTTATATTAAATTACCTAAAATAATGTTTGTGGTTCTTGTAAAATCTGTTTAATTTCGTTTAAAAATCTGGCAGCTGGAGCACCATCAATTATTCTATGATCATGAGTTAAACTTAATGTCGTTATAGATTTAACATGGATTCCACCATCCACAACTACAGGTTGCTCCGTAGTTGCGCCAACACCTAGAATAGCACTTTCAGGCAGATTTAAGACAGGTGTGAAGTACTTAATACCGAACATACCTAAGTTGGTAATAGTCATAGTACCGCCACTTAGTTCATCCATTGAAAGGCCATTTTCTCTTGCTCTTTTAGCCAGATCTTCTAGTTCATTACAAATAGTTTCCATGTCTTTTTGATCTACATTCCTTAAAACAGGAACAACCAAACCATCTTCAATATCAACTGCAATACCTATATTGATTTCGGATTTTGTGAGTAAAGTGTTATTTTCGGTAATTACAGTTCTAAAACGCTCATGCTTACTAAGAGCATTAGCTACGGCTTTTATTAGTATAGCTGTGTAACTTAGCTTAACGTTTTTCGCTTTAAATTCTTCTCTTTTTAGCTTATAAAGTTTAGTCAAATCAGTTACATCAACATCCATAACCATGGTAGTTTGAGCAGAGTCTCTTAAACTCGCCATCATACGGTCAGAAATAATGCCTCGCATCTGACTCATCTTTGTTTCTGTCGCAGGCCCTATTCCACTCTGAACAGGTGTTTGTCTTGCCCCACCGCTAGCCAAGTAGTTTTTAATATCTTTTATGGTAATTGCGCCACCTATACCGGTACCTACAATATAGCTATAGTCAACTCCCTTTTCTTTAGCCAGCTTCTCAGCTTTAGGAGTAATCACTATTTCATCTAAAGGTCTTTTATGAGTCTGTACTACAACTTGCTCCTTTGGAGCTTCTTCTTTAGTAATTTCTGGTTCCATTACAGTTTTAGCTTCCGGTTTTTCAATATCAGTTGGTAAAACAGCATCGGCTGAAGCTATTATACCGATAGGAACGCCGCAGGCAACAGTTTCTCCCTCCGGGACTAATATTTTCCTTAAAATACCATTAGCTGGTGCTTCTACTGTATTGGTAATTTTTTCTGTAGTTATTTCTGCCAAAGTCTCGCCTTCATTTACAGAGTCACCTTCAGCTTTAAACCAAGTAGCAACTGTACCTTCTTCCATAGACAAGCCAAATTTCGGCATTTCTACGTAAGTAATATCTGATTCGGTTTGACTGGCAGACACTTCACTTGCAGAACTAGAGGTAGCTTCTTCGGAAGAATCCGAAATAGTTTCCCCTTCTTCACCAATATAAGCAATTGTAGCTCCACAAGGTAAAGTTTCATCTTCTTGGGCAACAATTTTAATTAAAATCCCATCTTCCGGGGCTTCTACAGTATTAGTGATTTTCTCTGTAGTTATTTCACCAATAGGTTCACCTTTTTTAACAACTTCCCCTTCTTCTTTTAACCAAGAAGCGATCGTTCCCTCTTCCATAGATAGTCCAAATTTAGGCATTTCTACAATAGTAGCCATTAGGTAGTGCCTCCTTTAATATTCCATAACTTCTCTGCATGCCTTAACAACATGCTCTGTTTTGGGCAGTACATAATCTTCCATTACTGGTGCAAATGCAACTGGTACATCTAGAGAGGTCACACGCATAATTGGTGCTCGTAAATATTCCCATACGTGTTCGGAAATAATAGCTGAGATTTCAGCGCCAAAACCGCCAAATTTAGGACCTTCATGGGCAATAATCAGTCTACCTGTTTTAGCTACTGAGTTAATAATAGTTTCTTTATCTAAAGGCATAATCGTACGTGGGTCAATAATCTCAACGCTTACTCCTTCTTTTTCCATAATAGCAGCAGCTTCATGGGCAAGTTTTAAGGCAGTTTGAGTAGCTACAATGGTAATATCCTTACCTTCCCTTTCAATCTCCGCTTTATAAAGATCAATGGTGTATGGTTCTTCCGGTACTTCACCCTTTGTATTGTAAAGCAGTTTGTGTTCTAAAAAGACAACTGGGTTGTTGTTACGAATTGAAGAAATTAAGAGTCCCTTAGCTTCATAAGGAGTTGTCGGCATTACGATAACTAAACCCGGAACATTCATCAACCATGCTTCAACATTTTGGGAATGGTGATAAGCACAGCGAATACCTGCACCTTGTACTGTACGAACTGTGATTGGGCAATGAGCTTTACCATTGTACATAAAGTTTAATTTAGCAGCGTTATTAACTAGCTGATCATAGCAGCAAGTAATGAAATCCGCAAACATAATCTCGGGCACAGGTCGTAGGCCACAAATAGCCGCGCCATTAGCAAGACCTATTATTGCTTGCTCAGATAAAGCAGTATCTTTAGCCCTGTGAGGCCATCTATGCCAAATACCTTGGGTAATACCAAAGTCTCCACCCATTTTGGCAACGTCTTCACCTAAAATAAATACACTATCGTCTCGTTCCATCTCTTGATGTAAGGCTTCGTTAATAGCTTTGCCGTAAGAAATAATTCTACTCATTATCTATCTTCCACCTCTCTATCAGCATATACATTTTTAAGTGCATCTTCAGCAACTGGATCTGGACTTTCTAAACAGAATTTAACCATTTCAGCAATTTCTTCGTTAGCTTTAGCTTCGATTTTTTGTAATTCTTCCTCAGAACAACCTTCTCTGGAAATCAACTTTTCTTTTAACAATTTAATAGGATCTCTATTCTCAATCCACTCTTTAACTTCATCATCAGGTCGATAGGCAGCTGGATCGCCTGCAAAGTGCCCTTGCCAACGGTAAGTCATAAACTCTATAAATGTTGGACCTTCACCTTTTCTTGCTCTTTCAATTGCTCTTTCTGTAGCTTCTACTACTGCTTCCACATCATTGCCGTCTACAGTTTCCGAAGGCACTTCATATCCTTTCGCCCAAGTAGATAGCTGTTGTTGAGGATGGGCTTCTGTGTAATGGGTAGAAATAGCATATTGATTATTTAATAAACAGTAAATTATAGGTAATTTCCAGGTAGCTGCCATATTTAAGCTTTCATGGCAGGTACCTTCGCCTAAAGTACCGTCTCCTAAAAAGACAACTGTAACATCATCGGTTCCTCTATATTGGGAAGCAAAAGCTGTACCTAAACAGGTAACTACTGTTGAACCTTGAATGCCATTAAAGCCCATATTCCTAACTTCTAAATCGTGAACGTGCATACTACCGCCACGTCCGCCGTTAATACCGGTAGCTTTAGCAAATATTTCAGCCATTACTCTCTTTTTATCAGTTCCGCACAAAGCAATAGCACCATGACCCCTATGATCTGGGAATTTGTAGTCAGTTTTTCTTAAACAATCAATGATTCCAGCTTGAGCAGCTTCCTGACCAATACTTAAATGCACAAATCCAGGAATAGTTCCATTTTTAGCGTAAACTTCAACCTCTTCTTCAAAACGGCGAATTAAAAACATGTCTTCGTATAGTTTTAGCAATCTTTCTTTACTTAAGGCCATCTAATTCTTCCTCCTTCAAAGTTTTTATTTAAGAAAGCTTCTCTCTAGTACTTCATAATTGATTTCTCCAGCTACAAATGAACGACCACTATTGATGTTGTGGATTTGAATCTTAGCAATTGAATGAACATCGTGATCTATATAGTAAAAATCTTTACCAGCTCGCTCAAAAATATCAGCAAATAATTCTCCATAATTAGGTGACGATGTCTTGGAAACCAACTGATGAATTACTTTAGCAATTTTTTCGTCAGTTGAGTCTACCCAGAACTCAGTTTCACCGCCGTAAAGTATGGCGTCGTTAATTCTACCCATAGCTTTCACTTCGTCTTTTACAACTGGGGCTACGGGAGCTTTACCACGACAAGCAACTACTTGGGTAACATCAAAGCCTTTTTCATACATTTTGTGGCATACCTGCTCCAGCATCCTTGCTGCAACTTGAATAGAACCTACTATACAAGCACTAGGAGCAACTAGTAAATATACATCTTCAGGCTTTACTTTACAGGCCTCTGCTACCCAAAGACCAATTCTTTCATCAGGAAGTTTTGTATCCTGAATGCAAAGAACAACCTCGTTATTTTTGTCACGGTACGGTGTCATTTCTAAATACTGATCTGTTTCTACGGCTGCTACAGCTCTAGCAGGGCCAGAACCAATGGTGGCAAATTCACCTTCACCTAATTTCCATCCAGCAATTTGGGAAGCTAAGCAAGCGATTAAAGGCTGTTCTACAAAAACTTCTGCTGCCGAAAATGAATAATCTTCATTTAAATAAAATTCTCCTAACTGAACCTTGGCTAAATCTCCAAGAGTAACACGAGTAAATAAAAGACCTGCTTCCCAACTACCTCGGCAGTTAATCCCCATATCGACTACAGTTGCGCCACAATCCATCTTATGAACTTGACAACCTAAATCTTCAGCGTTTTTCAAGATCTCTCTTACTACTACCATAGCCTTCTTATTGATACTAATCATTTATTCCACCTCCTAAATATATTTATTTCCTATTACCAAAAACATCAATGGCGGCGCCGACAATAGCAGAAGATTTTTCAGAAGCTAAAAACATAATTACGTCTGCAACTTGATCAGGCTGTAACATTGTAGACGGATCTACATCCATTCTTGAACGAGTATATTCTGTGTTAGTTAAACCTAAATAAATTGCATTTACTTGAATATTATAATCTTTAACTTCCTCAGCCAAAGTTTGGCTAAAACTTACAATCCCACCTTTAGAAGCCGCATAAGCGCCAAAGCCAGGGAAGAAGTGTTTAGCAGAACTAGAAGAAATGTTAATAATCTTGCCAGACTTTTGTGCCATCATAGGTTTCAATACTTCTCTGGAGCAAAGAAATGTACCGGTTAAATTAACATTAATCTGAAGGTTCCAGTCTTCTAAAGATAGATCCTTAACCGGAATTGCTTTGTGTGCTGCTGCATTATTAACGAGAATATCAACTGTACCAAATGTTTCTACCGCTTGATTTACTAAGTTTTTAACATCTTCTTCTTTGGAAATATCAGCAGCGCAAGCAAGGGCTTTACCACCGGAAGCCACTATTTCATCAGCAAGTTTTTTAATTTTAGAATAAGTTCTTGCAACTAAAACTACACTTGCACCATTTTTAGCAAACTGCATAGCAATTTCTACACCAAGCCCTTGGCTGGCACCTGTAACAATTGCAACTTTGTTAGTAAAATCCATTATTATCCTCCTTTAAGTTATTTATTTTATTTTTTTTTGTAAAACCTCTACGCAATGACGCCAATGCTCATGTGCAACTTTTTCTGATTCCTCAATTGCTCTATCTTTAAGACACTTGACAATTTTGTAATGATCCTCAAGCAAAACTTCTATATCATGAGGTGTGTCGTATAATTCATTGGCGTACCAACCTTCCCAATCCCATAAATCCCTTTGCAATTGGATCAAATGGTTATACCTTGATAAATCATATAAAGCAAAATGAAATTCCTCGTTTAGTCGTAAATATTCATCCATTTCTTCTGTTTTTACACAGTTTTTTATTTTATTTAATATGTTTTCTAAGTTTGCAACATCTTTCTGACAGCGCAGCCTGACAGCTCTTCTTATTGCTAATAATTCCAGCGCACACCTAATTTCTAATAGCTCTAAGATTTCCATAGTACTAGGCTTACGGATTTTAAAGCCAACTCCAGGCAAAACAGTAACAAAGCCTTTCGCTTCAAGCATTTTAACTGCTTCCGTAACAGGTGTTCTACTTACGCCAAACTTTTTGGCTAAATCAACTGAATTAAATATTTCATCAGGCCCATGTTCACCGCTAGTAATCATTTCTCTAATAGCAGTATAAACAGCCTGGGACTTTGTTTTAAACTCATAGGAAATATTACCCATAAATAGCCTCCAATATTAACTTCATGCTGCATGCAACATATTTCTACACAAGCTTCCTCAATTCCTGCTATTTTTTAAAAAAAATTTATTTTTTAAAAAGGTGCTCAAAATTAAGTTCCCTTAATGAGCACCTTTTAATACTACATTCCCTGACTTTTCAAAACCACAAAAGTTATAAATTCTGTAGTACAAGAATACGATATTTTTCTAAATGGCAAAGTTTTATAAGCTCCTACAAAAAAAATTCTGTTGTTAATATAACAACAGAACCAAGTGATAATTTTTCATTTATTGCTTTTTTATTCTCTTCTCAAAATAAATAATTCCACCGATTAGAAGAAGTACAGCTAAAACAAAATATATAAAATTTGCATAGATATCAAGATATTCCACAATTTTATACCAAGAGGATCCTACTAACGCCCCTAAGTTAACTAACACAATATTCCAGAACAATGTTCCTACCCCAGTTAATAGTAAAAAAGACCAAAATTTCATATGAGACATACCTGCAGGAATTGAAATTAAACTTCTTATTAAGGGAACTAATCTACAAAAGAATACAGCCCACACCCCATGTTTGTTAAACTGGTAATTAGCCCTATAAATGTCATCCTTAGTCAAACGAAGAATATGCCCCCATCTTTCTACAATTTTTTCCAACCGGTTTACATCCATTAACAAGCCAATCCCATATAATATTATAGCCCCTACAATTGACCCGATTGTAGACGCTAAAACTACCCCTGGTATGGTCAGGCTTGTAGAAGTTGTCATAAACCCTCCTAGAGTTAAGATGACCTCTGATGGAATAGGAGGAAAAATATTTTCAATAGCAATCAACAAAAATATTCCAATGTAACCATAATTGTTCACAATATCTATAATCCAATTCTCCATTAAATTGCTCCTATTTTCTGTTTTGTTTATAGTGTAGTAAGACAATAATATCATACTTTAATTCTAACTTTAATTCTAACCTGCTAATTGGCACATTTTTTATTTATATTCTTTTTTTATTTAATGTTAGATAATGATTCAGAAACAACATGTAAACAGTTATATATATGACGTCTGACTAAAGCTTTAATTCTATTTTTCTCTTTTTTCTCAATAAGATCTACAATTTCATAATGGTCTTTAACTAAAGTTAATATATTTTCAGGGTTGTTTTTTAGTTCTTTACTATACCAACCTTCATGAATCCAAAGAGTTTCAAAAGTTTCAATTAGATTAGGAAGATCAGCAAACTGATATAAATTAAAATGAAACTCTTTATTTAATTCACTATATTTTCTGCTGTCCTGCCTTTCTATTGCTCTTTCACAAGTAGGCAAAATTTTCCGTAAATCAGCAATATCTCGAGGAGAAACATTATCCATTGCAAGTTCAATCGCCAGTTCCTCTAAAGCCCCTCGTATCAATAAAATTCCCTCAACTTCTTTGAGGGTTAGCTGTTTTATTTCAAATCCTACACTTGGCAATAAAGTTACATAACCCTGTGAGGCAAGAATTTTAACTGCATTGCTGACCGGAGTTCTACTTACGCCTAGTTCTGCAGCTATATCTACCGCTTTGTAGCGTTTATTTGTTTGAAGTTCTCCCTGAATAATACGTTCTCTTAAAACTTGATATACATATTCACTTTTACTTGTAAATTTTAATCTGGGTTTACCCACTACCTTCACCTCTAATGCTACATCTTTGTTAACTAACATAATTATAGAGTTTATTGTTTATTTTGTCATCTGCATTGTCATTCTTCTGTAAGTAGTATAAAATATACGGAGGGTTAAATCCTAAAAAAATCTGAGATGAGATGGAGGAGAAGAGATGAGGTTAGTAAGAGAAGAATGTCAAAATGGTTTTTTTGGTGACTTTGGGGGGTGTTTTGTCCCTGAACAGTTACAACCAGCCCTTAAAGAAATTGAAAAGGCTTTTTTAGCCTATAAAGATGACCCTGATTTTCTTGAGGAGCTTAATTACTACCTACTAGAGTACGTGGGTAGACCAAATCCCCTGTACTTTGCTAAAAGATTAACAGAACATTTAAATGGTGCAAAAATATATTTAAAACGTGAAGATTTAAACCATACAGGTGCCCATAAGATCAATAATGTTCTGGGCCAAGTTTTATTAGCCAAAAAAATGGGATTAAAAAGGGTTATTGCTGAAACAGGTGCCGGACAACATGGAGTTGCTACAGCTACTGCCTGTGCTTTGTTTGGTTTAGATTGTACGATTTACATGGGTGAAGAAGACACTAAACGTCAGGCTCTCAATGTTTTCAGGATGGAACTTCTGGGTGCAAAAGTAGTACCTGTGACAAGAGGTTTGAGAACGTTAAAAGATGCGGTAGACGTAGCGCTTGAAGACTTAATCGCCAACTATAAAAACACCTATTATTTATTAGGTTCTGCAGTAGGCCCCCATCCCTACCCTCTAATTGTGAAACATTTTCAATCAATTATTGGCCAAGAAGCCAGAAAGCAAATTCTTGAGAAAGAAGGTCGGCTTCCAGATTTGATCACCGCTTGTGTAGGCGGCGGAAGTAATGCGATTGGCTTGTTTGCACCATTTCTTGACGATAAAGATGTAAAAATTGTCGGTGTTGAACCAGGAGGAGATGGATTAGAAACAGGTCGCCATGCTGCACCTCTGACAGCTGGCGTTCCAGGTATAATTCACGGCTTTAAATGCTATGTAGTTGCCGATTCAGAAGGAAACCCTCTTCCCACCCATTCTATAGCGGCAGGCCTAGATTACCCTGGTGTTGGACCTGAACACAGTTATTTGAAAGCAATAGGAAGAGCAGATTACGTTGCAGTAACTGATAATGAAGCTTTAGAGGCTTTTAAGTTGCTTTCAAAAATTGAAGGTATCATACCTGCCTTGGAAAGTTCCCATGCTGTTGCCTACGCTATTAAAGCTGCCCCAAAAATGAGAAAGGATCAAATTATAATTGTTAATCTTTCTGGCAGGGGTGACAAAGACGTACAACAAGTGTTTGAACTTTTCAATAAGTAGTTATCAAAAAACAGACCTTGGTATGGAAACCAAGGTCTTCATGTTTTATTGTAGGAATTTATAAAACTCTGCCCTTTGACACAAACTGTCAAGGAATACAATACTGAAACGCGGACTTGGACCGAAAATGCGTGCATTTCTTTTAACTGCTGTTATTAAAATAAAAATTCAGCTACCTGCATAAGCATTTCTTCTTTCTGACATACTTCGTTATGAATAATAGCTTTTTGTTCTAGTTGATTTAAGGCTTTAGGGATTTCCAGTCCTGTTTTAGCGGCCAATAATTTTAATATTTCAAGTTCACTTTTTCCTTCTATAGTATTCTTACCATAAATAGCTTCACACACACTTGTGTTAAATTTAAAAGGACTTGCAGTTGAAACTATTACGGTAGGATGCTTATCTCCTGTTTCATATCTATATTTTTCATAGACGTCCCAAGCAACTGCAGTATGAGTATCAGTTACATATTGATAGTTTTCATAAATCTTTCTGATTCGCTGCTTGGTTTCTAAGTCTGAGCTAAATCCAGCCCAAAAATTACAGGTTATTTTATTCTTAAGATCCTCATCTATTTCATATCTTCCAGCCCTTTTTAAATCCTCCATCCATCCCTTAACTTTACCGGGTTCAACGGAAAGTTCAAAAAGTAATCGTTCTAAATTACTGGAGATTAAAATATCCATCGAGGGAGAAATAGTTTTGTGAAAAGTACGATTCCGATCATAAACACCTGTATTAATAAAATCAGTTAAAACGTTATTTTGATTGGAAGCACAGATCAACTTATAAATGGGTAGCCCCATGCTTTTAGCATAAAAACCTGCCAAAATATTACCAAAGTTACCTGTTGGAACCACAAAGTTAATCTCTTGCCCCAAGGAAATCTTTTTTGTCTTAACTAAATCTAAATAAGCGGAAAAATAATAAACTATCTGTGGTACAAGCCGACCCCAATTTATAGAATTAGCAGATGAAAATTTGTGACCTTTTTCTAAAAGTCGGGCTTTAAACTCTTGATCGTTAAATATCTTTTTAACGCCATTTTGTGTATCGTCAAAATTTCCTTCCACAGCTACTACACCAACATTGTGCCCTTCTTGGGTAATCATTTGTAATTTTTGAACCTGGCTTACTCCTTCAACAGGATAAAAAACAAGTATTTTCGTTTTAGGAACATCTTTAAAGCCCTCTAAGGCAGCTTTGCCAGTATCGCCTGAAGTTGCAACTAAAATTACATAATCAGATTCATCCCCTACCTTCTCGGCGCTTTTCATCAATAAACGGGGTAATAATTGTAAGGCCATATCTTTAAAAGCATATGTTGGTCCATGCCACAATTCTAGTACGGCCAAATTATCATTGAGCAAAGTCAAAGGAGCTATGGAAGCGTGATCAAAGTTTTTACTATTATAGGCATCTTCCACACATTCTCTTAATTCTTCTTCATTAAAATCGGTTAGAAATTGTTTTAAAACAAATACTGCTCGAGCCTGGTATGACAAATCGACCAGTTTTTCTAATTCTTTTGTATTTATGGTTACTTCATTCATTGGCACAAATAGTCCACCATCAGGAGCAATTCCAGAAAGAATTGCTTGCGCTGAAGCAACAGGTAAACTTTCCATCCTTGTACTTTCGTAAAGCATTATTACCACCTCTATACCTTAACTCAATAAGAAATTTCACATACATTGTTCTTATTCTATCATCAAAACGAGAATAAAAAAACAACCATCTTAGTCAGCAACATTATTATTTTAAAAGAATGTGATATTGTCACATTCTTAGAGCATATACTTTGAAAGATGAGTATGATGGAAAAGGAGCAGGTGTCTTTATGTCTTATTTGACAACAAAAAAAGAAGAATTACTGCTTTCGGTAATAATTAATAGTCCTGAAGCTTTAAACACCATAGATTTGAACTTACTTGACGAACTTAACGAACTATTAGATTTGTTAAAAGATGACAATTCAGTACGAACTATTATTATTACAGGAGCAGGAGAAAAAGCATTCTCGTCAGGCTTAGATTATTCTGAGCTAGTAAATATAGATCCAGAAACAGTTTATAAATTTGCTTGCTATGGCCAACAAGTATTTCAAAAAATAGTTGATTTACCTCAGCCTGTTATTGCCGCCATCAACGGACAGAGCATTGGTGCCGGTTGTGAATTAGCCCTGGCTTGCGATTTGCGCATTGCTTCAGCTAATGCAACGTTTATGCAACCTGAAGTATCGTTAGGTATAATACCTTGCTTTGGCGGAATCAAGCGACTCATCCAATTGCTCGGTATTTCAAAAGCTAAGGAATTGCTGTTTTTGGGCAGACAAATTACGGCTGACGAAGCTTTTGCTTTAGGACTGGTAAATAAAGTTGTAGCTTACGGATTAGCCCATAGTGCAGCTCGTGATCTGGCCCGTACTTTGAATTCTTTATCGTTTTACTCCCTTAGTCAGCTAAAACAAACTATAAATTTTTTTGCCACACTTAATTCTGAACAAATTTCCAACAAAGAAGCCAAGAATTTTGCAGCCTGTTTTAACTTTTCTGATCATATGGAAGGCATTGATGCTTTTACAACCAAGCGAAAGCCAATTTTTGATAAAAATAGACCCGGGAAATAAAAAATTTTTATTATATTTTTAAAAATATTTAGTTCAAAATAAAGTATCATTAATATGGTACTTTATTTTAATTAAAGGATGATAGTAAATGCTATTGCTAAACGAAATATGTAATGCATTTGCAGTTATTATTGACCTTGCTGGAGAACGTAGCTGTGAGCATTCTAAAAGAACAGCCTATGTAGCAACGCGTCTGGCTCAATCTTTAGGGGCTTCAGAAACTATGTGTTATTTTGGGGGACTTTTACACGATTTAGGAGCAAGTGGTGAACTAAGTATCTATGGCCTTAAAGAAATCCATAACCAGACCAAGCTTATGTTTGACCATGCTGAAATAGGCGCAAAAATTTTAAACCATTTCCCGCATTTAAAAGGTTTATCTAAAATAGTGAAATACCATCACGAATATTACGACGGAAGTGGTGCCTTTAAACTAAAATCAGAACAAATTCCTTTTGAATCCAAAATATTAAGTTTTGCAGATCATTTAGATTTATTTTTAAACGGTCAAATTCCCTCCACCAAACTACGTTATAAAATTTTTGACTGGGTTTTAAATAGTTCTGGAAAAAAATTTTTTCCAGAAATTAAAGATGCATTTTTAGAAATTGCCAAAACCGAACAGTTTTGGTTAGACTTAGAGGTCCGTAACCTGGATTACAGTTTAAAAAAGGTCGAACCAAGTCCTATTTACATCTCATTTAATGATTTTGAAGAAATTGCCAAAGCCTTTAGTCGTATAATTGACAATAAAAGCCGTTTTACACACCAACATTCACTTAGTCTACAACGTTTAGCAAGTCAGGTAGCTCTCAATTTAGGTTATGACGAGTTAAAAACAAGAAAAATTAGTATAGCAGCTTATTTACATGATATAGGCAAAGTAATGGTTCCCAATTCTATATTAGAAAAACCTAGTAGCCTCACACCTGAGGAGTTCGCTGTTATAAGACAACATTCATACTACACTAAGAAGATTTTACGACAAATTAATGGACTAGAGGAAATTGCCGAATGGGCAGGTAACCATCACGAAAAGCTAAATGGCCAAGGTTATCCTGAAGGTTTAACAAACCTGTCAGAAGAAGAGCAGATAATTGCTATTTCTGATGTCTATGTTGCTCTTGTCGAAGATCGCCCTTATAGGAAAGGAATGTCCCATCAGGAAGCAATGAACATCCTAAAAAATATGGCTAATCGTGGAGATTTTGATTACAGACTTCTTAGCAAATTTAACACTATTATTACTGAAAAAATTGCCTAGCCAAAACACAAGAAAATTAAAAGCCGTGTCAACAAATAGTTGATACGGCTTTTTAATAAAATTATGGTGCGGAAGGCGGGACTTGAACCCGCACGCCCTACTGGGCACTTGCCCCTCAAACAAGCCTGTCTGCCGATTCCAGCACTTCCGCAAACATCTTTTGAAGTTAACAAATTGATTATATCATAAATATTACTCAACAGACAAGGGTTTCTTTTTTCCGTTTGCTCAATAAACAACATCTATACCCATTAGATAACAGCTAATTAATTCGTCAGAACTTTTACTGTACCATGCTACTACGTACTGCAATTTCATTTAAATCAGGCAGTATTTTTTCAGCCGTTTCTTTTACACCATAATGACCAGGCATTCCGTCTAAAGCATAAACTAGCGCGATCTGCCCAAGAGGCGTTTCTATATTATCTACTGTAGTAATACCCTTGGTTTTATAATGAGCTATTGATGAGTATGGTACCTCACTTTGCTCAGCAGCTACCACTTCAACCCCATTTTCTAAAAATAAAGTTATTAAAGTTAAATCTATTGCTTTTACTAAGTTATCATCTTTTACATGTTTTCCTCCTAAGATTATAACACAATCTAAGTTAAGCAAATTACCTGCCCTAAATTCAACTAATTTTACTTCCTGAAGAAAAGTTAATTTTTCAGGTTCAAACCCATATAGTATTCCTTGTCCGATATATTTAACAGTTGAGATAATTAATTCATTGGTATTTTTTGTCGCCTGAATTCCCAGATTTGTTTCCAGTAAAGCTCCAACTTTTTCAGAACTAAAATCAAAACTTGTGTTAATATTGGTTAAAGAAACCACATTAGCTCCTGCTAATTCTAAACTTTTTTCCAAACTATCCGTACTTACATAATTATTAGTATTAATAATAGCAATATTTCTATTGTCTAAACGTTTTTCTACTAAAATAGGTAATACTGATTGAGCAAATTGCTGATAAACATCATTACTGTTTTTAAAAGCTACAATTTCTTGTTGAGTTTCGCGACTCTCTGCACGCAATAGATTAAATTCTTCTTCCAGTCTGTCAATTATTACTTTTTGTTCTTGGATCAAGGAATCATCTCCGATTAAGGTGATTCCAACTACTATACCAATCCCTAAGGCTAAAAAAATAGCAACTAAAGAAAAAATATGAAATTTAAAATCAATCAAGACTAGCAACCTCCCACTCCAGGTGCTAGTCTTAGTATGGATAAATATATTTTCAATATGCATACATAGGAAAAATTTACTACAGAGTTACTTCTGTATTCATCCTTACCTTCAAAAGTTGAATTCCCCATATCGGGTGAAAAGCAGTATCGCTAACTAAATTACTCTTTACAACCCAGTCTCCTTTTTCCAGAAGAGTTATCATAGGAACGTCAGACATAATTATTTTTTCAAGTTGCAGTATAGTTTCTACATACTCCTTGGAAAAAGGTTTTTGATTTTGCAAAAAAGCAAGCAAGTCATCAACTAGTTCATTACTGTAACCTGATAAATTAAATGGGCTTTTACTATGGAATAATGGTGTTAAAAAAAACCCGGCTTCTTCCGCTTGAACAATCCGTCTATCTAGGTAAAATGAAATGCTGCCACTTTCTATTCCTGTGTAAAGCTCTTGATAGGAATCCAAAGCTTTAGCTTCTACTACTATTCCCGCTTTATCTATACTTTTAACTATTTCATCGACTAGTAAATTATTCATTTCTTCATCAACATAATATAATAATAACTTTTCTCGGTTAAGGGGTTCTTCAGTATTGTAATTAATTAAATTTCGGGCTGATTCTAAGGAATAAATATAGTTGATTAATGGACTCCGGTTTTGAATAATTTCCCTAGGGAGCAGGCCTTCCGCCACCTTGCCCATACCTAATTTCTTAGTTAGATTTACCCGATCAATGGCATAGCTAATAGCTTGACGTAAACTTTGGTCTTGAAATTTTTGTTTTACATTAAAACCTAAATAAAACACTTCAGACTTTGATTCTTCAGTTATCTGTTCCTGTGCTATCGGGTCTTTAGTCAAAACTAAATCTGGTAACTTCTGACCATTTCGCAAAATCTCTACATAACCACGTTTTAAATCAGCATAACCCATTTCCACATCAGGAGTTAAACTAAAATCAATTCTTGTAAATTGACATTTAGTTGGATGTTCTTCAAAAGGTTCAAGGGTAATATTTTGATGAGCTGCCCATTCTACCAAAGAGAAAGGTCCAGTTCCATTAACTCTTGATTGCTTTTCAAAATTGCCGGCTACTCCATAACCTAAAGTTGAGCTCTTAATATACTCAGCGTCTACAATAGCAGCTGCAGGATGAGTAAGTTTTAGCAAAAACATCTCATCAGGTGTATCTAAAGTCACTTGTAAAATGTCATCATTCAAAACAGTTATGCCGGCAACATCTTCAGTTTTTCCGTTATAAAACTGCTCATAACCATTTATATTCTTAAAAATGTACCAGGTTGCAGCACTTGAATGTTTTATTGCCCGTTCCCAAGAAGCTTTAATGTCACTAGCCGTTACTTCTTTTCCCGAATGAAAGTATGCCTTATCTCTTAACCTAAAGGTATAAGTCAAGCCATCAGAAGTACTGCTCCATTCCTTTGCTAAGGCAGGTTCAATTTTTCTAGTTTCGGAATTATAAACAACCATACCTTCATAGATATTGCTTATTACCTGCAACTCCCAAGAATTTTTTATTTTTAAAGGATCTAGGCTTTCGACTTCATCAGGTATACTGATAGCTAATTCATTTATTCTTACGCTTATCTTCTGGTCGTTAACCTGTTCATCAGACGGCTGGGATTTACCACACCCTACAGTAAATAACAAAACAACGCAAATAATAATTATGCTTATTTTTCTTCTCAATCCCATACCCCCAGGACACTATTCTTGTAACATTATAACACACCGTGTAATTAGTTGTTTAAATCTGGATGCAACTAAAAAGGCTATAACTTGAGATCAAGTTTAGCCTTTAATTTCTACAATATTTTCATTAGACGCTCTGTTTTAGTCAGTCCAGGTAATCTTCCCCGCTTTGCAATAGGTTTGCCGTTAACTTCTTTTAAATCCATAGTCATATCGATTGGTGATGCAGCAGATATGAAACTGCCAACACCAAATGAGTCTGCTCCAGCCTCTTTCAGAGCTTGAATTTTTTCCGGGTACAAACCTCCTGACACAAATAGTTTAATGTGTTTAAAACCTGCCATGTCAAGACGATATCTGAGCTCTTTAACCAAATCAGGTGTCACGCCACCTCTTTCACTAGGCGTATCTAATCTAATACCCTCTAATTTATCCCTGAGATTTTCTGCCAAGTAAAGGGTTTCCTCGACCTCATCCCTAAAAGTATCTACTAACATTAACCTTCTTGCATCTTTAGGCATGTAACAGTCATAAGCTTTGGCAACCTCTAGGGTATCACCAACAATTAAGAAAATAGCATGTGGTACAGTACCCGAAGGTTCAATACCATAAAGTTTTGCTGCTAGTATACAACTGGCTCCATCAGCCCCACCTACAAGAGCTGCTCTTTCCATAACTGGCGCTACCGCAGGATGTACATGACGAGCGCCAAAGCAAAACATAGGCTTGTCCCCACAAGCTTCTTTAGCAATTTTAGCTGCCGTAGCCCACCCGCTAGAACTTGCTAACATACCTAACAGTACTGTTTCATAGAGTCCGAACTGGTTATATGGGCCACTAATGCGCATCACCACTTCTTTTGGTGCAAACTCTGCTCCTTCCGGTAGAGACCATACTGCAACGTTTTTATCTTGAAGCAA
Organism: Clostridia bacterium; assembly: GCA_012838615.1. GTDB lineage: Bacteria > Bacillota > DUOV01 > DUOV01 > Zhaonellaceae > DUOV01. The sequence continues at coordinate 7,911 of DUOV01000100.1, read as the reverse complement.
ATTTTTAACTTCTTCAACACCGGCCAAAATTCCACCTTTACGAGCAAAGATCTCGGCTACTACTGGAGTAGAAGCTTTATTTAGCTTTTCTAAAATCTCATAGGTTCTTACAAAATAGATGTCTGTCGTAACACCATCTAAGATTTCTTGATGTTCAGCCGAAAAAAATTTTCGTTGGGGCAGAACCTTAAAGTTAGCTACTTGATCTAAGTTTTTTAATTCAGGCATAAAGGACACCTCTTCTGTGATGTTAACTAATCCCTTGCTTATTCTTTATACTTACCATAATACCCTTTTTAAAAGTAAAAAAGAATATTTTTAATTAATATAAAATGTTATACATTTTTAGATCATGAACAACCCTCTCTACAAAGTCACGTGTTTCTTTATAAGGAATCTGAGAAAGGGTATCCAAGGACCCATCCCAGATTTTATTACTAATCCATTGCTTAACTCTACTCTTGCCACTATTATAAGCAGCCAAAGCTGCAGGTAGACTGCCTTGAAAATCATGGAGTAAATATGCTAAATACCAACATCCTAATCTAATATTATAGTCTGGATCAAATAGTCTATCTTCTTTGTAGTCTATATTCATTTGGCTTGCTATCCACTGGGCTGTCTCAGGCATCAACTGCATTATACCCTTGGCTCCCCTTGGAGATACAGCGTTTGGTCTAAATTTACTTTCAACCCGCGCTACAGCTACGACTAAATTAGGCGGTAATGAAAATTCATTGGCATGGCTTAATATACTTTCACGATAAGGATAAGGATAAAATATTCTCCAAAACCATGGAATTATGATTATCAGGAAACTTAGGAAGATAATAGAAATAATCAAAGTAAACCTTTTTGAATTCATAGAACCCCTCTATCTGCCTTGGCTTTTTACTATAATTAAATTTATGACAAATTCCAAAAACTTAACACTCTTTACTAAAGTATCTGAACCACAATTTCTGCACTTGGTGTTCTGTTTCGCTTAAACTCCCTTCAGTATTAATTATTTCATCAGCATAACGCAATTTTTCTTCTAACGGCAATTGGGATTCTATTCTACTAATAGCCTCTTCCCGGCTTAGTCCGTTCCTTGTCATTAGCCTCTTGATCTGGGTCTCTTTAGAACAATAAACTAACCAAATTTTATCAACCATTGTATGATAGCCAGATTCTATCAACAATGGAACGTCAAAAACTATAACTTTACTGCCTGATTTTTGCAAAGCTTTTATTTTTTCTTTTGCACGTTTAAAAATTTCAGGATGAGTTATTGAATTCAAAACGTTCCTTGCTTCTGAATTATTAAAAATAATGTTACCTAAGGCTTTTCGGTTAATCTCTCCTGAAGGGAGCAACACACTTGAGCCAAAATGTTCTTTTATCTTATGCCATACAGGCCCATCTTTTTTAACTACCTCTCTAGAAATAGCGTCAGCATCAACTATTACGGCTCCAAGTTCCCTTAATTTATTTGACACAGTACTCTTGCCACTAGCAATGCCGCCAGTAAGGCCAATAACTTTCATTCAACCACCTCAGTTACAATAGTTACTTTTGGCAAGTACTGCAAAAGCAGGTACTTCTCCCTGCTATTTTTTGTTTAGTAAGTGGTTGTCCGCATTTACAGCATGCTTCACCGCCACGTCCATAAACTTTTAGCAGTTCTTGAAAAGAACCCTTTCTGCCATCACCATCTACATAATTGCGAAAAGACGTTCCTCGATTTTCTATTCCCAATTGGAGCATTTTTTGGATGCTTTTTAAAAGAGCCTTTTTTTCCTGTAACGATAAGGAACTAACTAAACGTTTAGGGTGTAATCCCGCGTCAAATAAAATTTCATCAGCATAAATATTACCGATGCCTGCTAAAAAAGTTTGATCTAAAAGCAACTGTTTTAAAGCCCCTCTTCTACCTTCTAGTAAACGGCAAAACCGGTCGAATGATAAACCATTACTTAAAGGCTCAGGTCCTAGATCTCTTAGGCCCTTAATCAATTTAAATTCTTCAGGCCTTAGGAGATACATGGTACCAAACTGTCGTATATCTACGTACCGTAACTGATAACCATTATCTAATTCAAAAATTAAATGGGTATGTTTTAAAAGGGACTCTTCTGGTTTAACATAATAAAACTGACCAGTCATACGCAGGTGAGTAACCCAAGTATAACCTGATTTTAAGCAAAAAAGTAAATATTTACCTCTTCGTCCCAGGGAGTTTATCTTATCACCTTCCAATAGAAATTTAAACTTTTCTGGTTCAGGAAATTTTATTATTTTAGACTTATTTATTATAACTTCAGTAATGATTCTTCCTAACAGGTGTTTTTCTAAACTTCTTCGTACAGTTTCAACTTCAGGTAATTCAGGCATTCTTCCCCATCCTTACTTCCTCCATATCGTACCAATTTGCTCCAACTTTCATATCTACTCTTAAAGGTACATCAAGTTGATAAGCCTGCTCCATAGCATTACGAATAATTACCGTAGCTTCGGCAAGCTCTTCCTTAGGAACTTCAAAAATCAACTCGTCATGAACTTGTAAGATCATTTTAGTTTTAAGACCTGCTTCTTGTATTTTCCCAACAACTAAAAGCATCGCTAATTTTATTATATCAGCTGCACTACCTTGAATTGGAGTATTAATAGCCGCCCTTTCTCCAAACCCTCGTACATTACGGTTTGTACTATAAATATCAGGTAAATACCTCCGTCTATTTAGAAGAGTGGTAACATAGCCTTGCTCCCTTGCCTTAAAAATTGTTGCGTCAATAAAACGCTGCACTCCTGGATAACGACTAAAATATAGTTCTATATATTTTTTGGCTTTACTTACCGGTATTCCAAGATCCCGACTCAAACCAAAATCGCTAATACCGTAGACTATCCCAAAATTTACTGCCTTAGCTTGTCGGCGCATTTCTTTAGTTACCTCTGACATCGGTACTCCAAATACTTCACTTGCAGTCCTGGTATGTATATCATGATTATTTAGAAAAGCATCAATAAGATTGCTATCCTTTGCTATATGAGCTAAAACCCGTAACTCAATTTGAGAATAATCTGCTGCTACTAAAACCTGTTCAGGACTTGAAGGAATAAATGCTTTTCTGATACGCCGCCCAATTTCAAGTCTAATAGGTATATTTTGGAGATTAGGTTCTGTACTGCTTAACCTTCCGGTAGCCGTAATGGTCTGATTAAAAGTAGTGTGTACTTTTCCAGTAGCCGGACTTATTAAAGCCATTAAACCGTCTATATATGTACTTTTTAACTTGACTAACTGTCGATACTCCAATATTTTAGCAACAATCTCATGCCTTTCAGCCAATTCTTCTAAAACTTCGGCACTTGTAGAATAACCAGTTTTAGTCTTTTTAATAGGAGGTAACCCTAGCTTTTCAAATAAAATAACTCCCAACTGCTTTGGTGAATTAATATTAAATTCCTCTTGAGCAATTTCATATATTTCCTTTGTTAATCCGGCTATATTTTGAGCTAAATTCTCACCCATTAGGGAAAGTATATGCTTATCAAGCTTTACCCCTTGTAATTCCATATCAGATAAAACATACTCGAGAGGCAGTTCTAGTTCTTCGTAAAGTTCTTCCATGTTGTCTTCACGGATTTTTTCTTTTAAAACTGTTCGTAAATCCCATAGTACAACTGCCATCTGAGAAGCCTGTTCAGTAGTATCTTCCTGGAGCAGCAGCGGTCTATTTAAGTATTCTAAGCTCAGCTTACCCAGTTCGTAATTAGAAGCAGAGGGATTTAACAAATACGCTAACAGCATAATATCATCAAAAGTAGACTCTACGTCTACTCCTCGTACCTTGGCTGCTACCAAAATGCTTTTTAAATCCCATACAATAATTTTCTGCGTTGGGTCAACAAAAATCTGTTTTAAAATAAGGCTTAGCTCATCATTCTGCATCGTATCCGTCTTAATAACTAAGGTTTTTTCACCCCAAGATATACTGATAATTGTAATATTGGCTCTTAAATAATCTTTTTGGTCAAAACCTACATAACAGGCAAATTCTTTTGGTAGCTTTTCTAGCATAGCCATAGCCTCATCATAAGTGTTAGCAAGCTCCCAATTGAGCAGAGCTTGCTGTTCTTTTAATTCGCTTTCCATTGATTGTATTACATTTTGTACTAAACTGTTAAATTCCAAATCTTTGAAGATAGCTAATAACTTTTCATGGTCAGGTTCCTGATACTTGTAATCATTAAATTCAATTTTAACGGGAACAGCACAATGGATAGTACCAAGTTTTTTGCTTAAAAAAACCTGTTCTTTATAGCTAACGAGCTTTTCTTTTAGCTTAGGAGTCAAATCCTCTAAGTTACTAAAAAGATTATCAATATTACCATATTCTTTAATCAATTTTAATGCTGTTTTTTCACCAATACCTGGCACTCCAGGAATATTGTCAGAAACATCACCCATAAGGCCTTTCACATCTTGAAATTGGGCAGGCTCAATCCCGAACTTTTCTTTAATTACCTCTGGGCTATAAATTTCTAGCTGGCTTATTCCCTTACGAGTTATGACTGTAGTTATGGCACTACTCACAAGTTGAAAGGCATCCCGATCCCCTGTCACGATAAAAGTTTGATAGTTTTCCTTTTCAGCTTGTTTAGCTATGGTGCCTATTAAATCATCAGCTTCATACCCTTCTAACTGGATGGTTGCTATATTTAGCGCCTTGAGAATTTTATGTACCAAGGGAAATTGTGACTTTAATTCTGGTGGAGTAGCTTTACGAGTTCCCTTATATTCTTCATATTTTTCATGTCTAAAAGTTTTGCCGCTATCAAAAGCTACAACTATATGGTCTGGCGCGTGCTCTTTAATAATTTTTAACAACATGTTTGTAAAACCATAAGCAGCATTTGTAAAAGTTCCCTTACTATTTGTTAAGATTGGTAACGCGTAAAACGCTCTATGGATAAGACTATTTCCATCTAAAATCATTAGCTTTTTATCAGAATACATATTTGACACTCCTAAAGTTAAATTAATATTATTCTTACCAAAACCTCTTCCTCAAATAAGAGCTTAAACTATATAAAAATTCGGTGTGCAAGTAGTATTTCCTGCACACCGAACGAAACGCTTTTACTGGAAGTTTATTTTTACAATAGTATTACCATTAGCTATTGTCTTTAATTTCAGCTGAGTTATTTTCAACTCTTTATAAAGCTGGTTTATAGTTACCTCAAGATTAGCTAATCTTTCCTCCGGTAAGACCTGGGAAGTTTGTCTTTCCAACTCCTTAATGTTTAAGAGTAATTCTTCTTGCTTTTGTTTTAGAAAACCGATAACTTGATTAACGTCTTGACTTGAAACTTGATGTACTTCTGCAATACCTTTATCGTTAAATGCAGCAAAAGCCACTTCTAGTCTAGTTGTTGGCACAGCAACCTCTAAACCAGTTAAATCTTGACTAAGCACATTTCCTCCCAAGGAATATACAATTTGGCATATCTCCTGACTAACCTGGTCCGTGTCCTCAGTTTTGAGCAAAATATCATATTCTAGGCCAGTCCCTTCAACACCTTCCCCGGTTTGGTTTATGAGCACCTGGCTTTCTTCCCTACCTCGGTAATTCGAACTGCGATTTTTCAGCTCTTTTTCACCATTGTACTCTGCCATATTTATATTTGTCTCTTGAGAAGTACTATTAACCTCATTATTTTGAAAAATTTTAGCAGCATCTGTTTCAGCACTTAAAGAATACTCCTGCAATAAATCATTTTCTTGCTTAGTCTTCATTAATTGTTTTTCTAAATCTTCAGGGCTAACTTCTATTTGTTCATCAGAATTTGAGATATCCTTTTTCAAATTACGAGTATCTATTGCATCATCAGTAGTGTTATAAATATCTAACTGATACAACTCGGTTTCAGCTAGAGTATCTTTTGGGGCATCTAAACTGTCTGCTGCCATTCTAGTACTTGACTCAGTTGCAACAGGAAGGGTTCTAAAAGGTGAAATAACATTAATGGATGCTACAAACAGTAAAACTGCTGCAGCTACAGCGCCAAGAGAAACCCAAGGCCTGGATTTGAATGAGAACCAAGCTTTCTTTTTTGACTCTGCCTTGAGCCGATTCATAACTCGTAGACATAAATCCGGTGGCGGGGTTAGATCAGGTAATGCATGAAGTAAATCAATTGTCTGCTGTAGCTCAAACAATTCTTTACGACAGCGGGCACATACACTTAAATGATTTGTAATCCCCCTTGATTCATCTAGTTCCAGCTCACCATCGATATAAGTAGAAAGTAAATCTGACACTTCATGACAATCCATCTCTTATCCCCCCTTTACCTGTTTTAGACGGTACTGGTCTACGAAAAGTTCCCGACGCTTAATTAGAAGATCACGCATTGCTTTACGAGCTCTGTTCAATCTAGATTTTATAGTCCCTAAAGAACAACCTAAATGTTGGGCAATTTCTTCATAGCTAAAACCTTGTATTTCACGTAGAATAATTACCTCTTTATATTCAGGAGTAAGTTGATTTATGGCTTCCTGAATAAAATACTGAGCTTCTTTACTTTCATAAATAAGGTCTGGTGCGTAAGTCCAGTCTTCGGTCTGCCTGGTTATTTCCCCTTCTTCCGTAGAAATGGGCGCATCCAGCGATAAAACTTGTCCTTTCTTTCGTTTTCTTAATTCATCTCTACAAACGTTAGCAACAATATGATACAACCAAGTTTTCAAGGAGGATTCACCTCGAAAACGATCAATAGATTTATAGGCTTTAATAAATGCTTCTTGAGCTAAATCAGAAGCATCTTCATGATTTCCCATAAAACGATAGGCAACGGTATATATCTGCCGTTGGTATTTTAATACTAATTCTTCAAAGGCCTCGACGTTGCCGTTTTTACACTTTAAAATAAGTTCACTTTCGTGTAGTTCCACCGCCAGGCCTCCTTCCACAAAATGGCATTTATTAGGCGTAGTAGAAAGTAAATTAGTTCCACGGTTTCCTAGTTAACTTCGCTACTAATCAAGCATCTCCTTGTTTAAATAAGCTATTTTTTTAGATTACCAATATTAGACAATAAAAAATACAGACTGGGTCTTCAACAGACTTTGGTCTGCATCTCACAATTTTTCCCACTATCTTCAAAATAATCTGCCGGTATTGTTCAAGTAAATACAATAATTAAGCAATACCACAAATTAAATTCACACTCTTTCATCGAGAAAATTCCCTATATATTTATCAACTGCTTTCAGGGCTATATTCCTTGCTACTTCACTAGGCATTTCTATTAACAAATGATTATTTCCATCGCGAATATAAACTACTTTCTGCGGAAGGTGATATCCTTTTGGAATGTAAGAATCACAAGTAATCATAAAGTCAGCTTTTAGTTTAGAACCCTCAAAAGCATTCAATTTATGATTTTCAGCAACTTGTCTAGCATTTTCTTTTTCTCGAGCAATTTTTTGAGTCAGTAAATTGCTTAAACCTTCCAGTATCCGTTCTCTTCTAGCAAAAAAATCATTAACTCTAATCTCCATAAGCTCCTCCACAAAACGGCTTTTACCTAGATTAGGTTATTTTGATGTAGTTTTTATTCACTTTTAATCTTAAAATAATTTTACAATATTCTACTTCCAATTCAATCTAAAAACAATTTTAAAACAAAAAAGAGATTAACTTGAATACAAGTAAATCTCTAAATTCAGTATATCTGGTGCCGAAGGTCGGGGTCGAACCGACACGGGGGGTGAGCCCCGCTGGATTTTGAGTCCTATAATCTTTATTTAATCCAGTTTAGCCTAATTTATAAAAGCCCGATTTTACGGGCTTTTCTAGCTTTTTTGCTGGTATAATTTCCCTGCTGGTTTAGTCTTTTCTAATGTAATTCAATTGTTAT
>DUOV01000099.1 GCA_012838615.1 Clostridia bacterium | reverse complement strand
CTAGTGGTTCCCACTACCAAGCCCACAGCGGACTTTCACCGCCAAGTTATCGCCCATGCCGGGCGCACATAAGAAAAGCCAGTTAGGATTTTTTCTATTACCCCAACTGGCATCTATATTTTAATAATTGTGACCGTCAAGTAACTTTGAACAAATTTACGCAAATAACTTTTAACACCTAGTTTTTTCCAAAAATGGTTTCTCTATACTTGATTCTATAGCTATCACCGTTAAGATTAATCACTTCGCTTCTGTGGATAAGCCTGTCCAGTATAGCAGTTGCTATTGCCTGGTCCCCGAGTAACTCACCCCAATCTTCCGGTCCTTTGTTGGAGGTCACTATCACTGACGATTGACCATAAAGTTTATTGATTAACTGAAAGAACAGATTCCCTTCATGACGGTCCATGGCTAAAAACATCAAATCGTCAATAATCACTAGATCTGAATCAATAATTCTTTTTAATCTAGTCTTTGACTTACGCGTAATTTCCTGGGTTTTAAGCACCTGAACTAAATCAGCCATGGTAATAAAGCTCACTTTATAGCCTCTATGTACCGCTTCCAATCCAAGCCCGGCAGCAAGAAAGGTTTTACCCACACCCGGCGGGCCAAGAAGTATTAGGTTATACCCTTGATCCAGCCACCAAAGCTCCCTTAGTTGTTTAAGCTGCTTTTTGCTTAGCGATTTTTGCTCATTTAAGTCAAACGCATCCAGAGATTTGTGTTCTGGAAAGGCAGCCTGTTTAAGGCGCCTCTCCAAAGATTTTTCTTCCCGTCTTTGCACTTCGTAGCTAATTAGTTTGTACAAAAACTCATGATAGGTTAAATTTTTGCTCTCAGCTTCTAAAAGCACGTCTTCAAGTATATTGGCAGCTTCTGATATGTGCAGTGTTCTCATATGCTGCTTTAACTTAGTATTTAGTTGTTGCATGGCTTCTCCTCGCTTAAAATTTGTTGATAAACCTTAATGTCTCTAACTTGTGGCCTAACTTTCAGGTTAAGAATATCTTTTTCATCCAGCATATTAATGGCTACTTCTTTTTTTGCGACTTCCTGTATTAAAAGAGCATTTTGAGAGCCAAAGTGTCTCAAGGCATCTACAAAATCAACGGCACTGTATAGCCTGTTTTGGTGACAGAAATTTAGGGCTGTAATTACAGTATGGCTATCTACACCCTTTACATTGGTACTTATTAATTGCAGCTGGTCTCTTATATACCTTGGTTTAAACTCATAAATCTTGTTTAAAAATTCTCTGGCCTGGGTGGTATTGCCCAACAGTTTTGTTACTTTTTCTATGTATTCCGGTATTCCCTTTGACCGGTCACGGCTGTGATTGTTGTTTTTTATGAGTTTCCCTTTTTCATGGCATAGGGGATGCCTTGCAATCTCCTCACCGGTTTCGCTGTGTGTAATTACCAGGATGTCATTTTCTTTAATAGAGACTTTGACCTGCTTTTCAGTGCCGTCATATGTTCCAAGTGGAACGCTGTAGCGATTTCCTTTAAAGAAAATGGTATTGTCTTTCTTTACCAACCTTGATATACTATCAGTAGTGGTTTTGATAGTTATTCTAGTTGGTACCGGCCTAAGGTGTTTTTTCTCTTCCAAAAACACCTTAGCCGGTATTTTTTTTGTGGTATTATGCTTTTTTCCGTTTCCAGTGCGCTCAAGCCATGCCAGGCATTCTTCGTTAAGTTTGTCCAAGTTATAGTAAGTCCGGTGTTTGGCGAAGTTATTCTTCACGAAACCAACTACGTTTTCAATGCGGCCTTTACTCTCCGGATCGCCTTTTCTACACATCCGAGTTTTGAAATTCCTTTGCTGCCGATATGCTTCAAATTCGTAAGTATATATTAAGTCGCCATAGTTTTCACTTACCAGTATGAGATGGTCCTGGTCGTAGACAAACTCGACCGGCATCCCTCCATAATACTGAAAACAGTTTTCGTGGGTTCTTATCAAATCTGCTGTGGTAAAAGGCCGGTCTAACCACTCCACATATTTTTGACGAGAGTTGGAGAGCACAAAGGCAATGAAGTATAGTCTGTATAGGATTCCGTCATGGCCTTTAAGCTTTGTTTCACCAAAATCCACCTGTACCTGGTAACCCATTGGTGGGTCAGGGATAGCCTCGTATTGTCTCTTACACACTGTTTTGGGTATCTCATACTCCTTTCGTAGTTGTCTGACTAAGTTACATACGGTTCTTTCGGAGACCGAAATGCTGGGATACTTTTCTATGAGCCAGTCATAAACCTGGGCTGAAGATAGGTCAGGATATTCCATTAACCAGTTCAGCACTACATTTGTGTAAGCATCGAGTTTTTTTCTTCTAGTTTTCCTCCTTTCCAAGGCTTGATTGAATTCAGTTGGTGTCATGTTAATGAATTTGTAAACTGTATTACGAGAAACACCAGCATGTCGTGCAATTTGGGAGACATTCAAGTTAAGTTCCTTCAATTCATGAATTTTAGAATACATTAGCCACCCTTCTATTAGTTTCATATATCTCTCCCCGTATGATTGATTTTTTCCAGTTCAATCATACAGGAATTGGTCTTTAATGGTAAATAGTGTTCATCCTTATTTGCGTAAATTTGTTGATTCTATTTTACCAGTTACATGCCCCTGCAAAGCCCTTTAGCATTTCCGAATCCACTGCATTTATTGGTGCTGTTGAATCATAATAATCCATTCTTCTATTGGGGTCTTTCATCCATTCAAAAGGATTAAAACGTCCTCTAATAACT